>JACRKF010000030.1 GCA_016219865.1 Candidatus Woesearchaeota archaeon | reverse complement strand
GTCAGAATATCTGCTTTTGTTATAATGCCAAGCATCTTTCCTTTTTCTGCAACTATTAATAATGGATATGATGTTAATAGATGAGAAACTATCTGCAATGATGCGTCTTTTCCTATAACAGGAGGAGCATCTGACATTATTTCTCTTACTTTGCTTTCTGCTGATTTATTTGATAATAATGCGTCTAAAGCAACTGCTTCTGAGATTAAACCAATTGGCAGATGATTTTCTAAAACTGGAAGTTGTGAGATACTAAATTTCTTCATTTTCTTGATGACTCCTTTTAATGCATCATTTGCTGTGCAAAAAAGAAGATGTTTGTTCATCAGTTTTTCAGCAGTTGGCTGCGCTTTCTTGTCCAAACTTTGCAATGCTTCAAATATTCTCATTGTTTTGCTATATGTTGGATCTATTGCGTTTGCTTCAATCTTTGCGATAAGTGATTGTGAGACTCCTGCAAGCTTTGCTAATTGAATCTGTGTCAGGTCATGTTTCTTTCGAATAATCTTTATTTCTTGCAGTTCATATAACATATTGTTATAGGAGAATTAGTCTATTTATAATATTTTCTGTTTTATTTATTCTTAAGAGAATTTTAGAAAAATTGTTATTTTTCCAAAATTCTCTATAATAGATTATTACTAGGGATTACTTTCTATCGTATGATTTCTAACATAATCAACTACTAATTCATTTAATTTACCAATTACTTTTTTTGTAATTAAAACTTGATATTTGAATGCATCATCTTTTGTTCTTCCAGTCAATTCTATTGCTTGCGCAGCAAGCGCTTGTTTGTAATCATCATTAGTGCTGAATCCTTTTGATTTCATATACCCAGAAACAAGATTACCAAGAGCAAATCCTATTGGGCATTCTGTTTCTTCTAATGCTCGGCTTAATAAATTCTCCAGAACATCTTGTGTGAGAACTCTAGTTATAATTTTATTTACTTTTTCTGATACTTCTTTAGATACTCTTTCTTCTGTTATGTCTCCCCTTAAGAGGAAATATTCTGCTGCTTTTAATGACTCTAGTTCACTACACACTCTAGCATAATCTTCATCAAGCTTAGTTAATCTTTCAACAGCACCCTTATAGTTTTGTCTTAATGATAAACGGTTATCTGCTATTGTTGATTGTAATTCTGCAAGCAATTCATCTCCTTGCATAGTTGCATATCTTGCTTTTTCATCTTCTGATTGCGCTGTATCAGACAATACTTTACGCATACCTTTTAAGTAAGACACTTTTCTTTTTGCTTATATTTTTCCTTCTAATTCTGTAATTCTTGCTGCAGATTCTTCAAGTCTTTGAGTTAAATCAGCATTCTTATCTTTATACTTAGCAACTTCTGTTTCAAGCGCTGAAATTCTTGGTTCTAAAGTTTCTATTACTTTTTGTTGAAGAATTTCATAATTTAGTTTTAATAATCTAATTGCACCTTCAAGCGCTGAAGGCAATTGATCATCTGTTAATGAAGCAACGCCATTTGCATATCCTGCAATTGGAAGTAAATCTCTATATACATCTGCTACTGATTGTTTTAAATCTTCTTCTCTTTGTACTGCTGCTTCGTAATCTCTTCTTAATTGTGGAAGTTCTGCTGCTAGTTTTGCTCTTGCTGATTCTGTATTGTCTTTTTCAGTGCCAAGAGTTGCAAGTTCTGTACGTAATGCAGAGATTCTTCCGTCTTTATCAAATGCTTTTGTTTTTGTTTCTGCTAATTCTGATTCTAATTTGTTTAATTTATCTCGCAAAGGTTCTACTTCTGCCTGTAATGTTAGATTAGCTGCATGCATCTCAGTTGCAATAGTGTTTGCAGAACTTACTAATGATCTTAATTTGTCTGCTGCTGCTCCGAATGTTAATCTTCTATATTCTGCTCTTTGTGAATCATCTTCTGCGAATATATCCAAATGATCGTATACTCGTGATGCGCCAACTGATTCAGTTATTCTTTTTAATCTTTCAGTGCGTTGAGCTGGAGTAAACTTTCCAAAATCATCTCTTTCCAGCTGATCTTTTGCTAAGTTAAGTAATGCATCGCTAATTGCTGTTTCGCAACGTTCTATATCAGTTTTTGCTGAACGGTATTTAGTTGTTAATATTGAAGTATATCCGCGAAATTCTCGAAGAATTTCAGTTAGACTATCAAGCTTTTCAAGCTCAGATCTAGGTTTCTTCTCAATACCATTGCCATTGCTGATACCATTGCTGCCATTAGTTGTTCCTGTTACTGAATCATCATATGAGAAATGTTGAATAATCAATGATTTAAAACCATCAACTGCAATTTTATATTCTCTTACAATTTTCTTTAATTCTTCTTTTCCGTCATCTGTTGTAAATCTACCCCCTTCTACATTTACAATTCTTTCTAATGTATCAATTAGTTTTCCTAATGGTAATAATTCTGTGTGTTCAGCTATTAACTCAATTAATTTAGCAGCAACTAATTTATATTTAACTAATAATTCACGATGCACTGTTTCTGTTGCATCCAATTGCGCAGCTCTTGCTTTTGCGTCTTCATAATCATGAGGCACAACTTCGACTGTTCTTATTACTTTTTTTCCAACTGTATTTGTTCTTTCTGCAACAAGTAGATCGAGATATTTTTGAACTATTTCTGCGATTCTTTCTGGAGTGATGACTTCTTTAATTATTTTACTGTATGTATTGTCTGGATTCTTAATATAAAGCTCAGCTCCTGAAGTATTTACTATACCCTTTGGTGTTAGAATGCCTTTTTTTCGAAGTATAGAGTAAAGCATTAAGAAAATATCTTCACCATATGATTCTGCTCTAATAAGTTTCTCCGCAAGTACTGCTTTTTCTCCTGTTAATCTTTCAATACTTGCATAAAGATCAACAGTTGGCACTACAACAGTTGGCGCTACGACACTAGATTTAATATGATCATTTTCAATTAAATTAGTCATATAATCATTTACAATATCTTTCATTGCTTGGATTGTTGATGATACTTTATCTAGATGTCTGCTATAAGAAGGAGATGTCATTTGCATTGAACCATATCTTGTTAATTGACGTTGAACTATTGCTGCATAAACTTTAAGATCTTCATTAGTAAGTCCTACTATATCAATTAATGAAGCTAAATCAATAGCTTTATTCTCAATAACAGAATAATGAGTAACTCTACCTATTTTATATTTATCAAAAAGTTCAACTATTGTATCTTTGAGTGTTACTGTAAGTTTTGACCAAGCCTTACCATAATTTTTTGTTACTTCTTCACGCTGTTTGATTGATGCTTTTAGATTAGTTCTATCTCTAGTAAGTTTCCAATGCTCATCAATTGCTTCAGGATGATCACATCTTGTAAAAAACTCAGATGCAATAATTTCCCAAGTAGGACCAGAGCTGCTAGAACAAAAACCATCAAGCACTGTTCTCTCTAGATTATTGCCAATTCTTGGAAAAGGAATTTGTAAATCTGCCATAGTTTAAACCCACAATATCATATACAAAGGAATAAAGAAGCATTTATAAATGTTTCCATGCAACACTACTACTTAGTGATATAATCAGGATATCGACAATAAGTAAAAAACAAAGAAGTAAAAAAGTGAATAAAAAAAATAAAAGTCTAATTTTATCTGCTTGAGTCTGCTTGTCGTTCAACTTCGTTTTTCTTTGCAATTGCTGCTGAAGCTGCGCTGAGATTGTATGAATTCATAATTTCATCAGCTAAAGCATTCTTGAAAGCTTTTTTTGAGTTGAATGATTTCTGATATGCTCCTTGCACAAAATAACGAAGAACTAAATCAACTCTTCTTTGCGGAGCGCATTCTACTGCTTTTGGATAACGAGCGCCGCCATATTCGATTGTAATGATTTCTTCTCTTGGAGCTGCGTTTTCAATTGATTTCACTAATACTTCAACAGGATTCTTCTTCAATTGATTTTCAATAATTGTAAATACTTCTTCAACAATATTGTATGCTGTTATTGCTTTTCCAGTGCAATGATATGATGTCTTGAAATGTTTTTTTGATTTATGACCTGGAATCATAATTTTGTTAATCAATCTTTCAACAATATTTACTTTTGATTTGTGAAATCTTCCACTAACACTTCTTCCTGATGTTCTTGGAACAATGATAGGATTTAAACTAATATATCTCTTTAAACCTTGATCTTTGACTTCAACATTTTCAACTGACCATCTGTTAAATAACTTGTACATTTTTTTCCTCACTCCGTTCGGAAAAAAATAATGACATCTGTTATCATTATTTTCTTGCTTTTTCCACTTTTCCTGATAATAATGCTTCTAATGATTGATCATTTACTTTAATAACGCACCATCGCACTCCTGGGACATCGCCTTTTGCTCTTCCCATTTTCCCGCCGATGCATTCAACAATAACTTCATCGTGCTCATCAACCATCTTTGTTGCTCCATCTCCTGGCAGAAATGCAGAGACTTGCTTGCCATTTTTGATAAGCTGCACCCTAACACACTTTCTCATTGCTGAGTTTGGTTGTTTTGCTTCTAATTGTATCTTTTCAAGCACAATAGCTCTAGCTTGCGATGCTCCTTCTAATGGATCTGCTTTTCGTTTCAAATCCAATACTCTACGAACATAATTCTTATCTGCCCATTGAAATTTTAATCTTCTTTTCTTTAATTGTTTTCCAGCATTAATGCCTGATGCTTTGTTGCTCATGGTTCATCCTCATTGTTTGTTTTCAATTTTTCTCAATTATTTATTCACTCGACTTTTAATTCTTTAATCGGAAAATACCGCTGCGCAATTGACTCATTATATCGTAATGATTGCGCTGCTCTTCCTATTAATAATCCACGAGATTTTGAATCTTGCGGTGTGATTATATAAATTGCGTTATCTTCTTCCATCTGCTTAATTTCTGCCACAGGAATCGGATAAACTATGTTTTTTATAAATTGCTTGATATCAGGGTTGTATTCAATAATTCTAATCTTTCTTTTGAATACATTTTCCAACATCCTAGCGTTGCTTCCTGCTTTTCCTATTGCCTTTGCAAGCTCATGCTGCTCGACAATAAAAATCAACAGCTTGTTTTCATCAACAAAACAATCTCTTACTTTTGCTTTGCTTATTCTCTCGAATAATGAAAGTAATCCAAGTGTTTCTTTATCATACTTAATTGACACGTCATCACCAAATTATTTAATTATTATCATTATTATACTACCAAACTATTTCAGCAATCCTAAAACTGCAATTGAAAACGGTTTTTTACAAATGACGCCAACTTCATCACTTGGATAATTAAGCTGCGCTACTGGAATATTATGAAATGAAGCATAATATTCAATATCTTTTTTTGCTGCTTCTGCGCAGTTTGCGCTTAAAAAAATCTTTCTTAATTGACTGCCTTTTAAAGCTTTAATTGTTACAGTTGCACCTAATACAACTTTTTTATCATCAATTGAATCTTTTATCTCTTCTATTTCACTTTTCGTTTCTTTCATAAAAAAACTCCTCACTTCGTTCGTCGTTTTTTTAAATTAAGTTAGTGCGATTGAACAACGTGGAAATCGCACCAAGTTTTCCGTCAACTGATATAGAGTTGAAGATTTTATGCTCTTTTATAAATATTTTGCTTTTTCTTCCTTCTTGTTGTTTTTTGTCACTAATCCTGGCAAACCTGTACCGACTGGCACTGGCTGATTAAGCATGACGTTTTCTACGACGCTATTTAAGTAATCTGTTTCTCCTGAGATTGATGCTTCAATAATATGTTTTAATGGAGTTTCAAATGATGCTCGCGCAAGAACACTTGCTTTTTCACTAACAATGCCATATCGTGTCAAACCTTTGATGTTACCTGTTACAGTCATTGTATCAGCTACAAGCATTATATGCCTAAGATCTACATTTAATCCTTGCGCATCTATTACTTTCTTTACTTCATTGATTACTGATTGACGCGCAGCTTCTACACCTAAAACTTGCGCAATCTCAATAATATCATTTGTTATTGTTTTTTCTGCATCTACTCCTTCTATTTGAAGCACTTCTTTCATATTTGAACCAGCAGTAACAATAATAAATTCCTCTTCTTTCTTGATTGGAAGAACCTGTGTAATTCCTTTTACACCTGAAATGTATATTTCTTTTACCTTATCTTTTAATTTAAAGACTTCATTAATAGCTTCTTCTTTACCTTTTGGTTTTATTGTAACAATATTGCCATCTGCTTTTACAACTATTCCTCGCATAGATTCTATTGCTTTTACAACTGAAGGAACTGTTAATTTTAATGCTGTTAACTTTTCTTGCGAAAGTGTTACATCAACTGCTGCTTTTGCAACATTTACTGTAAACTCGGATGCAATATGCTTTAATCGATTTTCTTTGATTGATTCTGCAAATTCTTTAATTTCTTTTCCTTTATTATATGGAGATTCTAAATGAATTTCCATCATAGGAGTTGCTAATGATTTTGTACAATCAAGAATTTCAATAATTCTTGGAAGACCTGTTGTAACGTTCATCTCTGCTACACCAGCGAAGTGAAATGTGTTCAATGTCATCTGAGTACCTGGTTCTCCGATTGATTCTGCGCTTAATAATCCAACTGCTTCTCCAGCGTCAACCTTCATAAGTTCATATTCTTCACAAGCTAGTTCCAGCACTTTTTTTAGTTTTGCCTGTGAAAAATTACTTGGCACTCTTTGTTTTAAATCATTTATAATTCCCATAGGAAGTTTGCTTTCATATTCTTTGAATATTTCGTTATGCATATCAATCGACCTCAAATTATTCACTTACTTTTTCTATAAGTCTTGCAACATTTAATCTTCCATTTTCGCTGCGTGAAACGTCAACATTATCTTCACCATATGCAAATTGCACTATTTTCTTATTTGCATCTCTGACTGTGCCATCATATTCTACTTTTAAATCCTGCATTGCATTTGCTAATCTTCTATATAAATATCCTGATTTTGGCGTACGCAATGCAGTATCCATTAATGAATCTCGCCCTGTCATTGAAGCAAAGAAAAACTCTGCTGGCGTTAATCCATGTTTGAAACTGCTTCTGATGAATCCTCGAGCAGCTGATGATAAATCATCTTTCTTGAAACAGGAAAGTGTCCTATGTCTGTAACCTTTTTCAATTCTCTTTCCTCTCATAGCTTGCTGTCCAACACAACCTGCAATTTGCGCTAAGTTTAATGGATTTCCTCGCGCGCCAGAATCTGACATGATAAGCGCAGCTGAAGCTTTGTTAGCATTCTTTGAAACAATGCTTCCTGTTTCATTTCTTGCTTTGTTTAAACGTTCAAGAATCTTTAGTTCCAATGTTTCTGCAATGCTTCTTCCAGGAAATGCTTCTAATCTTCCATCACGGAATACTTTAATGAAATCATCTACATCTTTGTATGCAGCATCTAATGTTTCATAAATCTTGTTTCGAGCATTTTCTGATAAGTCAGTATCGTGAAGACAAGCAGAGAATCCCATTTTGATTAATGTTTCAATGCCTAATCTAAAGACTTTTCCAAGAACTTCTATTGTTCTTTGCTGACCATATTGCTTATGCAATGTTCTTAATAATAATCCTGAACCATCACCTAGATTAGCTTTGTCCATTACACCTGAAATCAATTTACCTTCTTTAATCAATACAATCGTATCATTCTTTTTATCTTCTTCTGAATTTCCTGTGTGGCCTCTTGATTTTCCAATGAAATTAAAATCTTCAGGCAATAAAACGCTAAATATTTCTTTTCCAGAAATATGTTCTTTATTAGGCAATCTAGATAAATCAGTTACTTTTGAAGATAATAATAAATCAACAGCTTCATTTCGAGTAAGTGTTACAAACTTTGTCAACATATAATTACCAGAGATTGCATCTTGAACACAACCAATAATGCTTAAACCATATCTTGGAGAAATTAATTGCGTCTGAACTTCCATCAAAATCTGCGCTTCTGCTCTTGCTTCTTCAGTTTGCGGAACGTGCAAGTTCATCTCGTCTCCATCGAAATCAGCGTTATATGGAATGCAAACTGCTGGATTTAAACGGAATGTTTTATTTGGCAATACTCTTACACGATGGCACATCATTGACATCCTGTGCAAACTTGGTTGTCTGTTGAAAATAGCTATATCTCCATCCATTAAATGTCTTTCAACAGTATATCCTGGCTGGATCTCTTCTAATAATTGTTCTTTAGTTTCATCAGTAATTTTCTTTTTCTTACCATCTGGTCTGATAATATAATTACTACCTGGGTATTTTGTATGCCCTCGCTCTACAAATTTCTTCAAATGCTGCATGTTCCAATCAGTTACTCTTTCTGGAACTGTTAATTTCATTGCAATAACCATAGGAACTCCTACTTCGTCAATTGAAATCATTGGATCAGGACTAATAACTGTTCTTGCGCAGAAATTTGTTCTCTTTCCTGCAAGATTGTGCCTGATTCTTCCTTCTTTGCTTTTAATTCTTGAAGCAATTGTTTTCAATGGCTGTCCAGAACGATGCCGCGCAGGAGGAAGCTGCGCAACTTCATTATCAAAGAATGTTGTAATATGATACTGCAATAAATCCCAAAGATCTTCAATAATAATCTCTGGAGCGCCTGCGTTAATATTCTCAAATAATCGTTGATTGATTCTAACAATATCTCCGAGCTTGTGAGTTAAATCATCTTCACTTCTTTCTCCTGATTCAAGTGTAATACTTGGTCTCATTGTAACTGGGGGAATCAATAAAACAGTTAATACAGCCCATTCAGGTCTAAATGATAATGGATCAATACCAAAAACTTCACAATCTTCATCAGGAACTTTTTCTAATCTGCTTCTGATTTCAATTGGTGTTAATCTCTTGTCTCCTTCCATGAATGTTGTTGGCTTTTCTAATGTAATCTTAAGTTGTTTTGCTTTGCAATGCGGACATTTGTTTGTTGCTTTTAATAATGTAACAATATCTCTAATTTTTCCTTTTTTCTCAGCTCTGCCGTCTTCAATCTCCTGCACAATAAGTTCACTTTTTAGAGTATCCATCTTTTGCTTTTGCAATAATACTCTGCCGCATTCCCGGCATGTTCCTTTAAGCAATGTTAAAATAACAGGAACGAAGTTGATATGGATAATAGGTCTTGCTAATTCAATATAACCAAAGTGACCCAGACTTTCTTTTAGTTTTTGTCCGTCAGTTTTACAAGTTAATCCTGGATCAATAACACCTAAGCGAATATCCATTAATCCGCCATCTACAGGATAACCTTCTTTATCATATAATTCAGGCGTAACTATTTTTGCAACAGCTAGCTCTTTAATTGTTTTTGGTGAAAATATTCCGAATTTAATGCTTTTTACCTTTCGATATACAAATCGTTCATCCATTTTTGCTCACTTCGTTTTCAAAATTTGTTTTCCAGCTCTATCTTTGGATAGACGCCAATGCTCTTTAATTCATCTAGCAATAATTTAAATGCATAACTCATCTCAACATAAGACATATCTGAGTCTTCTCCCAGCACTGGAGAGATTGCTTTGCCTTTTCGCGCATCAACATAACCAATTAATCCTGATTTCTCACAGATTGGCACAATTACTCTATCAGAATCAAATCGTTCTTTAAGCAATAAACTTGCGCCATGCGCTACAAAAGTATCTTTCTCCATCTCACCTAATCGAAGTCCTCCTTCTTTTGCACGACCTTCTGTTGGTTGTCGTGTTAATAATTGTATTGGACCACGAGCTCGTGAGTGAATTTTGTTAGCAACCATATGTTTTAATTTTAAATAGTACATATTTCCAATAAATATCTTTGCTTGAAACTGTTCTCCAGAGATGCCATTGTACATTGTTTCTGTGCCATTTTCTTTGAATCCCATTGACAATAATTCTTTTCTTAATTGTTCTTCAGGTTCAGCGTCAAATGTTGTTCCATCAACATAACGAGCAGATAATGCTCCTGTTTTTCCTGCAATCAATTCAATCAAATGCGACATTGTCATTCTTGATGGAACTGAGTGTGATGAAAAGATTAAATCTGGAATAATTCCTGTGCTTGAAAATGGCATATTTGTGTGACCAACAATTAATCCAACTACTCCTTTTTGACCATGTCGTGATGTAAACTTATCGCCTACTTCAGGAATTCTTGCATCACGCAATCTTACTTGAACTAATTTGTTTCCTTCTTCATTTTCAGTCAACATAACAAAGTCAATAATCCCTTGTTCACCATGTTTAATATTAATTGAAGATTCTCTTCGTAAATTTGATGTCAAATTATATTCTTCCATACCACTTAAGAATCTTGGCGGAGAAGATTTACCTATGATAACATCTCCTTCTTGCACAAATACTTCTGGAGAAATAATACCATCTTCTTCTAAGAAACGATAATCACGTTCACTTTTGTAGCCCTTTACTTCTTTGTCTGGAACACTTATCTCATCAACAAGTCCACCGGAATATCGCAATTCTTCTGCTATTGCTGGACGATAATATATTGATCTTCCTAATCCGCGTTCAATAGAAGCTTTGTTAAGAATAATTGAATCCTCCATGTTATATCCTTTGTAACTCATAATTGCTACAACAAGATTTTGTCCAGATGGATGTTTGTCGTAATCTGAAATTGGATGCATAATACTTTGTACAATTGGAATCTGTGAATAATCCAATAAATTTACATCCATATCCATTCTAATATGATAGTTTGCCGCATAAAAACCAAGCGCTTGCTTTTGATTTTTGCTTCCTGCGTTAATTCTAGCAGTTGGAGAAAAGTTTGCATATGGCACTAAAGATGTGCACAATCCTAGAATTGCTAATGGAGTTACTTCAAGATGTGTGTGCTGCGGTGTTAAATCTTCTTCTTTGAATGCAACTAATGCATTTTCTTCTTCTGCAGCATCAAGATATTCAACTATCCCTTGATTTACTAAATCATCCCAAGTAATTTCTTTTTTTTCTAACTGCGAAACTTGCTTCTCTGTCAACAAAGGTTTTCCATCTCTTACAACAATAGCAGGTCTTCGCAATCGTCCTTTTGAAGATTCCACATATACTTCATCATTTTCTTGATCATATCGCACATTGATATTATTTGCCAATGAATTCTTTCTTCTCTCTGTAATAATATGATCAACAAATTCAACAGGATTTTCAACTGAACCTACAAATTTTCCATTTAAGTATACTTCACTCATTATAATCACCTATAATAATTAAACTGATTTTAAACCTAAGTTCTTCAATGATTTAAGCACCTTATCTTCATCTGTTTCAGATGAAACTTGCGCTAATAATGAAAGATTTTTTCTTAATCCAATATTTGTACCTTCTGGTGTTTCAATCGGACATAATCTTCCCAAATGCGTACTGTGTAATTCCCTTGCCTCAAAATTTTCTTGGCTTGAAGATAATGGTGAGATTACTCTCTGCAAATGGCTTAATGTTTCCAGAAAGTTAATTCTTTGAATTCTTTGGCTAATTCCTTTTCTTCCACCAATCCAATTACCAGTTGCCATTGAACTGTAAATTCTCGAGGTTAATAATTTGTCCCTAATAACAACTTTAATTGAGGGGAACTTTCCTCTCTTGACAATTCGCTGGAAATTATATAATAAATCTCCGATTAATACTTTCAAATTTACACGGAATAGTTCTGCTAAAAGATCTCCTGACATCTTTACACGCTTGTTAACATAATGATCTTTATCATCAACTGGAATTCTTCCATTGCTTACTGCAATATATTTCTTGATCAATTTACATAAATTATATGCTTTCTGCAAACGATCTTCTTTTTTAATCCCTAAATGAGGCAATAAATATTTATCAAGAATTTCCTGCGTTCTTTCAACTCTGATTTCTTTTGCCTGTGTTATCCCAATGCGTTTAGCAATATAATCTAATGCCTCTTCTTCTGTCTTGATATCAACAAACTCAAATAAGTTGATTAATGTTTCATCATTTTGCTCTTCGCCTGCAATGAATTTCATAATATCTTCATCTTTTGCAAATCCTAAAGCTTTGATGATCACCATAATTGGAATTCTTTTTACTCTTGTAAATGAAATATAGAAGATACCATCTTTCAGCTTTTCAAATGTATGAGGAATCTTAAAACTGCCAAATTCTGAGAATAATTTACCAACATATTTGCTTGGTCCAACTGTATCTTGCTCTACCAAGAATCTGTTTGGAGCTAGATCTTCTATATTGATAAGCACTCTTTCAGTGCCATTTATAATAAAATAACCGCCTAAATCATCAGGGTCTTCACCTTTTTGGATTAACTCTTCTCGAGATAATTTATTAAGATGACAGAATCTTGATCGCAGCATAATTGGCAATGAACCAACTTGCGTTGTAAATGTTTCTCTTTGGATACCATTGATATGCGCGCTTACCTCTATATATATAGGCGCTGCATAACTGATTTTTCTGATTCTTGCTTCCATTGGATAAATTGGACGCTTGCTTCCATCTGCTTCTGTTATTTCTGGCTTTGTTACCCAGATCTTATCTAATCTTATCTTAAACTCATCAATATTATGCGGAATAATTGTTGGTTCAATTATCTTGTTTTCTTCAATAATTATTTGCAACTCTTTTTCAACAAAATAATTAAATGATTCAATATCAGATGCAACCAGTGAGTGTTCATCAAAATATTTCTGAATTAGTATTTTGGAGTATTTACGCATTCACAACACCTCGATAATACTCATATTCACCTGCTGTCTTGCTTATTCTTTCAATCTTAACAACATCTCCATTTTTTAATCCGAGATCTTTAATTGCAGGATCATTTGCGAGAATTTTTGGCAATTCGTTTAATGTGATATTATATTTTTCAAGAAGTTGTTTCTTTTCTTTATCAGAAAGTTTTGCATGCTTTGGCACTAAACTATGTTTTGTTATATCGAACTTTTTCATGTTTAATTGACCTCCTCTCAATAAGTTACATCAACGCCCTCAGATTTGCTGTGAAAAAAAACCAGCAACGTCGGTAAATTATTTCTCGGATTTATGATATTTTACCTGCGAATATGATGAGCCAGACGAAATTACCCACAACCTTTTTAACAAAAAGTTTGATCAAAAACAACCTAAGTACGATTTCACTTCGTTCAATCGTACGAGGATTTCTGGATATCTCGTTTGCCTCGTTTGCTTTTTATCTCTTTTGATTTTATCTTCGAATATGATGAGCCAGACGAGATTCGAACTCGCGACCACTCGATTTCATCATCGCACAATCGCGAGTTAAAAGTCGAGTGCTCTACCAGGCTGAGCTACTGGCCCAAACGCCCTGGCCGGGACATTCATAAGCATTAGCTCACTTCTTTTTTTGGCTATTGCTTAATTTGAACCCGGGTCGAAGCCTCGACAGGGCTTCATGATAGGCCAGTCTACACTACCAGGGCAGTTATTTGCAAAATGGATTATTTCTCGTCTTGCATAGTTCTATCTAAGCGTTGTTTTGTCTTCTTTAGATATTAGCAAGGATATAACCCATTTTCACCATTTCTATTGAAGTTTTTCCTCTATTTATAAAGCTTACTGAGAATTTTTTGTGTTTTTGCAAAAACACAAAAAAGTGAGCGAAGCGAACCGAATTATAAGAGGTTAGTATTTGCATTGTGAACAAAGTGAACAAGCAAATACTAGTCTGCAAAAGTTTTAAATAGTACTTGGAAATCTTATAATTAGTATTGTTATGAGTATCCCCGCCTAGCTCAACGGTTAGAGCGTTCGGCTGTAGACGTTGCTTTGAGTTGTCGATCAGACTAAGATGATAAGCAACCAGCTGATACCGAAAGGTTCCTGGTTCGAATCCGGGGGCGGGGACTTTTTTCTTTTTTATATATTGTTTAGAAAGATTATTAAACTAGTATAACTATAATAATAAAAAACGAACGGAGTAAAGTTTTTTATGAGAAAAAAGATTCTTATTGTGGACGATGAATATACTATCAGAGAATTAATAGACCTTACACTAAATCAAGAGTATGATATAATCAAAGCTGAAAATGGAATGAAAGCATTAGAATTAATCAAAGAAAAACCTGATCTTATTATTCTCGATATCATGATGCCAGGAATGGATGGATATCAAGTATGCAGAAAAATTAAAGAGAATGCAGAAACTAAAAATATTCCAGTTATTATGCTAAGCGCTAAACATGAGATTGAAGATTTAAAGCAAGCAATAAAAGTTGATGTTGATGAATACATAACTAAACCATTTGAACCAGATATGTTAAAAAAACGCGTTGATGAGAATGTTTATCATACACGAAAGAATGCTGAAAGAAAATTGTTTAGATATGGAAAGTCATTGCATTATATAAGAGATAGCATACAAAAGAATAATAAAGTTTTGAGTTAGTATTTCCGAGTTCGTTTCACTCACACAGGAAATACTATAACTCTATCTCACCTCATATTTCACTAACCAACATTCTCTTAAATCTGTTATTGTTGTGAATTTGCTTAAACGTTCTTTGATCTTGTCGACGTTTTTGCATTTCTCTAACTTTTTGTCATAATCTAATTCTTTGAACTCTATCTTTTGCTGATAACTGTATTTTGACAATTGGCTGAGAATATATTTTTCGCTGACTTTGTATAGGATGTCATTTACTTTCTCAAAATATTGCAAACCAAGCAGTTTTTCAATTGTTTTGTCAATCTCAAAGTTAACTCCTACTTTTGAGATTAGATGAATTCTGTTGAATTCTTTCAGATGAAATGCTGCCTCTAGAATAAGAAGTTCGTTTTTTGAAAGTTTGTCAAGCTCTGGTAAAGCTGCTGAGAATAATAATGTCTTTTTCTGTTTGTCATCAAAAGAAATATAGTTTGTAACAACTTCACCTTGTATCATTTCAACAAGAATTGTGTATTCTATCTTTTGCTTATTACGCTCTTCTGAACAAAGAAAAAGAAAGCAAGGAATCAAATGAACAATAGGTGTTGGAATTATTTGGGAATTAGTTTGAGTTTCAGGATTTTGAGAAATTTGAGAACTTTTTTTGCTTTTGTACTTTGCAATAATATCTTCTTTTTTAATGAAAGAACCAACTAAAGGAAGAATTTCTTTTTCTCTGAATTCTTTCAGATCTTCAAAAAAGTTTTCTCCATCTTCTTTGGCAATTGCAACAGCTGTTCCTCCGTGCTTTGTTTTTCTTGGACGAATGTTTACAAAAAGAGGAAGGTCAACAATACCTGTAACTAATGCAGTGCCAATCTGCAGATTTTTTATTTCTGATTCAGTTTCCATTGTTATACCCTCAACAGAAGTTGCAACTGCTTTCAAATCATTTGGATTTGTAATCTTGAGAATTATTTGCGTTGTACATTGAGAAAGCACTGTCTTCTGCACAATTGCTGGACGCTGGGAAATGATGCATAATCCTAAGCCAAACTTTCTTCCTTCGCTTGCAATTGTCTTTAATACATGCGCTGATTTTGCCTCTGAAAATCCTTTTTCCGGCACAAAATTATGAGCTTCTTCAATGACAGCAAAAAATGGCGGAACCTTATCTTTCTTTCTCTCAATGAAAAGATCTTTTAATAATTTGTAGACAATAATCTCTTGTATTTCCGGAGCAATTCCTTTTAAATTTATAATTGAACATTTTCCTGGCTGTATCAATTCATTAAATGGAGTTGGATTTGTTGAAAATATCTTTAAACTTTTTAGATACTCCAACACATTGATGATATTCCATTTAAGATTATTATCTATCTTATGCATTTCTAAGATTAAAGAATCAATTGTTACATCAACCATATCTTTTATTGCAGTGTAAATAATTGCAAGCTGAGCATTGCTTAATTTTGTGGGGAATATCTGAAGCAATTCTTCAGTTGTCAAATGCTCGTTCAGCAATATTGGTTTTATGTCATTTTTTAATAAAGGATCGCCATATTCTTCAATTCTGTTGCTATAACCTTTTGGTTTTAAATTAAGTTTTTGCAGTCTTGCAGTATCTTCTTTGTTAGTGTTTGGATCTTTTAATGAAGAATATTCACCATGCGGATCAATAATTATTAAAGGCACTTTTCTCTCAATCATTTCTTCCAAGAGAACTCCGACTGAATAACTTTTTCCTGAACCAGATTTAGCAAGCACTGCAATATGTTTTGTCAGCAATTTGTTGAGATCAAGATAGACTGGAATTGCGCTGCCCTCTAAATTCCCAAGATATGCTGCAAGCCTATTCTTGCTTTCAATTGTTATTATTTCCTTGATAAAAGATTCTTCTGCCCTGAATACTTCAGAACCAATGTCAAATGGAATCCTAATCTGACTAATTCTGCCTTGCTCATCTTTGTAACCAATTATGTTGCATTTTGCGGTAATGTGCTGCGCTGTTTTTTCTAGTTCTATTATCTGGCAAAGAACTTTGTTGTAGCTCGGATGATTGACTGCAATATATTCAAACTTTTTTGTTTCAGTTTCTACGTAAAATTCAAAGCGTTGCGTAGAAGTTTTACCAATAATTTTTCCAAGGAGCATGGAAAAGGGAGAATGGAGTGGTTTATTAAGATTTTGATGAAAGTGATGTTGGAGTAATAATTTAGAAAGAGTTGAAAAATTTAATTTACTTAATTCTTTTTACTTAGATTGAGACTAATAATTAATCCTATAATTATTGTAATAATAATGAATGAATTCGAATAATTTATTTATGAACCCAAAAATAACTTTTGAGTCATGGCACAACTGTTGTAATTTTTCCTTCTTCAGTTTCTTTGAGAAGAAATACATGACTTCCTTTTTGTCGAATTGGTTGAAATCCTCTTTTAGAAAGTATCTTTATCAACTCTTTTCCTGATATACGCGGAAGCTTTGTCATTATACTTCAACATTTGTAATTAGTTGTTCTTGATTATTAATTCCTTCAGGTAAACCCATCACTTCAATATGTAATGCAATTGCTTCTTTAAGATTTTTTATAGCTTCTTCAATACTGAAGCCTTGGCTAGCCACATCTACTTCTGGACATAATACAACATACTGTTTTTCTCCTTTCTTGATGATTGCCGTAAATTTCATAAGGATTTTTCTTTCAGAAAATAGTACAGCCACTAAAAGATTAACTATATAAGATAGTAAGTAATCTTTCTCTTATAATGGCAGAACAAAAAGCGCAAGAGAATTTTACAAAAATGCAAAATTCTCCAAATCGGGCAATCCGTACAGTAAGAGATTTGGTTGAAAGAAAGCAGTATCAGCCAAACCAATATCAATTAATAAATAATTGCAGTATTGGCAAGAATACAAAGATATGGAACTTTGTCAATATTTATGGCTGTATAATTGGAGATAATTGCATGGTTGGAACTTTTGTTGAAATACAGAAAGATGTTATAATTGGAAATAATTGCAGAATTCAGAGTCATTCTTTTATATGCTCACTTGTAACTATTGAAGATAATGTTTTTGTTGGACACGGTGTAATGTTTATCAATGATTTGTTGCCTCCATCTGGAGATTCAAAAAACTGGAAGAGAACTATTATAAAGAAAGGAGTCAGTATTGGATCAAATGCTACAATTTTGCCAGTAACTATTGGAGAAAATAGCATCATCGGCGCAGGAGCTGTTGTAACAAAAGATTTTCCAGCGAATTCAGTTGTTGTTGGAAATCCTGCAAAAGTGCTGCGGCAATTGAATCAAAAAGAAAAAGAAATGATTAATAAAAAATAGATTATAAAACATAAAATAAACGGAGTGAATCTTTATGACAAAAGAACAAAAAACAGAGAAAATAGATATTAGCAAAGATGAACAAATTGGATTTCATAAAGGAGCTTTATCAACTTTAGCAAAAGAAAGAGAAGAAATGGCTAAAATAATCACTATTGTTGATCAACTCATGCAGATGCATATTAAAGCATTGAAAGATTTAGGAGTTGATTTAGAAGCAAAAGCTAAAGAATTAGCAAGCAAAGCAAAAGGAGACAAATCAACTGCTTCACAAAAAGGAAAGTTGGATGAGTTGATTTAGTTTTTTACTTATAAGTTATGTATAATTATTTTATTTAGTGAGGAGATAAATTATGGGATTTCGATATGCTGTTGATAGGCCATGTTATATTTGTCAAGATCATACTGCGTATTATTGTGATGCTTGCCAAAAATATATTTGCGATGAACATCAAGTTATGGGGCATCTCGAAGGGGCGCCAAAGAAACATTTAATTTTATGTAAGGAATGCCATGACTCTGGCAAGAAGATTGTGGCTCCATTCCGAGATCCTGTGAATTCAAAAATTCGGGATTGAAATAATCTTCAGAAAGATTTGCGCAAGACTCAACAGGTAAGTCTTTAGGAAAGATTGCTTCTCTTAATATCCTTAATAATTCATTAACCAATTGATCTCTTGTCTGATTTGAGATAAATTCTTGTCGACTAGCTATATCTTTTGCATATTGTTCATGTTCATCTTTGAGAAAAACTCCTATCTTGTAAAAGAAATCAACTTTTGCTTGATATTTATCAAAATCATTTGTAATCATTGTAAAAACAGCAGGATTCAAGAATGGTGTTTCAGCATATGTTGCACTATCTTCACAAAAGCTTTTTCCACCATAACATTGCACATAACCATGCTTTGGTTGAAGCGATGTACTGTCCTTATAGCTTTTAACTGTTTCATTACCATTCTCTTTTGTTATAATTACTTTATCATAAGGGCCAATTGTTGTTAATAAACTAGCTTTTAGTTCTGAATAGTTTGACATATTTCTCTCCAACCATTTTTCGTAGAAATGCATTAGTTCATGAGCAATTAATCCTTTTCTTTCAGAAAGACCAGATTTGATGATGAGTACACCATCAGCAATCTGCGCAAGACCTTGATAGATTGATTTGTCATGAAAATCATCAAGAACAGCTATGTATTTAATACCTAATTGCTTAAAATGTTTTACATATCCTCTTTGTTTATTATTTTTATCTGTAAAGAATGCCGTAAGTTGTTCTAAGTCATTATAAGTAGGAGTTCCAATGATTTTTACTTTTAATAACTCTTCTAAAGATGCATCAACAAAAGGATCTCCACGTTCATCTTGTGATTTATAGTATTCAATCTCTGCATCAAGAGTTGTGCTATTATTTCTTAATCGAGAACGTTGTTCTGCATCTTGTAATAATGTTGACTCTTGACTTAGCTGGTAAGAATAAAGATCATCTTGCTTTTCTGGAATTTCTTTTTTATAAGTTAGAATATCAGAAGACCTAGATAGAAATAGTGTTAACAAAAGAGTTGTTACAGTATTCGCAAATCCTTTAAAGTTCACACTATTGATAACCATATTAGTCCACCTACCACCATCTTTTGAGAGATTAGAGAAATTTATCTCTGTTTAGATGTTTTTTTGAGAAGATTCGTTAAATATAGTATAGTGGATGTTGTATATATATTTTTCGAGTTCGCTTCGCTCACTCAGAAAAATATATAAAAAAGAAACAACCTCTTAGCTAATTGATAATGAACATAACTGAAGAAGAAAGATTTAAAGAGATCTTACAAGCATTACCAACTACAAGAACATCATACGGTTCCACCCTAGAGCTTTATAACCGCAGCTTAGAAAGAAAAGTTCTTAAAAAGTGTAAGAAAGAGATACTATTTGCATTTGGTTTGCCTCTTTCTGATTTTGAAGAAGAGATTACAGCAACAGTAAGAAAGAAGATTTTAGATGGATTATGCGCCTATAAAAAAAGTAGGTATTATTTCAAACAATCTGCTTTTGGCAGAAATATGATGGAACTACGCCCATGGAGTTCTTGTTTTGATGGCAAAGAAGATTTTGATTTTCCAAATTATAAAAAATATGGTGTGATTATTGCTCATGTTCCACACAAATTATATGAAAATCTTGAAGGGTATAAACATTTAGTTCTGTTATCTTCAGCACAAAAATATTATTTTCTTATGCAACAAGCTGTTGATGCAGAAATGTATGAAATAAAACCACTACAAGTAATCTCTGTAACTGTAACTAATCAATTCTTGGATAAAACGCTTAATACTATATTAACACGAGAATGGAAACTCATTGCTGACAACCCGCAAGAAACACCGCAGCAATATCAACAATTGCTCGATAGAATTGATGCAACATTTCGTTTTACTTCACAACAGCTCTATGCTCAACGAGAAAACAATGGCATTTGCATTGCTGTACTCAGGCCGCATAGTGATAGAAAACATCACTCTTTTGTTGTTTCATATATTCCAGATGCATTTCGTTTTACAGCAGAGCAAATGTTAGAACCAACTGGATTAGCTGGCATATTATATCATAGCTATGGAACTGGTGAAAATGCTCAATACTTTGAGAAGCTGATAGTAGAAATAAAGAGAGAATTGTGAAAGTGAATAAAAACTAATAATAATATTTATATACTTGATGCATATACTTATATATGTGATATAATATGGTACAAACTGTAATAAATATAGATGAACATTCAAATAGAATATTAAATATTGTAAAAGCAAAGCATGGATTAAATGATAAATCACAAGCGATTAATCTAGTTGTCAGAGAATATGAAGAATGTCATTTAGAACCAGAATTACGACCAGAATATATTGAAAAGTTGAGTAAGATCAGAAAAGGTAAGTACACTTCATTTAGATCAATCGATGATCTTAGAAAAGCAACGAGTTAAGATTCCAGTTTATTAAAGAGAATAATGAAATTGTATTTGATGATTTTGATCATCATGATAATGTGTATGAAAGATGATTCTATTTTTAGATATTTATAGATCAATCTTCAACTTTCTCTCTTTTATCAACAGATTTAATTTCTGCAACAATTCATAGATTGATACATTGAACTTCACTTGTCCATCTAATGTTCTTAAAGCAACAGTGTTGTTTGCAACTTCTTTTTCACCAACTGTTAAAATAATTGGAACATAATCAAGCTGCGCTTCCCGTATTTTCTTATTCATTGTTTCTGCTCTGCTGTCTATCTCTGCGCGAATATTATTATTTATAAATTGTGATTGCAGTTTTTCCGCATATGAATTAAACGCATCAGAAACTGTCACAATTCTTACTTGTTCTGGAGTTAACCATAATGGAAATTTGCCTGCAAAATGTTCGATTAATACAGACAAAAGTCTTTCAATTGAACCCATAATTGCTGCATGAATCATAGTAATTCTCTCTTTTTCTCCTTTTTCGTTCATACAAAACAAATCAAATCTTTCAGGCATGCTTCGATCAATCTGAATTGTTGCAACCTGCCACTTTCTTCCCAAAGAATCTTGCGCAATAAAATCAACTTTTGGTCCATAAAATGCAGCCTCACCTATAACTTCAACTGCTTCACACCTTCTTGTCTTAACAAATTGCCTTAATTGATTTTCCGCAAATTCCCAACTTTCCTTAGAACCTATGTATTTATTAAATTGCTGCGGATCATGCAGTGAAAGTCTTATCTTTAAGTCAAATCCAAATGATTCATAGAAAATATTTATAATATCCCATATTTTAAAAAACTCTTCCTTGAGCTGGGATTCTCTGCAAAAAACGTGCGCATCATCTTGTGTAATGCATAAAACCCTCGACAAACCTGATAATTCACCTGTTTGTTCATCTCTATACACCATCGTTGTTTCTGTATACCTCTGAGGAAGTTCCCTATAGCTGCGCTGAAGATGCCCATATATCTGAGTATGATGAGGACAATTCATTGGTTTCATGGCAAATTCATGTCCGTCTCTTGTTTTTATTTTATAAAGGTCTTCGGAATATTTTTGCCAGTGTCCACTTGTCATATAAAGATCTTTTTTTGTTAAATGCGGTATGGTTACTTTTTGATAACCTCTTTCTTTGCGAAGCTGCCAAACATAATCATCCAACAAATTTCGAAGCATTGTGCCTTTTGGCGTCCATAAAGTTAATCCAACGCCAACCAAATCTGAAAAAAAGAATAAATCTAATTCTTTCCCTAATTTTCGATGATCTCTTTTTTTTGCTTCTTCCAGAATTCTTAAGTATTCATTTAAATCCTTTTTGTCAGCAAAACTTATTCCATAAATTCTTTGCAACTGTTTATTTTTTATATCTCCTCTCCAATAAGCCCCTGCAAGCTTCATTAGCTTTACTGCTTTTATTTTGCCAGTATTTGGCACATGAGGACCAGTGCAAAGATCAAAGAATTTGCCTTGATGATAAACTGAAACTGTTTTTTCACCGTTATTAGCAAGCTCTTTTATCAGCTCAACCTTATATTGATTATTTTCAAATAACTTCAATGCTTCCCCAATAGGATATTCTTTTCTGGCAACTTCGAGTTTTCTGTCAACTATCTCTTTCATCCGTTTTTCTATCTTTTCTAGGTCTTCCGTATGAAATGCAGGGTGGTCTATATCATAGAAAAATCCTTCTTCAACAACAGGACCAATTGTCAATTTTGCTTCTGGAAATAACTCTATAATAGCATGCGCTAATAAATGCGCAGAAGAATGACGGAAGACTTCTACACCTTCTTTATCTTTGAATGTGAATAGTTTTAATTTACCTGATTCTGTCAAAGGCAAGAATGCATCCATAATCTTGTCATTGAATTTAATTGCAAGTGTTTCTCTAGCTAATCCTTGCGAGATTGATTCTGCTATTTGAATTCCAGTTGTATTTTCAGGAAACTGGCGTTTTGAGCCATCAGGAAATTCTATTGTGATCATATTGTTTGCTGCATTGTTTGTCATGGAATATTGAAGAATGGAGGGATTTATATGTTTTTTCGTATAATATTTGCGAATTCGCTTCGCTCATTCAGCAAATATTCAACTATAATCTGTTTTTTCTGCAAAACTCAGCGATTGAAATCCGTTTAATTGTTGGAATCTTATCAAAATCAGAATCTTCACTTAGAATTTCAGTTTCATTTTCTAGAATCATTGTTGCAAGATGGATTGCATCTCTTGGTTTGAGAAAATATTGTTTCATAAGATGATGCGCCTCGAAAATAGTGTTTTTAGTAACATCCTTTACAATTAAGTTAGACAAAGATAAGAATAATTCACCTGCAATAAAACTTGCTTCCTTTGATAGATGTTTTCGAATGTTCCAGACAACTTCATCATAAGTAAGAACTGAAGTGAAAACAATGCATTTTCTCTGTTCTATCTGCGAAATTATCTTTTGAGATAGGTCACTCAATTTATCATAATCAAGCGATGCAAATACAAAAATATTAGAATCAATATATACCATTATAATCCTGCACTCCTCAGTCTTTCAACATATTGTTCATCAATTGTTCTCTTAATCTGTTGCATATTAATCTTTCTTTTATATTTTTGCGCTAAACTTCGAAAACCTTGCGCAATATCCCCTATAGGTTTCTGAATAAGAATTCCTTCTCCAATATCTTTCATAATTACTTCAGATTCAGTATTTATGCCATATTCATCTCGCAAAACTTTTGGGATCACTATTTGTCCTTTCTGACTAACTTTCATCTTAATTGTAACCATAATTCTCACCATAAGTTGTACTTATTCTAACCTAAAGTACAACTAGCTATATAAAACTTTCTAAAAAAATATATAAATTAGCTGAGTATAAGAATAACTTATGCCTCTTCCAAACTATAAAAATGGCAGCATTGTTAATCTGATGACTTCTGTTCTCCAATCATATAATCAGCAGTATAGATCTCAGTACAAAGCATTGCCGCAATTGCCTGCAAAAGAAATAAAAGAAGCAACAAATTTGATTTTTTTAATAATTGATGGTCTTGGATATGAATATCTGCAAAAATATGGCAAAGATACTTTTCTGGAGCAAAATTGCAGAGCAAGAATCACTTCTGTATTTCCTTCAACAACTGCAGCAGCTATCACTACATTTAATACAGGAGTTGCGCCACAACAACATGCTTTAACTGGATGGTATATGTATCTCAAAGAGTTAGGAATTGTAACTGCAATTCTTCCATTTACTCCAAGAATTGGAGGAGTACCATTTAGCAAGACAAATGTTGATCCAAAATTGATTTTTTGCGAAAAATCAATTTTTGAAAGGATAAATGTGGCAAAATATATTGTAACTGACTTGAATATTGTCAGCTCTGACTATTCTCTGGTTATGACAAATAAAACAAAACGTTATGCATACAAAAATCTAAATCAATTGACTAAGACTATAAAACATATTGCGCGAAATGTAAAAAACAAAGGACATGGAAATCAAAACAAACAAAAGAAGTTTATCTATGCCTATTGGCCTTATTTTGATGCACACTGCCATCATTATGGCGCAGCAAGCAAGAAAACACTAAAGCATTTCAAAAGATTGAATCTAAAGATTAATGCATTAGCAAAGCAGCTTAGCGGAACAAATACTATAATAATTGTAACTGCTGATCATGGACTCATTGATACTTCAAAAGAAAGAAGCATTAATGTAAAATATCATCCAAAATTACAGGAAACATTAGTTATGCCATTGACTGGAGAGAGAAGAATTGCGTATTGTTATGTTCGCGCAAATAAAGTAAAACAATTTGAGCAGTATGTTAAACAAAAGTTCAAAAAAGAGTGTAGATTATATAAAAGTGAAGAATTGGTTAGAAAAGAATATTTTGGTTTAGACTTAGAAAATTCTAAATTATTAGAGAGAATTGGAGATTATACAATTATTATGAATGAGAATTATACTATTTTTGATGAATTGCTTGGTGAGAAAAGAACATTTCATATAGGAAACCATGGCGGAACTAGCAAAGAAGAGATGTATGTGCCTTTGATTGTAATTAAATGTTGAGAATATAATTTTATTATTTGTACATGTATTGGAATTCATTTCTTTTGCCTGTGTTTCTGTACTTAACTAACTGAGATTTTCGCAGTTTTTTAAGGCTCATTGTAACACTGCCTATAGAAACATTAATGTTTTCACTAATCTGTTTTGAAGTGAACCATTTGCCTTTATTATCTTTTAAAAAATTATATACTTCTTGTTGACCCATGTTTAAGGTATTTTATTAAATCTCCTATATAAACCTTTGGGTTAAATGGCTGTCATAAGATGGTGATAACAATCACTTCATCAATAACTGATTGAACTTCTTCAATGATTTAAAATCATCTTTTGATTGCTGCAAGAAAGCATCGTTTCTTGCTGTTAAAAGAGCATCAAGATATTCTGTTGTTGAATTAAACTCATGCAATAATGCAGATGCTGCTATTACAGGTGATAAAGGAGATAGTCCTTCATGTTTCTGTGAAGATAATTTTGAAAAAAGAACATTTTTTTCAAAATTATCTGATTCGGGCAATCCGTACAGAGCAAATTTGGTATTTAATACAGTATTATCATTGTTCATTGCATGCACCTTCATTTGTTGATTATTGAGATTATTATCTTACACCAATTACTTGATATTCGATCGTATTGCAGATTGCGCATTTAAACTGCTTGTAAGCAGCTGAACCAAATTTAATATCATGCAAACGTTTCATTGGCATATTGCATTTCTTGCATTTTAACTCTTGCGGTTTTAGCTCTTGCATAGAATAAAGAATGCTTTTGGTATTTATATGTTTTTAGTATTTGTTTTAGTATTTGCGAATTCGCTTCGCTCATTCAGCAAATACTAAAACAGATACGGCAATCCAATTTTGACAATCAACAACAAAACTCCAAAGCCAACCATCAAACCATAATATAATTTACTCCAATGCAACACTTTAACACCATCAAAATTGCCAAAGGGAATCATGTTAAATAAACCTAGCCAGGAATTAATCATAAAGCCGTATAAGCCAAGCGAATGTATTAAAGGAGATTGCACAAAGATTAATGGTAGGAACAATAATGATAATACATAATTCGTTAATGGTCCAGCTAAGCTAATGATTCCATTTTTTCTGTAATCAACATTGCCTGAGATCATTACAGCTCCTGGCGCAGCGAAAATAAAGCCAAAAAAAGAAAATCCAATTGCTACCAATAACATTGTATCATCTGCTCTGAATTCTGCCCAGCATCTGTATTTCTGAGCGACTAACTTATGCATTAATTCATGCAGGAGAAAACCTGAACCAACTGTAACTGCAGCAATTATTATAATTAAGATTGTATTTTGATTAAATTGCAGACCATTGAGCAGAATTGTAAATGCGATTGTAATTGCAAGCCATGCTTTGAGCAAGTCAAAGATTTCTTTTTTTGATGTAGGTATGCCTACAATTCTTTTTTCATGTTTTACCGGATGGTCTAAATCTAAGTCTTCGTAATCCATCAGCATTGAAAGGATGAAGTGTTATATAAAACTTTATGTTAAGAGAATTTTGAAGAAAATTTCTTCAAAATTCTCCAATCTGGGCAATCCGGACAGAGCGGTTTTAGCATAGAGATTTAGTATAATAAATTGAGAGTTAATATATTGAGAAGTAGTAAGATTTATAAGAAGTGAGGGATGAATATTGCCATGAATATAAAAAAGCAATGATTATTGTTATTATAATTATAATCTTAATAATTATAATGAAACTCTCTTTTAATAACTCACAGCAAGACACATACACAATTGAGAATAATCTTCTCAGATACAGTATTAATAAGGACGTAAAGTTTAGCATATTACAAATAAATGAAACAGATAATTATACCATCTCTCGAATTGCATATACAGCAAAGAATAATACTGTGAAAAGAGTTAATTATTTATACATGGAAGTTGCCTATTATTACTATGCTTACAAAAGAACAAATTATTAAGAGATTAGAGAAGAATAAAACAGAGATTAAGAGTTTTGGTGTTAGAAAACTTGAGTTATTTGGTTCTTTTGCCAGAAATGAACAAAAACATAACCTTATAAAAGAAGAATTAAAAGAATCAATCCTTAAAGGTGAAAAAATTGCAGCGAAAATATGATATTTATTTAAAAGAGATTCTCCAAGCAATAAAATTTATTGAGGATATTACCTCCAATCTTGAGGAAGAAGACTTTTACTCTAACCAAACCGTAATTGCAGCAGTAATGTGGAACCTTACAATAATCGGAGAAGCTATCAGTCAGCTACCAAATGAATTCAAACAGAAATACAACCATTAAAAATTAAAATGAGAGATATCTTGGATAAAGAAACTAAACTAGAGAAATAAAAAAAGGCATAATAATGAAAAAACTAACATTCCTTGGGACAGGTCATGGCATGCCGATAGCATCCACAACATCTTGCATATTTCTGGAAGATGAGAAAGATAATCTTCTTCTTGATGCAGGAGGAGGACATGATGTGCTTGGAAAGTTTTATGCTGCCAAAGTTGATATTAATTCTATCAGAAATGTGTTCATTACTCATTACGACAGTGACCATATTCTTGGAATTGTTCCATTAGTTAGAGCTTTTCATAAACATTTGCATACAAAAG
>JACRKF010000029.1 GCA_016219865.1 Candidatus Woesearchaeota archaeon | reverse complement strand
GTCATACCTCGCGAAATGGTTGCAAAAGCAAAGATAAAGCCAGAAAAAGAAATAATTGTTGAGATCAAACCAAGAAATGTTCTTAGAGAGACTTTTGGAACATTAAATGAATGGAAAATAGATACTCAACGTGTAAAAGACGAGTTGAGAAAAGAATGGTCTTAAGATATTTTCTTGATACATATGCTTTTATTGAGATAATCAAAGGTAATCCTAATTATGATAAATATGTTGAATGTGAATGTTATACTACAATTCTAAATCTCTATGAACTTTATTATCAGTTATTAAAATCATATGGTCAAGAAGCTGCAGACAGTTATTATAGTAAGTATCTTTCATTAAAATTAGAGATTAAAGAAGAATATATACCAAAATCTGCATTATTTCGATTAAATCATAAACAACAAAATGTATCATATGTTGATGCATTAGGATATACTATAGCTCTTGAAAATGGACTTATTTTCTTGACAGGAGATAAAGAATTTAAGAATTTACCTAATGTTGTTTTTGAGAAATAAGATTTGTTATGGTTCAAATTCTTTATTAATGTCTATTTTATTCAAAATAATAAATACTAATTAATTCATCCTGTTTAATCTCGCCATAAATAGTTTTTAATGCTTCTTTTAGAAATGTAACGCCTAATCTAACTCCTTCTCGCATAGCATCGTCATCATTTAAATCTCCAAAGCGTTTGACAACTATTTTCTTGATGCCAATTGTACCAACAGTATTCTTAAAATAAGGATCTTCATGCGATGTTTCAATTAATTGCAGAATTTTGGTTACTGGATAGCGTAATGTGTCTTTTTCATATCTAATTGTGGTTATTTTCTTGCTTTCTTTGACTAATTTTACGTTTTTTTTGAATAGTTTAAGTTCATGATGTGCCCGCAACTTATAGCCAGGATAATCATGTTTTAATTGCAAAGGCAATGTGGAAATGTTTTCTAATGTGTATTCTGTTGTCATAGAGTTGTTAAGCGGATGTATTATAAAAATTTAACTATATCATGAGCTGTAAAGTTTAATTATAACTAAATATATCTACTAGATTGCCAAAGAATCCTTTTCCTTTAAATTCTCTGCTTTGACCTTCTGCTAATTTGATGTCATCTCCTTTGTGTTCGACTATTACAGAACCTTTTATAGCTTTTACAATTGTTACTTTTCTGTTCTTATCATATGTAACTTTAACTTGACCGTCAGCAGTAACATCAGTATTGTCTGTAGTTACAACAAGTCTTACATTTTCGTTTTGTGATAATGTAGTTACGCTTCCTCTTTTCAAATCAAATGCAGTAACGCCTTGATTTTTACCTTTAGGTAATTTTATATCATCAACTTTTAGTTGAGTATTTGCTTCTTCTTTTAATTTAATCTCTTGCAATGTTACAATTGCAGATGAATCTGCGCTTGTTAATATTATTGCTCCTTCTGACAATGTTGTTTCTTCAGTTGGTTTTGCTAATTTTCGCTCATTATATCCAACTCTAACAGTTCCTTCTATATTTGATAACGTTACATCTTTATTAGTTGATTCAAGAATGTCTGTTGCTAATCCTGCTAAATCACTTGGTTGTTCTTCTGTTTCTTCTGGTGTTTCTTCAGTTGCTGGAACTGATGGAATATCATCTGCGCTTTGGCTTTCTTCTAAAGATTCAGTATCTTCAGTATCAGTTGCTGCAGATGGTTCTTCTGTAGTTTCTGATGTTGTACTATCATCACTTATCTCATTTGCTGAAGCAGATTCATCACTTAATGGAACATCTAATGGGGGGCCATCTGTTGGTAAACTTGCATCATCTGCAGGTTCTTCATTTGTTGCAGTATCATCTCCAAAAGAGAATAAATCTTCAAAAAAGCTTGAATCATCCTCTGTTGTTTGTTCATCTGTAATTGTTTCATTTGTTGCAGTTTCTTCTTTTTCTGCGCAGAAATTTTCAAGACAATTATCTGTTGCACAATCTGCATCTGAATTACAGAACATATTTACTTCACATTTTGTTGAGCAACTTCCGCCGCAGTCAATGTCAGATTCGTCTCCGTCTTGTTCTGAGTTTGAACATGCATCTAATTGTTGTGGAAGTTCTTCTGCAAGAATAGGAGTTGGTGTTTCTTCTGTTTTCTTTGCAGTGTTTGATATTGTATTAGACGTTGTTTCAGATTGTTCTTCTATTACAGATTCCTTTTCTGCAGGTGTAGATGTTTCGGTAGGATTTTCTGATTGTTTTTCTTCAACTGTAGCTGTTACAGCATTTCCTGCAAGATCTTCTTGTTTTTGTGATTCTGTTGAAGTAGGTTCTTGCGTTGGTTCTTCTGTTTTAGTTTCATCTGATTTACATACTCCATTATTACAATTAAAGCATGAAATAGCTCCAGACATAATGAATTCTCCTTCACAATCATATTTCATTATAACACAAGAATCTCCAGTACATTCAGGTAATTCAGTGGTATAACTGCCAGTTGCTTCTTTGATGGCGCAATAATCTGAAACTGTTGATAATTGATCTGGATCTTCTTTCCAATATCCTTTTACAGTTACTTTTCCTTGTTCATCTTGAGATTGAGTACAAGTGAATTCGTCTAAAGTAACTGCTGAAGAACTAGCTTCAGTAGGTATTGATTCTACAGGTTCTGTAGTTAATATAGGCGCTGTAATTTCAGGTTCTTCTTGCGCAGGAATATCTTCAACTTGAACTGCTGATGTTTCAACTGGAATTGTTGTTAGTATCTGCGCTTCTTCCATGCATTTTTCCATCTCAATTTTCGTTTGAGGCATTGATTTTAATGTACAATCGTATAATGCTTTGAATACTTGATCATCAGCGCATGATTCTATATTTCCAGCGATTGATTCAATTCTTTTAACGCATCCTTTTATTCTTTCTTCATTGCCTTCTAATGCTTTATCTAAACATTGTTTTTCTTCAACTGTGAATGATTTTTCTACAACAGTCAATTTACAGCTGCCTTCTTCATTTACAGATGCTGCAGCAGATTCAGCAGGTTCTTCATTTATCTTTATTTCTGCTACTGGTCTTTGTATTGCTTCTGGAAGAATTTCTGCTAATACAGTTAATTGTTTTGCTTCTTGTTCTGCAGCAATTGTTTCTGCAGTCTCAACTTTGATATCTTCTTTTTCTTTACAATCTGATAAATCTTCTTTGCAGCCAAATTGACATCTTTTAGTTATCTTAAATTCACCTTGGTTGCAAATATTTATTTTTGATTCTTTGCAAATTTCAGTTCCTTCTTTGATGCCAAATGTTTTTTCACATAAGTCTATTTTTTCTTCGATTTTAGTTTGAACAATTTGTGCGCATTCATTTGGACAAATATTACCGCAATCTACGCCATCTTCATCTTGATCTTGAATACCATTAGCGCAAGAATCTGTTGGTTGTGGTGTTTGAGCAGATGGTTGAGAAGGTTGCGTTGGTAATGGAAGACTTGGAACACATATCCATGTTGCTATTGTATCACATACATAACCATTAGAGCATTCACTATCTTCTTCACATGACTGTTTTGTTTCTATAATTTTTTCTTTTTCAACTTCTGTTGAGATTTTTACACATTTTCCTTCTTTACAAACAGTTCCTTTTATCTGCAATGAACATTCAACTGTTTCAGGTTCCCAGAATCCATTGCTGCATAAATGTTCTGTTAACATTTTTCCATCGTCGCTACATGAATCTTTATGCTCATTACCCGTTTCATCAATAACAATACCATAGATCTCATATTTAATTCCATTATCACTATCACGACATGTGTTTATTGATTTAGGAATTTCTGCTGTAGCTCTTGCAGATTTTGTGGATGTTGCAGTTGCAGCAGATTCTTCTTTTGGAGTTTCTATTGTAGCTCTTACAGATTTTGTGGATGTTGCAGTTGCAGCAGATTCTTCTTTTGGAGTTTCTG
>JACRKF010000002.1 GCA_016219865.1 Candidatus Woesearchaeota archaeon | reverse complement strand
TTCTTGTTTTAAATCCGATAGATATCACCTCACTAATATCTAGTTATATAACTAGATACTAATATATAAAGTTTTCGCTTTTCTATCGTTAAATAACTAGCAGAATTACTAGAAGTTACCTAAAAGAACTAGTCGCACCCGAAATATTGTTTTAGAATTTTTGATTTATATTGTTCTTCTTTTAAGACTATTTCAGGAAACCCGCCTTGTTCTATGTATTCTTTTAGCATATTTATTATTATAGTCTTTGTCTTTTCTGTGATTATTTCTTTTTTAATATTTTTTTGCTCTATATATACATTTTTGAATACTAGAAATTCTTTAAAACTTAACGGATATATTTCAAATGTTAAGTTCCTGCCTGTTAGCAAAGTTGCATATTCTTTTCTTAAAAGATATGAGCAAGAACCTGATATTACAAATTTATCATCTGTTTTAAGATCATATTTCTTTCTGAGCCAACTTTCCCAGTGTTCCTTTCGCTGAATTTCATCCAGAAAAATATATGCTTTCTGTTCTGGATTAAGATTTTCTCTATAACACTGGTATATCTCATCTAATGTATCTTTTGCTAGCGTAACATCCTCTAAGTTGACAAACAATATTTGTTTGGCATTAATTCCTTTTTCTAATAAATGATAAATCATTTGATACATTAATGTACTCTTTCCAGATCTTCTTACCCCAAGTATAATTGTTATTTCTTTTATAGCAATTGATTTAACTATTTCTTTATAACTCTCTCTTTCAATTCCTTTTAATTTATCTAATGATGAGATATTTTCCCACCATGGATTCCATTCAACAATCTTTTTTAGTTCCATGTTACGTTTTGGTGTAACATCTACTATATAATTGTTACGTTTTGGTGTAACATCTATTCTATGTATGTTACGATTTAACGTAACATGATGAATTCTGTTTAATATAATTATATAAACCAAATCTTACTTCTCTATAGATTATGTCAACAATTTCAGTATGTATGATTGTTAAGAATGAAGAACAATATCTACAACAATGTTTGGAGTCTATTAAAAGTTTTGCAGATGAAATTATAATAATTAATACTGGTTCTACAGATAAAACTAAAGAAATAGCTCAACAGTATACGGATAAAATTTATGATTTTATTTGGATTAATGATTTTTCAGCAGCTAGAAACTTTTCATTATCAAAGGCAACAAAAGAATGGATCTTTGTGATTGATGCTGATGAATTCATAATGTTTAATCCTAAAGATATTTTGGTGGAGTTTAAGAATAAAGAATTATTAGCATTTTCCTTTCTGCAGCGAAACTATACTAACAATACAACAATCCCTTCTTTTCACAGCATCCAAGAAGATAAAGAACATATTCCTGAGTTTTTACAAAAACAATTCAAAGGTTTTAGTGAAAGACCTTTTATTAAATTATTCAAGAATATTCCACAATTGCGGTACAAATATTTAATTCATGAGCAATTGGATGGCATTGCTGATACAAAACAGCAGGTTGCTGCAACTAATTATATAGTGCATCATATTGGATTTGATGCAAATCTCTTAGAATCAAAAAAACAATATTATCTAAAATTAGCAGAAAAACAACTATCAGTTTATCCAAACAATACAACTGTGCTATTTAATCTTGCAATGGCGTATGCTGATAATAAACAAATGGCAAAATCAGTAGATGTATTACATACTATATATAGGCAGAACAAAGATTTTCCAAATATTGTTAGGGTTTTATCTGATTTTCTAGTAAAAATACACAGAATTGCAGAATCTCAACAATTATTAGTTGAGCATATTCAATATCTTCAATTTCAGCAAGAAATTGACACAAAGGAATTATCATACCTTTACTATATATTAGGTATTGTTTATTCACAGCAGCAACTTTCTGATAAATCAATTGATTGTTTCCAGAAAAGTAATACTTATTTAGCAAATGCAGATGCATATAATGGGTTAGCAATGATAGCTGTTGGAAAAAAACAATATCAAGAAGCATATGAGTTTTTGCAAAAAGCGTTTGCATTAAACCCTAATAATATTCATGTAACTAATAACATGAAGAAGTTAGGATCAATGTTGTAGTTAAAGAAAGTAGTATTTCTTGAATGAGCAATGCGAATTCAGAAATACTAATGGTAATATTTATATATCAGTTGTAATATTATTATCACATATGTTAAAGAAAGATAACATTAGTCGGGTTTTGGGGGTATTTTTTGATGACCCTTTACCTATTGGACTAGGATTTCAATTAAGGGAAATAAGTAGAAAGTTAGATCTTGCTCCAAAATCAGTGAAGTTATATCTAGAAGAGCTTGAGAGAGAGAATCTCATTATTAAGAAAGAGCATAGGATTCATAAATATCCAGTTTATTATGCAAATAGGGATGGGGATTATTTCAAATTTCTAAAAAAACTAGAAATGATAAAAGCAATAAAAGAATCAGGGCTTTTAGACTATTTATATGATAAATGTATGCCTGATGTAATTATCCTCTTTGGTTCAGCATCAAAGGGTGAGGATACAAAACAGAGTGATATAGATATATACTTGCAGTGCGGGGAGAAAAAATTAGATTTGCAAAAGTATGAAAAGGAACTAAACAGAAAGATTAATCTTTTTTTTGAGAAAGAATTTGCCAAATTAAGTGAAGAATTGAAAAATAATTTAATAAATGGAGATAAATTGAAAGGCTATTTGAAGGTTGAATGTTCACAATGGAAGAAGGTATAATAAAAATAACTCCTGATAAGGAAAAGGCAAAATCTATTTTAAAGATGGTAGATGCAACTATTGAAATGATTAAAGTGATAGATATTGCTAAATTCAGCTCCCATATTACAAAAGAATATTATGATGTGATCAGGGAGTTGATTAGCATTGTTCTTTTGTTAGACGGATACAAAACATATGGTGAAGGAGTGCATAAAAGACTTATAGAATATATTAAGGCAAAATATCATGAGTTTAACGAATATGAGGTCTTGCTAATAGATGATCTAAGAATTACAAGAAACAAAATTGCTTATGATGGATTTTTTGTTGATAAAGAGTATATTGAACGAAAAATAAAGGATATCAACAAGATAATCATAAAACTGAAAAGCATAATCAAATTGAAGTTATTATAATCCAAAATATACCAGATAACTTCTTATTTATAAATTTGCACAACTCTTTTTTCAAAAATTGTGAAAATCAAGTGACTATCACTTATGTGTAGTAAACGTCTGAAACAAGAAAATCTTATGTTTTTAGCCGTTAAAACAGATTTAACTATTTTTCTTATAAAAAACCACCACGAAAGTTTTATAAATAAGTCTTTGCCTTTTAGGTTTTATAGTTTTTAGTATCCAAATACCTATCGGATCTATTAAACAGAATTTGTGTTTGTGTCATACAATACTTTGTATGTATTGTGCACGAACAAGAAAAAAACAAAAAAATAATGGTAGCCTAAACAACACTAAGGAGGTGTTAGGACGATGGAATTAAGAAAAACAGTAAAAAAGATCGCAGCATTGGGAATGGGTGCTTCAATGTTAGGAGCAACTGTTATAGGAGCAATGGCTGCAGGAGATTTAGCAGGATTTCCAACAAACTTTGTTAGCGCAGACGGAAAGTTTGATGGTATGTTTGTTGTAGGAAAGAATGCAAAAGCAGAAGATATTATTGGATTAAGTTCTATACAAACATCAGTGCAGCAAGTAGCTGTCAAAAAGACACTAAAAAATGCAAACGCAGCAGCAACAACAGCAGTTGACGTAACTGGCGGTTACAAAATGGGCAGCAATGATTGGTATTACAACCAAAGTGCAAACCAAACTGATGCAATCATTGGTTCTTCAGAATTACCTGGTGTATTTGGCGATGGTTCTTACAAAGATAATGAAGGAAACAACAAAAATACTGAAGACTATGTGCAAAACTTGCGATTCCAAGTTGACAGAACTTTAGTATTGCAGCATGCGCAAGATGATGATGTAGCTCCAAAAGCAGGAACATACTTGTATGTTTCAGATGCATCAAACAATTATGCATGGAACTATACATTAGAATTTGACAATGCAGTTGATGTTGATAATTCAACTTCTGCGCTTTTAAAAGCAGATCTTGAAGGAACTACTTTGAAAATCATGGGTAAATCATTTACTATTGTCAATTCAAAGTTAGGTACAATGGGTGGAGCAACACCAACATCTGCAGGTGTAAACACACTTAAATTATTAGGTGGAGAAAACGTTCAATGGTTAAGCCAAGGTGAATCTGTAAAAGTAACAGTTGATGGTACAGAACACACAGTAACAATGTCTGATTTAAACGAAGGAGCAACATCCTGTGGATTACTCGTTGATGGTCAATCAGTATGGGTTGATACAGGAACAACTGAAACAGTTAACGGTGTTGTAATTGGAGCAATTGAAGGAAGAGAAATTGCCTCTGAAGCAAAAGACACTGATGTTTGTAAAATCTCTGTTGGAGCAGCAACACTTGAATTAGTACATCAAACAGAAGCAAAATTAAATGAAAAGAAAATCTCTGATGTTAATGGTTGGTATGCTGATGTGTACTTTGGTACAGATTCAGGAGGAACTGCAACAAAGAACAAATGGAAAACAATGGATGTTCGAGTAAGACCTGATAATGATAAGCTTTATTTAGCGCCAGGTGATTCATTGGTTGATCCTGTATTTGGCGGCTTCAAAATGATTTTCAGTGAACTTGTAAAAGGAGATACTGAAACAATTACTTTTGATGCAAGTGGAAAATCAGGAACAATTAAGTTTGTTACAAGAGAAGGAAAAGATATGAAATTGAACCTGAAATCAAAAGATGGTGATACTAAGACATATTGGGGAGATGACGTTGACACAGTAGATGGTAAAATCTATTTGCAAGGAGATACTTGTGTATCATCTGTAAACTTAACTGATTGTAAGGGTGCAAAATTCCTTGTATCATCAGGAACTACCAAAGATGGTCACCTAGTAAAGATTTCAAAGTTAGATTTGACTGATTCAAAGATTAGCTTTGAAGATTTAACAACAGGAACTGAAACAAATGACAAAGCATTTACAGGAAGTCCAGCAGGTGCAGCTAACACTTTCTCATTAAGTGGTGGTGCTGGTTCAGTAACTTTAACAATAGGTGGTGGTGATTCAGTTGCTGGAACTAGTTTCATTGCATTTACTACTTTAGGTTCAGGTTATACTAATTTAGATGGTGCAACTACTGGTTCAGCAGGTGATTGTTACGTTGAACTTCAAACAAAAGAAAAAGGAACTCTTGCATTTCACAACATACAAGCAGGTAATATTACAGCAACTCTTTATGGAAATGCAACATTTGCACCAATGAATCATACATTATATGCTGGTAATTTTTCAGAATATAATGACGGTGATTTAGCTACAGCAAGTTATTCAATAAGTGGAAGACAATTTCAGTTCAATGGAACATATGATGACTCAGATGACAATGTATTTGAATGGGGACATTTAATTAACCCAGCAACAACATTTGGTAAAAAAGCAGTAAGCAACACAGATGATGACAACCAAGTTGCAATGACATTGAAAGGAACTGAAATTTGGATAGATGACGATTCATCAAAACAAAAGATTGTAGTAACACACCCAAGAAATGCAGTATATGCGCAAGTGTACTTAGCACCAGCAGCAGCTGCAACAGCAACTGTAGCAGGCGGCGATTACACAACTGAAATGCAACCAATTGGCGTTGATCAAACAAAATTGGATACTGAAGTAAGTGATGCAAAAACAAAGAACATCATTGCAATAGGTGGTCCATGCGCTAATGCAGTTGTATCAGAATTGATGGGTAACCCAGCAGATTGTGCAAGTGCTCTAGGCATTGAAGTTGGTCAAGCAGTAATCAAGCTATACAACCAAGAAGGTGGAAAGATGGCTTTGGTTGTAGCAGGACAAACAGCTGACGACACAAGATTAGCTGCTAAAATGTTGAACGAATATAAGAAGTTCATGTTAAAAGGCGATGAAGTTGTTGCTTTAACAGTAAGTGAAAGCACACTTGCTTGGAAAACAAGAACTGAATTAGCAGTTGATAAAGAAAAAGTGGCTAAAGCAGCAGAACCTGTAGCACCAGTTGCTCCAGCAGAACCTGCAGCACCAGCAGCTACACAATAAGGGAATTTTTTTCCTTTTTTTTATATTTTTTTATTTGTTCATTTCATTCACAATATAAAAAAACTAGTTTGGATTTCTATAGAAAAATATATATAGTTAAAGATATTTAGATTCTATGTGATGAAAATGGAAACAGTTACAGTTGCTTTACAAGAATATCAGTTTCTTAATCATAAATATAACTTTATTATTCCACTATGATACAAAAATAATATATAATTGATTCTATTCGTTGCTATCTCGTAATTAACTCCATGTCCGAATCTCTGAGTTTGTATTTCCTGAACGAACAAAGTGAGTTCAGGAAATACTCCTTTTATTCATCATCTTTTTATACCTCGAAGTAATCCCATTTTTATGGATGACATCAAAATAACATACGAAGTATTGTTTGATATATTTCGCAGAGAAAAGAATAGAGAAGAACTGCAGAAGTTAGATAATACATTCTATAATGATATTATTACCTACCTTAGAGAAAAAGATGCTATTTTGAACGATAAAATCAGCAAGAATGAATCGAAAGAAGAAGTAAAGAAACTGACAATACAGCTGGAGAATATCCATAAGTTATTGCGGGAGTTATATGACAGAAGAGAACGAAAGATAATTGTAATGGCTTTAAACAAGGTCAGGATACAGCATAATATAATGAATACTTCTGCAATGCTTGTTGAAGAAAAGTTTTTCTTTGATAAGATAACTGAAGATATGCGATATTTTAGGACAGAAATCCTTGAAAAGCTCATTCAGCAGCAAAAACCAACAGTTAATCATAAACTATCTCATCAAGAAGTGCAAGAAAAAGTGCAGCAATCACCTTCGCAACCATTATCACAACCAGTTTTTCAGCAAGTTCAATCAGAAAAGACATTAAAAACAATCCGTTTCATAACAGCTGTTCCTAAGTTTGTTGGAGAAGAGATGGAAATATATGGTCCATTTCAGGAGAATGAAACAGCAGCTCTGCCTATAAAAATAGCAGATATATTAATTAAGAAAAGCAGAGCTGAAGAAGTGCAAGATTCAGAGAAACAGCATCAAGGTGTAGTTGATGAGGATCAGCAGTTGGTGAGTTAAATATTACTATCAGCTCTTAATTATTTCATAGTTATCTTTATCCGAATTACAGAACTTATTATTTACTGAGTGAACAAACCTCACCAACGTTTTTAAGAAAAACCTTGACCAAAAACACGTTAAGCACAGCATTCACTTCGTTCAGCCGTGCGAACAACACTAATACCTATCATAGTTAACACAAGTCCGAATTACAAAGCTTAGTATTTGCATTGTGAACGAAGTGAACAAGCAAATATTAATGCAAATAATAAACTTTATAAACATAAGCAAACTTTTTCTTAATATTCAAGTCAATTATGGGTGAAAATAGATGAAATTACCAAAAACAGCAAATAGATATTGTCCATATTGTAAACATCATACTGAACATAAAATATTGCTTAATAAAAAAAGAGCGCCTTCTTCATTATCACGAGGTTCTAAGTACAGAGCAAGAAAGCGTGGAAAAGCGCGTGGATATGGAAATCTTGGAAGATATTCAAAGCCAGCAGTAACTCAATTTAAAATGACTGGTGCAAAAACAACAAAGAAAACAGATTTACGATATGAATGTACAACTTGTAAGAAACAGCATGTGCAACGTTATGGTATCAGAGCAAAGAGAGTTGAGTTTGTGCAATAATTTCCTAAATCATTTTTATTAGAGAGGTTTTTATATAATGGAAAGAAAAATGATTGTTAAGATCATCTTCTTCTCAATTATTTTTATTTCTACAATTATTCCAATTATAGCAACCTATTTATACATAAACAATAATTATATCATCAAAATCTATTCTAAAGAAACAGACTATCTTTCAGCAATGCAAAATACTAAAATTATCAATGATTTTAGTGCAATTTCAGAACAACAACTCATTAAAACTTCTAACATTCCAGAAAATGATCTTATTTATAATTATGATAAGACTATTTTTCAGTTTCAGATGCCACATCCTTATGCTGGCTTTAAATCGCAGCCAAACACAAAAGCAATTATGAAATTAGCTGATTCTGAGCAATTAATAATTACAAATAGTTTGGGTCATCGCTCACCAGAGCTTGGTATTAAAAATAACAGAACATTACGTATAGCTATGATTGGTGGGTCAACAGCATTTAATGGAAAAACAAATAATGATACAATTATTGCAAAACTAGCTCAGTTGATTGAAAAGAATAAGAATCAACCAGTTGAGTTTGTGAATGCAGCAATAGTTTCAGGTAATTCTGAACAAGAATTAGCTGTTTTTGTTCATGAATTGATGGACTTCAATTTAGATCTACTTATTTCATTCGATGGTCTTAATGATTATATAAATGCAGAAACAGCTATTGCTCGTGTTCGTTGGCCTTCTATGCATTGGAATGGCATTTATTATCCTTATGTTCCTCCTTTAACTGTAAAAAAAGTAACTCCTAAAAATGTATTACCAATTTCCAACGCTTATATAGTTAATTTACAAAAAATAGCTTTAATTTCACAAGCAATGAACATATCATACATTGCAGTATTACAACCATTAAAAGAGTATAATAACTCAATTTGTAATGATAATATTAATTTTCCAGTTTATGGGTTTTATTGCGTAACAGAGCGTCAATACGATGATATGAATGAAATACATCTTTACAATGCATCATATATCTCATTTGCAACTTTACTCGATAAATCTTATTTTACTGATATTGTTCATCTTACTGATGACGGAAATACAATAATAGCACAATCACTTTATGATATCATTAACAAACAAGAATTATTGAGATAATATTTTTAGATAATTGGTGTGGCTAATAGTAATTATTAGATATCTTTTTATTCTCATTATATTTTCTTCTCAACATGCCTGTCGAATTCACAGCAATTATACTAAGAGAGCAACAACCATTAGCAATTGACATAGACAAAGTTATACTTAAAACAAGAAACAAAAGAACTGGTTTTATTCTTTTCTCCTCAGCAAATGATCAACAAGAATTATTTGTAAATGGTATCTGCATAAAACAAAATATTGCTCTCGTAGGAAACAAGATTTTGTATGATATGAAAGAACTCGCTAATTATGATGTAAACAAGATAATCTCTTTTGGACTAGATGAGACATCTGATCTATTGATGGAATTCGGAAGAACATTTGACCAATTGATAGTCTTAGTCAATCTCAATGTTCTTGACGTATGTCATTCTCCGACAAGTAATCATGTCTCAGCTGGAGGATTAAGCACAAAAGAATTATTTTATATTCTTTCTCGATTTTCGCATCTTCGTACAGAAAAGATAATGTATGTCTATAACTATTCTTTGGCAAAAGATTCAACACAAGCAACACAATTATTATTAGAGAAATTTCAATCGCTTGGTGTGAGTAATCTAATTAATAACTTTTAGCAACATAAACAATATGTTTCGCTTCTTTGTTGCATATAATACATCGTTGTCCAGCATGCACTTTTTCAGGATTCTCAAATTTTGTTCCTGAAACAACACCGCCAATTGTCTCTGTTTTTAATGTTTCTGCGCATTGTTGTCCATCAAAATCTGTGCTGCAAAATGGTACTTTGATAAAACCTCTATGTTTTTCAATGATCTGTTTTAATTCAGCTAATAATTCTGTTTGTGTTGTATTATCTTTAAAATATTCTTCAGCTCTTTTCTTCATATCTTGTTCGTAAGCTTCGATTTTACCCTTAATCTCTTTATCTAAATGTTTTAGATTTATTTTTTCTTTTTTATTTCGTGTACGGAGAGCAATTGTTACTTCATCACTCTCTGCTTCTTTAGGACCAATTTCTATTCGCAAAGGTATACCTATCATTTCATATTTGTTATACTTGAATCCAGGTGATTCATCACTCGAATCTAATTTTATAATATATCCAAATTCTTTTAGTCTTCGTTCAACTTCAGAACATTTTTGAATTACTTTTTCGTTTAATTGTTCTTTGTTTGCAAATGTAATAGGTATTATTACAATCTGTATTGGTGCAACACTATATGGTAAAGTTAATCCTTTATCATCACCATGTATTCCAATTAAAGCGGCCATTAATCGATATATTCCTGGTCCAAAGCAAGTTTGATAACCATATTGTTTTGTTCCATTTTTATCATTAAATTGTACATTATATGCTTTTGCAAAATTATGACCAAGATCGTGAGTAGAACTCATTTGATTTCTTCTGCCATCTGGCATTAAGCTGTCAGAAGCAAATGTGTTATCAGCGCCAAGAAATTTATCCCACTTAGGTCGTTGAAAGAAGATAAATGGCAGATTTAATTTTTGAAATGCAACTTTTTGCATTATTTCCATGTCTTTATGAATCTGCTGCATTGCTTCAGCATGAGTCTCAAATACATCATGAGTTTCAAAAAAGCAAAATTCTCTTCCTCGCAAAAATGGTCGTGTTGTTTTTTCATTTCTAAATACAGTTATTCGTGATTGATATCGTTTTAACGGCAAATCTTTATGTGTTCTAATCCAGAGGTTGTACATTGGATAAATAGCTGTTTCTCCAGTTGGTCGTAAAGCTATTTTTCTTTCTAATTTTTCTTTTCCAGCTTCTGTTATCCAGAATACATCAGGAGCAAAACCAGCGTGTTCCTTTTCCTTGAGAAGATTTTCTTCAGGGATAACAGTAGGGAATAACATTGGTTCGTGATTATCTAATTCAACTTCCTTCTCTAATAACTCATATATCTTTCTGATAATTTTAAATGCCCATGGTTTGTGCACAACAAAACCTTGCACATCATAACGAATATCTACAAGATCTGCGCCAGTTTCTCCGCAAATTTGTGTATACCATTCACTAAAATTGTCTGACTTTTTGACAGTAATACCTAATTTATTTTGTTGTTCCATATTTTTATAATAGAATCTCGTTTGTATTTAAATGTTTATTTTTTTAGTATTTGCGAGTTCACTTTGTTTACTCAGCAAATACTATTATTCAAAGAAACTTGTATTTTCCAATACTTTTATCATCGCAACAACTTTTGCAGTATACATATATCCTTCTGCTGTTGTTTGCGATGCTTTCAAATCAAGAGGATTTGTTGTTCCTGCTCTTTCCAAATCAAATTTCAATCCACCTTTTCCTCTGTTATATGCAGCAATTGCAGAAAGCCAGTGAGTTTCTCTATCTAAATCCTTATCAGCAAATTTATCAAAGTAATCTCTAAGCAACATTGTGCCACATTCAAGATTAACATCAGCATTTCTTCGCTTATAACAATCAACATCATTACCATTTTCTTTTTGCAAATTATTAAGATGTTTAGCAGCAATTGGTGTTATTTGCATTAAGCCGTTACTATTGACTGAAGCATTTGATCCAGACTCAACAAGCGCAACTGCATAAAGTATAATCGACGGAATATTGTATTTCTCTGCAAGAGGTTCAATTATTGATTGATATTGGTATACTCTATCAAGAATTGTATCGAGATTATAACTATTTTTTTCAGCAGTTAATTGATCATATCTATGTTTTACTCTCTTAGGCAATTTTTCAAGATCAAATGACAAGGGCAGTAAATATTCTGAAATAGTTCCATCAGCTGTTTCTTTTGTTTCTGCTATTTCTGTTTCCACTACTTTTGTTTCTAAATTTTTTCGTTGCGCGCTTCTTCCAGTTCTTCTTGTATTTAGATTTCTTACTTCAGGTAATCTATACAACAGCCATTTCTCTCTTTCAGTCAATTCACTTGAGTCCAGCACAGCTGCTTCTGCTTCTATTTCACGAAGTTCTAGTGCAAATAAAGAATATAATGCATTCAATCCACTAACAAGTGCTGGCTGCATAGCTCCGGCAGCTAAAAATCCACTTAAAACTTTTTTCCAAGGTTGCATAAGAATCACAATAAAAAAATAAAATTATAATTTGTCCAATCTTTTAATTGGTGTTAAATCAACTTTTGTTGTTGGGATTGGTGTTCTGTCTATTTTTGTGTAAATAAATTCATTGAATAATGGTTTTGTTTCTTTTTTTTGAAACATTCGTGCATTATACTCAGCGTTTGCTTGTTGTAATGCTTCTGAAGTTGAGTAATATTTGCCGTCTTTTCCTATATATTTTAAATCTAATTTCTCATAATTTGGTTTCAGGGTTAAATCACCCTTATTCTATTGCATATCATAACTTCTATATAAATCTTTTGTTTTTGTAACCACTCATTAATGGTTAACTCACTAATTCCTATGGTACGGCAACCCCTTCAAGATACTAAATGTTCTATATAATTGTTCTACAAAAACCAATTGTGCAATCTCATGTGGAAATGTCATCTTACTTAAAGAAAGAATAAGGTTTGCTTTTTCTTTTATTTCTGAAGTAATTCCATAATAATTGCCTATCACAAAGATAATATCAACGCTATTATTTATCTTATCATTGATTATTTTACTCAGCTCATGGCTATTTATCAGCTTTCCACGTTCGTCTAATACAACAATAAAACTATCGTTTAGATGTTTTAAAACATTCTCAGTTTCTTTTTGTTTATCTTTTTCTTCTCGGATCTCTATTGTTTTTAGTTTTGTAAACTGCTGTTCTATTCTTTGTTTATACATCTCTATTATTTGTTTACAGTTTTGGTCTTTTACTTTTCCAACAGTTATTATTGTGAGCATTTCTTATATATTTTCTTTTCTTTTTAAAAAGCTTTATATATAACTAGAAAAAACAAAGTATCTTTCAAAGTAAATTGGAAGGTGGAAATAAATGGTAAATATATACAATAGTGGTTTAGTAGAAAGAGCATATGGGCATATAGGTATGGAATATTATAAAAATAGAGGAATACCTACAGCAGATCAAATAGCAAGTGGTAGAATTACAGTAGAACAAATGAAAGCACTAAATAGTTTAGTTGTGCCTGGTGTTAGTGAATTTGAAAATCATGGTGTTACTTATTTAAGTACTGAATACAGAAGATAATTTTATTTCTTTTTATTTAATCCACTTATTAGTGGTAAACCTGTAGGAAGATTTATATACTAGTTCATCTATAAGTTAGCTTAGGGGTGTACAAAACATATGGCTATTTTTACTATTGTTCAAGAAGGGATAGAAAAGAGCTTTTCTGAAGAAGATATGCAAAAAAGCGCAGTAGCAATTGCTATGCAGCAGCATAGAAAAAATCATCTAGAAAAGCATCCAGACATACCTTTGCAGATTAAACCATTGCAAGAATCGCAAGGCAGTGGCATAGATGGTTCTTTAAATAGTGACTTAACCTCTCATAATCAACAGACAAATATAGCTCATCAACAAGCAGATAATGCTCAATATACTTCTAATACAATTGGCAAAGAATTATTAATGCCGATGGGTTGTGCTTGTGGTGAAAGAATAATGGCGCGTTTTGATGCAAATCCAGAAGATAAAAATAATTCAAAGACAAATCAATATAATTCTTCAACTGATTACACAAATACATTTTCAGGTGTTTTTGCTGATTTTAGTTATAATAATGCTAATTCAAGTTACAAATAATTATCATCCTCAACTTTTGTTGAATATATCTTCAATTATAGTTTTTCTGAACGAACGAAGTGAGTTCGAAAAACTAAAACTTTATAAATAAATCCATATAACTCATTCTTGGTGTTATGTTTATGGGAAGAATTAAGACAACAATGGTAAAGCGATTATCGCATAAATTAATAAAAGACTACGGAACTGATTTTAAAAAGGATTTTAACGAAAATAAGCTAGTTGTTAATGGATTACTAGAGAATTGTTCTCCAAAAATGAGAAACGTTATTGCAGGCTATGTTACTCGTTTAGCAAAAAAAGGAATAGAATAAATTCTCAGATTATTGTAGTTATATCAGTGAGGAAGGTGATCTACGATGACAGGAACAGATAATTCAATATTTATAGGAACAAAACCTTTTATGAATTATGTAACAAGTGTTGTAATGCAATTTACTGCTAAAAACGCAGAAGAAGTTGTAATTAAAGCGCGAGGAAAGTTTATCTCTACTGCAGTTGATATTGCAGAAGTGTCAAGCAAAAGATTTCTTGAAGGAAAGATTCGTATAAAAGATATCAAGGTAGATTCAGAACAATTTCAAAATAAAGAAGGCAAGGACGTTCGTGTTTCAAGTATTGAAATTGTTATGTGCAAAGTTTAGATTTCTTATTTTTTTCAATTTATATTATCTCTCAAAATGTAAAACTATTAAAATAGGTGCTTATTATTTCATTACTAGGTGGGCCTGTAGTATAGCTTGGATAGTACTAGCGGCTTCGGTGTTATTACGCAGTAACCGCTAAGCTCCGGTTCAAATATCAAACAGTTAACTTGTTTGTTTGAAAGTCCGGACAGGCTCGCTTTTTTCTTTAAAGTATTTTTTCGAGTTCACTTCGTTCACTCAGAAAAATACAGTTTTCTTTGACAAAATTATCTTTGTCCGAATTATTCAAGCAAAATTCTCTTCCATAACATTTATATATTAGTTCATTTTACCTAAATCTAGTTAACTTTAGGTCAACGGTGTATCATTATGAAAGACCATAAAAAACAAGAAAATACTCATCAAGAGCATGAAAAGCAGAGTACTGAAACACAACCAGAAACAAAAGAAGAAAAACAACCATCACAGCAAGAGTTGCAAGAATTAAAGATTCAAGAATTAACTGCATTATTGCAGCGATTGCAAGCAGATTTTGATAATTTTAGGAAACATACAGATAAAACTTCAAAAGAAAGTGTTTTTCGCGGCAATATCGCTGTAATTACTAAATTGTTGCCTATTATTGATACATTTGAATTGGCATTGCGCAATGCGCAAAATAAAGGCGAGTTTGAAAAAGGAATGGGGTTGCTTTATTTTCAATTGATGGATATTTTAAAAGGTTTTGGGTTACGTCCAATTGATACGATTCATATTCCTTTTGATCCCTACAAGCACGAAGCATTATTGAGAGAAGAAAACAATCAATTTCCTGAGAATACAGTGCTTTCAATTTTACAAAAAGGGTATGCATTGAATGAAACTATTATTCGATATGCTAAAGTTAAAGTAAGTAAAAAAAAAGAGGAACAAACAAACAATGGAGTTTCACAAGATAAAACAAGTGATTAAGAAAGATCCATCTGTTATTATCGAAAAAGATACGCCAATAGATATTATTGAACATTATGGAAAAGAATGTACGCAATGTGGCAAATGCTGTTCAATTGATTCAGGATTAGTATTAGAGGAAGATATTCCAAAGATTGCAGATTTTTTTGGAATATCAATTGAAAAAGTAAAACAATTGTACTTTGATGAACATCAAAAGTTTAATACATCATTATACAAATTAAAGCAGATAAAAAAAGAAGGGAAACCGTACGGAAAATGCATGCTTTTTGACGAAATAAAAGGATGTGCAATACACACAGCAAAACCAAAACATTGCCGTGTTTGCAGTGTTAAAAGCAAATATGGTGAACAATTATCAATTTGGTTTTTATTGAATCATTTAGTTAATGTAAACGACGCAGAATCAATCCGCCAGTATGCGCAATACTTGCAGACACATCCAACTATTCCTGGCGGGGAATTAGATAAATTAGTTCCAGATAAAGAAAGGTTACGCAAAATCATGAATTATGAGATATTGAGGTAAAAATTAACAAATTGCAATATTAACATTTGGAGATGATAATGATATGGCAGAACGTAAAGTCAATTTTTCAATTGCAGACGGGCAAGAATTTTATGCGCATGAAGTATCAGTGCACTTCAATCCATTGCAGTTTTTTATTGACTTTAAGTCATTAACACCCCGTGTTGATGTGCGAAGCAATGATGCTCATATTATTTCATTAAAGCATAATTTAGTCATGATTGAACCATACCATGCTAAGCAATTTAGCAGATTACTTTTACAGGTAATAAAAAGATATGAAAAAGAGTTTGGCAAGATAGAAATGCCAAAACAATTGCAAAAAGTTAAGCAGCTAAAAAGTAAAGAGCTGCAAGTAGCAAACAAAGAAAATAATGAACAAATAAAACCAGAAAATCCAACATATTTCGGCTAATTAGATGAGTTTATGTTTGATAATTTGGTTTACTATGGAGATGAGAATATGGGTAAAATAATAGGAATTGATTTAGGAACAAGCAATTCAGCAGCATCTGTATTGCAAGGTGGAAAGTCTGTAATTATTCCAAGCGCAGAAGGTGCCTCACAATACGGAAAAGCATTTCCTTCAGTTGTAGCATTTACAAAAGACAACCAAACATTAATTGGAGAACCAGCGCGAAGACAAGCAACAACAAATCCTAGTGGAACAATTACTGCTATTAAAAGAAAAATGGGTACTGATTATAAAGTAACTATTCATGGAAAAAATTATACCCCTCAACAGATTTCTGCATTAATATTGCAAAAGATTAAGCGAGATGCTGAAGAATTTTTAGGAGAAAAAATAGACAAAGCAGTTATCACTGTTCCAGCATATTTTGATGACAACCAACGTCAAGCAACAAAAGATGCAGGAACGATTGCAGGATTAGAAGTTGTAAGAATTATTAACGAGCCAACAGCTGCAAGTTTAGCATATGGTTTAGATAAAGTGCACAAGGATTTGAAGATAATGGTGTTTGACTTAGGTGGTGGAACACTTGATGTTACTATTATGGAGTTTGGTGAAGGTGTATTTGAGGTTAAATCAACATCTGGTGATACGCAGCTAGGTGGAACTGATATGGACAACATTCTTATTAACTTTATTGTTAAGGAATTTAAGAGAACAGAAGGTGTTGATTTAAGCGATGATGATATGGCAATGCAAAGATTGAGAGAAGGATTAGAAAAAGCAAAGATTGAATTGTCAACTGTAATAGAAACAGATATTAATCTTCCATTTATTACTGCAACAGACAAAGGTCCAAAACACTTTCAGTATAAATTAACACGCGCAAAATTAGAGGAATTAATAAAACCTATTATTGACAAATGTAAACATCCTATGGAGCAAGCAATGCAGGATGCAAAGCTTACTGCAAAAGAAGTAGACAAAATTATCTTAGTTGGTGGACCAACAAGAATGCCAATTGTGCGTAAATTTGTTGAAGATTTTGTTGGAAAACAAGCTGAACGTGGTGTTGATTCAATGGAATGTGTAGCGCAAGGAGCTGCTATCCAAGCAGGTGTATTATCAGGAGAAGTAAAAGATATTTTATTGCTTGATGTTACACCATTAAGTTTAGGAATTGAAACTTTAGGCGGTGTAATGACTAAATTAATTGACAGAAACACCACAATTCCTACAAAGAAGTCGCAAGTATTTAGCACTGCTGCAGATAATCAAACAGCAGTAACTATTCATGTCATGCAGGGAGAAAGACCAATGTCAGTTGACAATAAATCTTTAGGAAGATTTGATTTGATTGGGATTCCACCTGCGCCAAGGGGAATACCGCAAGTTGAAGTATCATTTGATATCGATGCAAATGGTCTTGTTCATGTAACTGCAAAGGATTTAGGCACAGGTAGAGAACAATCTATCAGAATTACAGCATCGCAGAAATTGTCTGAGGCTGAGATTGAGAAGATGAGAAAAGATGCAGAACTCTATGCTGAACAAGATAAGAAAAAGAAAGAAGAGATAGAAACATTAAATCAAGCAGAATCTCTTGTTTATACGTCTGAAAGATTGTTTAAAGACTTTGAAGGAAAAGTTGATGCAAAAGAGATTGATGAAGTTAAGAAAGAAATCACAGAATTAAAAGAATTGCTTGCAAAAGAAACTAAAGATATTGAAGCTATAAAAACAAAAATGGAAGCAATTAATCAAAAATTACAGAAGATGTCAACAGAACTTTATCAAAAAGCAGCGCAGGCGCAGCAGCAATCACAAGGAGCAAATGCGCAAGGAGCTCATGGAACTGAAAAATCAGAGAATACAGCAAATGCAGAAGATGTAGTTGATGCAGATTTCAAAGTTGAAGATGACAAAAAAGATGATGCTGCAAAGAAGAAGAAAAAATAATTATTTTTTCTTTTCAATTTTTTTTATTTTGATTTTTCACATTTTCAAAAAGGTGAATTATGGTTATAATTAAATCTCCAACAAGAGAATATTGTGAACAATTATTTAAAGAATATAAAGTTCCCTATAATATAAAGATTCATTGTTATAAAGTCAATCAGGTAGCTGTATTTCTCGCAAAAAAATTATCAGAATCTGGACAAGATATAGATATTGTTCTGGTTGATAGACTTTCATTATTGCATGACTTAATGAAAGCAGTTGCATTAAAGAAACTTGATAAGAATCCTCTTTTCAAAGCAGATCCAACTGCTGAAGAAATAGCAATGTGTGAGAAACTAAAAAAACAATACGCTGGAATGCATGAAACACAAATAACTAGCGCAATTTTAAAAGATAAATATTTTGAATTTGCAAAATGTATTGAAAATGAAGGTGACAGTAGTATATTCACATCAGAAAAGAGAGTTGAGGAGCAAATAGTGCATTATTCTGATTGGAGAGTATTTGTTGATGAGATAATTCCATTGCAGCAAAGGATTGACGATTTATTTAAACGTTATAATGGTAAGATTATGATAAGAGGTTTAAAACTTTGGAAAAAACGTGTTGCAGATGAGTTTGCTGTTGAAAAACAGATATTTAATAAATTAGCTATTAAACCAGATGATTTAAGCAAAATTTTAAAGTAATAAATTAACTAAGTGTAAACATATGGTAAAAAATAAAGTTTCAATAAAACAATATTCAACAAAAAAAAAGAGTGAAAAAAACAGCAATGGCATAAAATTGATCATGTTTGATTATGATGGCACATTGATGGATACTTTCACATTAACTTGCCATATTTACAACGAAATTTTTCGCCAATTTAGAATAGACAAATCATTTACAAAAAGGCAATTTCAAGAACTATTTGAATCAAATTGGAGAAATTGTCTAATAAAATTTGATTTAGTTAAGGAAGAGCAATGGGATAAGGCAATGGAAATTTATATAACGATAACAAAAGATTTTGAGGAAGAAATCAGGTGTTATCCTTATGTAATGGAAATGATTCCTTTGTTGCATAAAAAGTATAAACTTGCAATTATTTCAAATGGTGATAAAGAAATTATTGTATCACGATTAAAGAAGTATAACCTTTTGCAATACTTTGATTATATTTCTGGCAATGATGAAGGAGAAAAACCTTCACCAGAACCATTAATAAAATGTATGCAAAAACTAAAAATAACGCCAGAGCAAGCAGTTTATGTTGGAGATATGGATGGAGATATTGCTGCAGGAAAAGCAGCTCAGGTAAACAAAGTAGTTGCAGTAACTTATGGTTATCATCATCATAGTAAGTTACAGGATGCAGATTTTGTAATTGATGTGCCAGAAAAGTTACTGGATGTATTAACTAAAAGTATTTAGTTAATGATAAAAAAACGAACGGAGTGAGTTTTTTTTATGAAAAAAGATTATTACGAAACATTAGGAGTAAGCAAGAGTGCTTCAAAAGAAGAAATTAAGAAAGCATACAAAACCCTTGCTAAGAAGTATCATCCTGATTTAAATAAAGATAATCCTCAAGCATCTGATAAGTTTAAAGAACTGAACGAAGCTGCTTCTGTTTTAGGTGATGATAAAAAACGTGAGTATTACGATCAATTTGGAACAGCAGACACTTCAGCATCGCAAGGATTTAATTCAAGTGATTACTCAGCATTTAGTGAAGGTTTTGATATGGATGATATTTTTGAATCAATCTTTGGCGGACAAACATCTTCACGTAAAAGACGTTCTTCACGAGGAGAAGATTTAGGTTATGAAATTGAGATAACATTAGAAGAAGCAGCAAAAGGTGTTAAGAAGAATATTTCTGTGCCAAAACATGAAATCTGCGGTGATTGTGAAGGAACTGGCGCAAGATCAAGAGATGATATAGTTGTATGTGAACACTGTCGTGGTACTGGTGTTTTCATGAGACAGCAAAGGACTGCTTTTGGGATATTTCAAACAAGTTCAACGTGTAACAAATGCGGCGGTAGAGGCAAAGCAATTAAAACAGTTTGTCCAACATGCCATGGTCATGCAAGAGTAAAAAAAACAAAAAAGATAGAAGTTACAATTCCAGCAGGCATTGATTCAGGACAAAGATTAAGAATTGGTGGAGAAGGAGAAGCAGGTGATGCTGGCTATGGTGATTTGTATCTTATTGTAACAGTAGCGCCGCATTATTTATTCGAACGTGAAGGCGATGATTTAAAGTTAGAAGCGCGAATCACATTTGTTCAAGCAGCATTAGGTGGAGAAATTGATATTCCTACAATTGATGGCAAAGTAAAGATGAAGATTCCAGCAGGAACGCAGACAAATACAATCTTTCGTTTAGCTGGAAAAGGTATAAAAAATCTTCGTGGTTATGGCAGTGGTGATTTATTTGTAAAAGCAGTCATCCAAACACCAACAAAACTTTCAAAACAGCAAAAAGAATTATTAGAAGAATTTGATTCTCTTGACAAAGAAACAAAAAAAGGTTTGTTTGATAAGATTAAGGATGCGTTGTAAAAATAACAATTTCGTAAAATTGTTATTTTTATTGATAATTAAACTCTCTCTGGAAATAATCAAACATTTTATTTTGTAATCTTCGTAAAAATTGTTCAGCATCAATACTTTTTCTCTCTCGAGTAAATCTAAGCAATATTTCTCAATATTACCTGTTAATTCATTGAAGGTATGTAAACGTAACTTATGAAATTCTCCACCTTGGTAAGTATTTCCAAAATTTCTTTCAAATACAATTAATGTTATTCTTTGTTGCATATTTTTGTAGATATCAACTTGTTTATTAAGTTTTCCCTCTCAAGTGGTAATAATATCTACTATGTTACTTATTTTATAACATATTACACATAATATGAATAGATTTATATATCTGTATATTATAAGTAATATATAATGATTATCTATAACCCACATAATGAACAAATACTTTCAGAAAGAGTTCCATTAGCTGAACAATTATTAACTCAAATCTCAGCTAAATACTGCTTTATCTCTGGATCTTTTTTATACAAAGAAAAATACGAAGATATTGATATTTTCATAGTAAGCAGGTCTAAAAGGAAGGTTGAGTTAGAAAATTCAAAAATAAAAATAACACTAATTGATTTTAATAATCTCCATTCTCTTTTTTATCATTCAGTATCAAAAAGTTGTATTGCAAAAAATATACTGCCAAAAAAACAGTTAAAAGTAACGATTGCAGATTACTGGGATGTTATCAATGAAGCAGTGCCAACAATTATTAATCAAAAAGACGCTTTCCATAAGTCCGTTCGTTTTTTAATCCTATACACAGAATATTTCAAAAACAAAATAATCTTAGATACATTTGAATTGAATAAAGAAATAAGCCAATATCAAGATTATAAACAATTATTGGGCTATATAAGTGAGAAAGTTCCTATAACAATCAATAAAAAAGTAACTCGTTCATATATCAGACGTTTTTTTTACACACAAGCTGCTCTATATAAAGATTTGTTTGATTATCCAGCGCAAAGATTTTTATATAATTTATGTCACACTATAACCAGAGGAATTACTTATGACCAATCCTGATGAATTCAAGCTTAAGGTCCAGAATATTGTCTTACAGCAATACAAAGTGGAGTTTCTTGGTAACAATTTTGAGCAGATTGTTATTCTTCTTTCAGATTCAAAAGCAGAAAGAATATATACATGGATCAACGAAATTATTAAAAGAGAAATTCAGCCAATTATAATCAGAAGTGATAATCTATATAAAGAATATCCAATCAGTCAACTGCTTGTTTTTCGATATCCATTTAATATTGATGCAGTCGAATATAGAATCCTTTTTGTAAAAGTAAAAAACTCAATTTTTATAGAATTCCACTTAGGAGATCATAAATATTATGATAAAATAAGAAAAGACTTAAATCTCAAAAGAAATAATTATTAATTCTCACACAATTTTTTCCACATACTCATCCACTATTTTTTTCACATCATCAAATGCTTGCGGTATAAAACTAATGCTTCCTGCAACTCGATGTCCTCCTCCATCAACTTGCGCTCCAGGTAATTTTTCTTTAAGCAGTTTGATTATCTCATTAACCGAAAATTCTTGGATCTCAACACTGCATCGAAAAGTAATTGCATCTTTTGAATATCCTATTGTTACAACAGGAATTTTGTTTGTCTTCTGCATATAATCATGCATCATGCCAACGCATTTTCCTCTTCGTGGATATTCATTTCCTTTTTTAATTTTTTCAAGATCAAGTTCAACATATATTTTATTCAGCATAGTGTTCTGCAAATGCGTTGTTTTTGCATAAAACAAATTTGATTCTAATTGTTTTTTCATTTTCTTATCAATATCATCTGAAAAAAGCTTAATCAATTGTTTATGATTAGCAGAATTAGGATTAAGAATATCCATCAATATCTCATTGCTTTCTTTATTTCCAAGTTCATAACCTAGATAATCAATACAAATCGCTGCTGTCGCAATATCTTCTTCTGAAATTCCTTTATTCTTACAAAGCTCTAAGTATTGTAAATATTCTTCGCTTTTCACTTTATCCGCATAGCCTGCAACAGCAGCTATAAATTCTAAAGCTTCAGTATTTTGATTAATAATATAAGCTATTTCTGCGCACATCATGCCTGTGCAAAAGTCATAATCACAACCAATAAGATGAGGATTAAGCAGTAAATCAACAGCTTCCTTTATTTCTGCATCAGGTGGGTGATGGTCAATGACAATTACTTTTGCGCTATAATTTTTTGCAAGTTTTATTCCAGTAAGGCTTTGTTTTGATGTTCCAAAATCACAAATAATGATTAGTGGTTCTTTATGCTGAAATTGTTTTTTATCAATTAGAAGATTAGTAACATCTCTTAGTGCATCTTGATTATTATAATATGGCGTTAATGAAGGTGATCGTGTATAATAATGCTGCATATCTCTTTCTCGTGCATGGGCTTTATACAGTAGAGGTATTATTGCTTGTTGCAATGCAATTGCTCCAGCATAGCCATCTGTATCCGCATGATGTCTTATTAGGATTGGTCTCTTTTCTTTTATAGCATCTTTGATTGCTTCTGCAGCTTTATTTAATACTGGCTGCAATTTTTCTAGATTTTGTGATGTAATTAAACATTTATTCATTTTTTCCACTGTTTGTCCGAATTTATTATTGTAAGCAATACTTGATAATGTCGATTAAGTCGACTATCTTTGGCATAATTTAAGAATTTTGCTATTTAGCAAAATTCTCTTATATAAATTTATTGCCATCTCCAATCGCTATGACCAAAAGAAATCAGTAAATCTACGCCTATTTTTTCTATTTCAGTTGGAAAATCACATGCGCCATAACAGCTTCCGCCCCATATAAGAATCTCTGCTGTTGTTTCTTGTTGTAATTTATCTTTTATTTCTTTTGCGCGTGGTTTTAATCCATCAGGGAGTTGTATGCATACTATCTTTGCATTGCTTTCTTTTATTTTTTCAATAGCTTTCTCAAGTTCAAGCTTGTATGTGATTCTTTCTTGTGTTATATTTTCTTGTTTCATAATAAAAAACCTTATTTTCTTAAAATTCTCTTCATATATATTCCATTAATATATTCTTCTTTATCTTTTATAATTACTTTCCATTCTTTTTCTAAGACTGCTTCTTTTACAAAACCAAAGCTTTCAAATAATTGTATAGCAGCTTGATTATTTTCAAGCATTTTTGTTTTTATTTTGCTAATTTTTGTTTTTGTTTGTATATGCTTTAGCATATACTCAAGCAATGTCTTGCCTATTCCTTTATTTTGGTATTCTTTTGCAATATTTATATGTACTTCAATACAGTGTTCTTGATGGTAGCCATATTTATACTCTTGATATTGTATTGCAATATGTCCAATAATCTCTTTTCTTACAGTAGCAATAATATATTCATTAAGGTCATTAAATTCAAAATTTTTTAGATCTGCTTCATCCAATAGAACATCTTCATTAAAGTAAAATGGTATTGTTTGAAGATAATGAATAAACTCCTGTTTTTGTTCATCTTTTAATAATTTTATTGATATTTCTTCTTGAAGATTTGTAACACTTTTGTTTTGTTCCATTGTATTAATAAACTGTTTATCTAATTTCTCTCAACCACATTAAACCTATTTTAATCATAGCTTTGTTAAACTTATCAGAAATTCTGTATGTTTTTTTATACAAATCATAATCTATTAATCCCATTGCTTTCATAGGTGTTAATATTCTATCATAAAACTGTCTTTTGTTGTAAGAAATCTTTACTTGTTTTCCTTTGTATTGTGGAAGATCAATTTCAGTGATAACATTTCCTTCATGGAGTGCTATTGCAAACATAGACATCTCTGTCTTTGTTACTTCGCCGCCTTTTTTTTTAATCTCCTTAATCAGTAATTTACCTACTATTCTTTGTTGATCTGTTGCAAATATGACTTCATAAATATTTTCTGGAAGATTAAATCTATCAAATAATATAACCATTTCTATACCCCATATGTATATAATTAGTGATACTGGTATATAAATATTGTTATTTATTAGAGAAGGATAGTAAATGCAGTGTTTATTCAATACATCCTACATCATCTATATTACAATACATAAATCTTTATAAACAAAGATTACCAAAAATAGTAAGTTGAGGGTTATGTTAACACTATTTATCATAATCTAAATATATTGTTTGTGTGAATATACCGTACATATATATCATGATCAGTTGGGGGTGTGGTAAGGACTAATAATAGAATAGAAAATATTCTATCACCTCTTATTTATACCAAGATATCCTATACCACCCCTTTATTATATTAAATATTAATCATTGGGTTTATTCAAATAATATATTCTCAAAAAAAGGTTGGTGTCAAATAATTATAAGCATAGTGTAGGTTATCTTATACTAACTCATTGATTATTGGCAGTATAATTACAGTAATATTAAATCATCAGTATTATCAATAACAATTGTAAGTTATTAAAATGACAAAAAAAATACGATTAACAAATAAAATTATTGAAGATACATTAGTTGAAGCGCTAGGTTCTGATGTTATGCCTATTGTTAATTTCTTGAAAAGCAGAAAGAATATTTCTGAATTTATTGTTGCAGAAAAAACAAAAGTTGAAATTCATCAGGTAAGAAATATTCTTTACAGAATGCACAATCAAAATCTTGCTTCATACAAGCGAAAAAAAGATTCTAAGAAAGGATATTACATAAGTTATTGGACATTCCATCAAAAGAAAGTAAAGGATCTTTTATTAAGCATGTATAAAGAAAAACTAGGTATGTTAAAGCAGCGTTTGCAAAAAGAAGAAGCAAATAAAGGCTGTTTTTTCCTTTGCACAAATGCTTGTTCACGTCTTGATTTCGAACAAAGTACTGAACTAGAGTTTAAATGTCCTGAATGCGGCACGTTATTGCAGCAGCAAGATAATACTAGAACAATAGATCATTTGCGTGATAAGATTAAAGAAATTGAAGCAAGCATGTAAGGAGAACTTTACAAAATCATATCATAGTTACTATCTATTTATGTACATTTTTTAATTAATTTTATATAGTAATATTTTATCTTTCTTAAAATGCAGCAAAATTTCCAAGAATTTGTCCAACTTATAGAGCAATTGCGTTCTGAAAATGGTTGTCCATGGGATAAAGAACAAACATTTATTACAATGAAGGAATTTCTTATTGAAGAAGCTCAAGAGATTGCTGATGCAATTGATAAAGATGACATTGAAGAGGTCAAAAAAGAGCTTGGTGATTTAATACTTAACATTTTGTTAGTCACGCAGATTGCAAAAGAAAAGAATTTGTTTGATATTAACGATGTTTTATCAGCAATTAGGGAGAAAGTAGTCAGAAGACATCCTCATGTATTTGGCGATGTTAAAGTAAATTCAATTGAAGAGATCAGGCAGAACTGGGAAAAGATTAAATTGATAGAGAAAGAAGAAAAGAGACTGAAAAAAGCAGATAAAGGTGAATCAAATGGATAATTGTATTTTTTGTAAGATAGTTAAACGAGAATTGCCAAGCAATGTTATCTATGAAGATGATAATACGCTCTCATTTCTTGATATCTCACCTGCTAACAAAGGCCATGCATTAATTATATCAAAGAATCATTTTACAAATATTTTTGACGTTCCAGAATCAGAATTTGAGTTTCTATCAAAAGCTGTGCATACTGTTGCAAAATCTATAAAGGAAGCAACTAAAGCAGATGGTTTAAACATCTTTCTGAACAATGAAAAAGCAGCTGGTCAGATTGTTTTTCATATTCATTATCATATTATACCGAGATATAACACTGATGGCATTCAATTCAAATGGCCGCATAAGAAATATGAACACAATGAAAGCATTGATTATTGTGAACAAATTAAGAAATGTTTAGCAAAGAACACACAATAATTAGTTTTGCATAACAAACAATTACATCCAGTTATGGATTCCTTTATCTCTTTGATTCCATAAATCAAATATTTGTCTTTTCTCTTTGATTTTATTGCACATATCTAATAAATAGTCATCACAAATAGGATCTTGGTAATCAGCAAATAACTTACATTCTTGTGGCATCTTAATCTCGAGTGTTTTTCCTGCTTCTTTGGAGATATTTGTATCTAATGATTTTTCTTCTTTCTTTTCAACTTTCTTTTCAATATTGGTTGTTTCTTCCATTTTAGCTCACTACTATAATTACTATATAGTATTTCTAATTATATATGCTTTATTGTATAATTTATATATAAATGTTTCGGAACTGTTGTTACTTGTTAGTTACGAAGCACCTTAAACCCTTGAAATTGAGCTTTATAAGCCTTAGTTCGCTTTTCATGGTACAAATTTTTTGCGAACTTGGATTTCTTGTTTTTGGCGCAATTGGATTTCCTGAATTTATTGCTCCAATCCTAAAGCTTCTAAATAATAAGTAGGCTAACCTGCTATTTAAAGCCTCCCGTTATTTTGAAAATAATTGAGACGATAAAACTGCTCCGTATTTTCTCCGTTGTTCTTGTTAAGGATGTTCAAATAGTTCTTAGGGCTATTAGTTTTCTATGAGCTTGTGCAAAACCTGCGGTAAGAAACTAAAACGAAATCAAAAAGATTTCTGCCAAACCTGCTTTGAGTTTCACTTATACAACTACTCAAAGCAGCAGCGTCATGATGTTCAGCAGGAATACAAGAGGTTGAGAAAATGAAGCCTACTATTCTCGATCTTTTTGCAGGCTGTGGCGGCTTTAGTCATGGCTTTACACAAGCAGGTTTTGAAGTTCTTGGCTTTGTTGAATGGTGGAAACCTGCAATAACAACATTTCTCAAAAACCATCCAAACGCACCTCATATAGGTACTGATATTAGCAAAGTGCCGTATGAAACCCTTGTTTCTTACAAGGGGAAAGTTGACATTATTGTAGGTGGTCCACCTTGCCAAGGATTTTCTCTTTGTGGAAAACGTGATCCAAAAGATAATAGAAACAAGCTCTACAAAGAATTTCTCAGATTTGTCAGTGTTATCGAACCAAAATTAGTGGTAATGGAAAATGTCAAAGGAATTCTCAGCATGAAGAATCAAAAGAATGAATTTGTTATTCATAAAATCGTTGAAGATTTTATTAGGCTCAATTATTCCGTTTGCTACAAAGTTCTCAAAGCTTCTGATTACAATGTTCCACAAGATAGAGAAAGATTAATTATCATTGCTGTAAAACTAAATTTCTATCCAGAATCTCAGAATAAAATAATTACTGTTGCTGAAGCATTACAAAACATTCAATTAGATTGTAATGCACATCAATTTCTCGATACAACTCCTGCAATACTTGAAAGAATAAAAACTTTAAAGCAAGGAGAGAAATTATCCAACAAATTCAATTTTTGCAGACAAAGATTAGAAGCAGATAAACCTTCTAAAACAATTGTTACAAAACCATTGTATATTCATCCAACTGAAGATAGATTCCTTACACCGAGAGAATTAGCACGATTGCAATCATTTCCTGATGATTTTGAATTTACTGGTTCAAGAACTTCTATGATTAAACAAATTGGCAATGCAGTTCCACCATTATTGTCGTATTCTCTTGCAGAAAAAATAAGGGAGGTTTTCTACCATGGATGAAATAATTGCAGTATTAATGGGAGTTTTGTTAGGTTTATTGATTATTACAGTTATTATTGTTATTTTTTTGTTATGTGAACCTCGCAAAAAAGCAGTAAAATTTGTTCGAACAAAGTTTATTCCATTACAAAAAAGTAAACCGATTCCACTCATTGAACATGATGAAGAACCAGACGAATTGCTTGCGTTCAGACAATTGTTTTCTGAGAATAAAACTGATGGAGGGAAAGCACAATGAAAAAATTGGCGCCAATATTTTTTCTATTGCTGCTGGTAGCAGTTCATGTTGTACTGGCAGACATAGATTTTGACAAAGACTTAACAGCGGATGAAAAACAAAAGTTTGATGAAATTCTGTCACCAGTGATGAAGATTTATGAATTCATCAAGTATGCTGCAACAGTTGCAGGTGTACTCATGCTGGTGTTTTCAGGAATTTCTTTTGTAACATCTGGAGGAGATACTGGCAAAAAAGAGAGAGCAAAAAATATGGCAGTAGGTGTTGTCATTGGACTTATTGTCATCTGGGTTGCTCCACTCGTTGTTAAGTACATTTTCGTATGAAAAAAATTATTTTTTTGGTTGCAGCATTATTGCTGCTCCCTATTGTTTTAGGTTTTCAATGCAGTTTAACAAGTGATCCTGCTTATTGCAATCAAATTGAAAATTTTGCATTCAACGAAACTGAGAAAGATGCACTCTATTCCTCTTTGCTTTATGAGAAAAGTTCTTATCCGGATCATGCTTTTGTAGAAAACTATAATTTAGGAAAAGTAATTACTTTTGCGCCTGAAAATACGCAGTTTTATTATTCGAAATATATCAAGAATGCGTGGCTTTCTTTTCTTGCTATTTTCCCTTCTGTAATTGAAAAAGATATTTTGTTTATTCCACAGAATATCAAAGTTTGGAGCGAGTATAACTATAATGTTCAGATTCCTCAGAATTATTATTCCTCAAACAAGCAGCAGAATGCAGAATGTAAAACAATATACAACTTAGCGGATAATACTGCAAAATTAGAATATTTTCATAATTCAGTGTATAAAGGAAAGGACAAATTAGCTGCTCTTTCAGTTAATAATAATGGCAAGATAACATCACAATTAACAATAATAGCACAGGTAAAAGCAGATCATTACCAATGGGATAAATATTGCTGCGCAAAGAAAAAAGGCAAGTGTGTGCAGTATTGTTACACCTGCAATTACAAATATACAGGTTATGATTCAGATAGCCTTACCATTTCAGAAAATAAGGATGTTCAACTTTATACTAAAAAACCTTCTGCTAAAATAACAGCAACAAATAATTATCTTAATACGACAAAAGGCACATTTTCAGCTCAGGATTACAGTTTATTTAAGATCAGCTTTCAAAATTCTTCAATTACAAAGCAGCAATATTATTATGACTTAAAATTTAATAAGAAACCGTATTATATTGCTTATTTACAAGCGCATAATACCTCTGTTACTACACAAAGCAACCTCTTCTTAACAAACAATACTTTTTTTGTAAAAAATACTGATAGCTGCAATTTATTTGCGTATAATCATTTTTATCAGTTGAATACTACTTGTAATCTGACTTTAAAGCAGGAGAATATTGAGCAATTAACAACAATAGAAAAGAAAGTGGATTTAAGTCTCCTGCTTTATATTCTTATTTTTACTTTGTTTGTTTACATAATTTACAAAATATTAAAGTTCCAATGGAAAAAGCTTACGTTTGTTTTTATTTTTCTCTTATTGATTGCTACTCCTTTTGTTGCTGCTGAGCCAGAGCAGGAAGAATGTGGCATAACAAATTTAGCTTCCTGCATTCCAGAAAAAATGTATAACTATATTCTCATGATAATTAATGCTCCTTTATTACCTATGTTGATTTCCGTTCAGAAACTGCTTACTGCTGATGTTTCCATTGCTATCTTTCAGCATGTTTGGTCAGTTATCAGATATATTCTGAGCTTCTTTTACGTTTTCTTTATTCTCTATGCAGGCTTTATCTTTCTTACGTCAAATGCCAACCCGATTAAACGATCGTATGCAAAAGACATGCTCACAAATACTTTTATTATGATTGTGCTTATTCAAGGATCATTTTACATTTATGATTTAATTCTGAGCTTGAGCAGTGTAATGAACAGCACAATTCTCTCAATGATTGATCCTAAATTCTTTTTACTAACAGCAGATAATCTTGTTAATATTGGGTTAGAATTTATTATGTCATTTGTGTATGCACTAACATTATTCTTTACCATGCTCATGCTTGTCCTACGCTATCTTGTTGTCAGCTTTGGTGTTATATTGTTTCCATTAGGAATATTTCTCTATTTTATCCCGCCATTAAAAGGATACGGAAAGTTTATTCTTAATCTGCTTGGAATATTTATTTTCATTACATTTATTGATCTGCTCATTATTTTAGCATGTTCAAAACTGATTGAAGTTCCATTATTTGAGAACATAAAAATTCTTGTGATGATAACCTGCTTTGCTATTGTCAATTACACATTATGGCTTGCGATTAAATTCGCAATGAAGAAATCAAGCAATGTTTCCATCAAAGATGACATTCAGCAGGCAGCAAAGTATATTGCACTGTTGGCTGGATAACTCTATTGGTTTAAATTAATATCGTTAACAACCTCCACTTAAAACATATAAAAAAACATATAAACAGACTAATTCTACTTCCATTCTGTATTATGGTAAATATAACTGCAGAGCTCATAACTAGAATAGATAAGAATATTTGGATAAGGTCATTAATGAATGGCGGTTGTAATTTGACAACTGAACATCCCAGATATGATAACCAGTTTAAAGCAGTTTTAATCTCAGAAGAAGGCACTTTAAATTTATTATTTACTGAGAATCATTATGATGATAATGAGAAGAAATTTGTTGATGCTTCTGTACATTTTAGTTCCGCAAATCAAAAGATAGAAATTCGAGTAGATAATATGTCGCTTAAACAACTTCATTTTCATATCAGCGAAAATAAAAAAAAGATTGAATCTCATACTCTTTTAAAGTATAATAATGAGCCCCCTCTTAAATTTGCAATCGAACAAGTTCTAAAAATATTCAATCAGAGATATTCTCATCTGGTGAAAAAATGGCAGACATTTAATATGCCTAGTTTGGCTTTTTTATCTCAAATGCTAACATTCACACCAAAAATAAAGGGTCTAATAAATTTTCCAGTATCTCTTGTTTTTTATCCCGGATCAAATATTACTATGCAAGTGTATAGTAAAAAAACTCAAACAGTTAGATTAGTACCTGCTGGATTTATTATAGAAAAAAAGATTAAATCTGCTTGAAATAGTATAACCCGTAATTCTTGTTAATGCCATTTTTAACCCTGTTCTGCAATATTAATCTTGTCAACTCGCTATAAAATGAGTAACTCAATATCATATTCAATGGCATACGACATTCCTCCACCATTGCAGCACAAAGAAAAGATCATCTTTGGCTTGACATTCCCGCAATTAGCGTATGCTTTCCCTGCTTTCTTTCTTGTATTCCTATTAATTCTTAAAACAGCTCTTCCCATTTCTATTTCTGGTTCGATTTCTATTTTCATTTTCTTTATGGCAGCTTTTTTCATGTTCTTTGATGGACTCAATAAAATCAAGCATTGGTACAATTATCTGAGAAATCCAAAGATAGAGGTATTAAGCAATTTGCTTAAACAAATTGTTGATATTAAGAAGATAGAACAGGCAACTGTATATCAAAATAAGAATAAGTTGGCAATTCTGGAAATAACTCCAGTCAATTTTATGCTCAAGACTGAAGAAGAAAAGAATGCAATTATCGTAGGATTTCAGAAATTTCTTAATGGGCTTGATTTTCCTATTCAAATTCATATAACAAGCACACCAATTCAGCTTTCTGAACATTTGCGATATACAGACAATAAAATCAAAGAAAAAATAAAATCAATTAAAGATGAAAAGAAAGCAGAACTACTGCAAAATCTGATAAATTCCTATTGCGAGTTTGTAAAGAAAACAATCAAAGAGAATAAGATTCAGAACAGGAATTTCTATATTATTATTCAGGAAAAAGATTATTTAGATGTGCAAGTAAAGGTATGCAGTGAAAAGTTAGCAAGTTTAGGATTAAAAGTCAAACAGTTGCAGGAAAAGAAATTAATCGAATTATTTTATTCCTACATAGCAAACAACAAACAAAAAGAAGCGCAGGCAGAGGAAGTGAAAGAGATTGCTCACTTTATGTTTGCTCCAGAAAAAATAAGTTTTTATCCAGACTATTTTGAAGTTGATAATATCTTCTGTAAAATATTGGCAGTAACAGGCTATCCTCATTCTGTGGAGATGGGATTTCTGGATAAAATAATCTCTTCAGGAGAAAAGTATGACATCAGTATTCACATTGAACCATACCCATTAGATTTTACAATGGTGCAATTAAACAGAGACTTGCAGAAACAGCAGGCTGATCTTTATACTGATTCTAAAAAAGGCATATTAAATCCATCACTGGAAATAAAATTCTCTTCTACTAAGAAAGTACTTGAAGATTTACAAAAAGGAAAACAGAAATTATTTGATGTTTCTCTTTATGTTATGTGCAAAGGCGCAAAAGAAGAAACACATTTACTGGCAAAAAGAGTAAAAGCAGAGTTTGACGGATTAATGATACAAAGCAGTGTGCCATTATTTCAAATGATGGAAGGATATGCGTCTATGCTGCCACTTGCTAACAACAAGCTGAAGATAAAACGAAATATTCACACTGAAGGATTAGCAGCATTCTTTCCTTTTTCTTCTCCTTTTCTTGATGGTGATGATAATGGCATTTTGTTAGGGTTGAATAAAAACAAAATTCCCTATATCAAAAATATCTTTAATCTTACCAATGCAAACGGAATTATTTTAGCAACTTCTGGCGCTGGCAAATCCTATTTTACGAAATTGCTTATTTCACGGCAGTATATGAATGGTTGCGACGTTATTATCATTGACCCACAGGGTGAATATCTTGCGATTACGCAGCATTATGGCGGCGAATGTATTACTATCTCAAAGAATTCTAAAACAGTGATTAATCCGCTTGATTTAATGGGGCACGAATATCTTGAAAAAAGGTTATCTTTGTTAGATGTATTTCAGATTATGTTTGGCGATATTAATGAACTGCAAAAATCAATTCTTGACAAAGCAATTGATTTAACCTATGAAAACTGCGGAATAACACGGGATGATTACGAGAGTCACAAACCACCAATAATGACTGATTTATACAATACATTGGCAAAGCTTGAAAGAACTGCTGTCCAGCAGGAAAAAGTAACCTATCGTGCATTAATGAATAGAATTCAGATGTATACTTCTAAAGGAGTATTTGGATTTCTTGACAGGCATACAGAGATTAATTTTGACAGTAATTTTGTTTGTTTTAACATTGGTTCAATGCCAAAGCAAGTGAAGCCAGTTGTTATGTATCTCGTTCTGGATTATGTCTATATGAAAATGAAAGACAGCAATCGCAGAAAATTGTTAATCATTGATGAAGCATGGAGCATGCTTCAGACTGCTGAAGAAAGTTCATATATTTTTGAAATCGTAAAAACCTGCAGAAAATATAATCTTGGTTTATTGATGATTACGCAGGATGTTGCAGATTTAGTTGCTTCCAAAGCAGGGCATGCTGTTTTAGCCAATACTTCGTATACATTCTTATTACGGCAGAAACCAGCAGTTATCAGTAATGTTGCAAAAACATTCAACTTAAGTCAGGCTGAAAAAGATTTCTTAATTGCAGCTTCTCTTGGCAATGGAATTCTGATTTTAGAAAATGAGCATCAGGAGCTTGAGGTTATTGCTTCACCAGAAGAGCACAGATTGATTACAACCAATCCTGATGAGCTGATTAAGATAAATGAGCTTAAGGAAGCAAAACAATCAAATAAAGAAGAAGAACGAGCAGATTTGGATACAACCAAATTAATATTCTTAGCAAAGAACTTAAGCATTTTACAAATTAACTTTCTAAACAATCAGGGTTTTATGTTAAAAAAAGGACATGGTTTAGAATCTGGTCCGCATTCATACTACATTAAACCACGACATCCAGAATCTTTAGAACATACCTTACTTGTTGGATTGATTCTTGAAGAGATTAGAAAATATACAGATCAGGTTTGGACTTATCAAACCAAAAAGCCAGACATTATATTTATCAACAAAGCAGGACAGGAAATAGTCTTAGAAATTGAAACAGGGAAGGAAATTGATAAACATCGAGATAGAATTGATGAGAAATTTACTGAAGTTAAAAGAAAGTATGGGGAGAGGGGGTATATTGTGCTGACTGATATGAATAAATTTGATAGTTATACAAAATATGGGATTAAAATATTAGGTCGTAATCAAATAAAACAGTTTACAGAGTTTCAGTTCAGTGGACAAAAGAACTCAAATATAGGGGGAGTTTTAAACTTCGTAGACTATCGAAATTCAAGGTATGGGGGCTTAAAACGCTGAAATGTAACTTCGTAAGTAAGGTCGTAAAATAAGTATTCAATTAACTCCAGAATGACTTTTTATTTACTTTACATCGTAAGAGCCTTTCTTCATATTTCTTGACCTCAATTTCATTGTTTTCGATTAAACAAACAGGTACGATCTTAGTATCTATTTGCTGAACAGCAGGATCTGCAAAGAAGGAAACTTTTTGAATTGACCCCGATAGATCTTTTTTATTAATATTTGTGAAATTACTATCATAATAATGAAGTTGCGCACTTAAAGGTGATTCTGATAATAAGGAATGACTTGTTGATACTAACTTATTAGTATAAATTCTCATTTTACAATTTAGTTCTTGAAGGTTATTATCTTCTAGTTTTAATTTAATCGCTTCAAAATAAAAACCTTTATCTGTACAAACATAATTAACACTTGTTGATTTAACAACAGGATATCTCACTATTATCTCTTGAGTGTAAGAATATTTAATGTCGAATATTTCATAAAATAGATATTTGATACTCAATAAAACTTTATCAAAAAATCCACCTACATTAACTAGATCTGAAGTAATCTTAATTTTATATTTACCTTCTTCCAAACTTAATTTTAATGGAATAGATAATTGAGTATCAGCTCCAATAATTGTGGTATTCACAATTTGCTCTCCCTGAATTGCTGTTGATATAACACTAATTGACTTATTCTGATTTGTTAAAGTTTCTTCATTACTGTTAATTTTAACATTTAATTTAAGAATTTCACCAACAAAACAAGAACTTCCTCCAATACAACCAAAGCTTGCAGTAATGTCAATTGGGTCTTCTTTGAATAATGAAAAAATAGGTATCAAAATTATAAACACAACTACAATTATTCCAACTGGTTTATAGAGATTTATTTTTGGCATTTTAATTGGTTAACTCTCCATTAAACGCTTTCTGTATTAACGTATCAGATAAAGCGTTTATTTCAGTCGTTGCTTGGTTCTGCTTTTGTTTTATTGATTCTACTCTTTCAACGATGGAAGCGAATTGATTTTGAAGGGGGATAGGTGGAATTGAAATTTTAAAGGTTAGAATATCGTTATTGGTAATTGCAGGATAAGATGCTCCTTTCATCTTAGAAACTAAATTGTCTACAAATCTCTTTTGTCGTGTAATACTAAAGAGATATCTTGGATTAATCGTTTTTTTACATCGAAGAATACAGAAGCCAGTTGAAGCAATTTGATTATTTAGGACTTTAGGAATTAAAGCAGTTGCATTTAAGTTTGGTCTAACTGTTGAAATAATCACATCGTTTTCTTTAATCTCTCTTCTTGCTCTGCTTGGTGCATCTTTACCAATAATTTCTTTATACTCTTTAATACTGCCTTGTTGATTATCTATTCCAGATATATCTAAATATTTGAAAATATCATCTGGTTTTTTAGTAGGATCTCTTGAATTAACTTCTTCAACATGGTTTCTAATTTCTTCAGTGTGGTATTTGTCTTCTTCAAACATCTTATAAAGAATACTTGGAATAATCTTGTTTGTCTCTTCATTTAATTTTTCTCTATTTCGCTTTATTTTTTCTATGCGAGCAAGAATCTCTACAATATGTTTTTGAGTTGTAATAGGTGGCACTGGCATTTTGAATTGTTTTATCTGAATTGTATTCAAATTTTTAAATACTGCACCAACTGATTGTGAATTATGTAACTCTTTGTAGAATTTTAAATAGTAGTACAAAAATTCTGGTTTAATTTCGAGATTTAATTCTCTAAATCCAACAAACCCATCATGAATACAAGCATCTATCGTAAGAATAGTTGCTAATCCCGGATTACCACTTACAGCCATAATTACTTCCCCTTTTTTCATAGGCCTACTTAGTTTTGCACCTTCTTCTGTTAAGAAATCTGTTTTTGGTGTGGTATACATTCCATCTCTAGTTATATCTGATATCATTAATCTAGGAATTTTTCCATAGTAATATCTTGGATCTCCTTTTGGTCTTGGAGAACTTCCTCTTACTAAATTACAAATCTCACCTATTTTTTTCCATTCCCAATTATTTTGATTTGAATTCATTTTCCCCCTCTAACAAACTAATTGGCTTCTTAATGTATTGCTCAGCTCTTTGAGTAAATATTCTCGCTTTTGTAGGTTCATGTAAAAAATGAGATGCTTGGGCTTTAATATGCCACGCTGCCGAACTCTTAGGATTAAAATGAAGTATCCTTTCAGCTATTTGTAACACTTCTTTATATCTTCCTAATTCGATAAAAGCACTGGCTTTATTTATTAAGAACTTTTCATCATAATATTGTTGATATTTTAAAGCTTTTTCAAAATAATCAAGAGCTTCTTTAAATCGATTATTCATCAGTAGAATCTTTCCTTTCTCATTTAGAATATAGGAAGATTTTGAGAATGATGTATATGCTAAATCAATAATCTTAGAAGCTTCTTCAATATTTTTATATAGTAAAACAGCTGTTTTATTTGACCAACCAAGCACAAATGTCTTATCTTTCTTTACAACTTCATCAAAGCATTGAAATGCAAGTTCAAGATATTTTTCTTTATATTGATAATTAGAATTTTTTTCGAATATTACTCCTTTGTTATTTATAGCATTAATCTCATTTGAATTCTCATTTAAAATCTGTTCATTAAGTTCGTATGCTTTTTTTAAATCAATCAGATAAATACATAAATCAATCTCAGTTTGCCTAAGATCATTTGACTTTTTTAGAAGCTCTTCTTTTTCTTTGAGGAAATTAAGTGCCTCATCAGCCCTATCTAAAGCCTTTAAAATATTTATTTTATTTTTTACTGAAATTATGAAATCTTTATCTTTTTCAAGAGCTATTGTTATTATTTCAAGAGCTTCCTCTAACTCCCCTTGTCTATGTAAATTATGAGCTTTATTATTTAATGCATATTTATTATTTGGTTCTATTGTGAGAATTTCATCGTAACATTCATTAGATTCTTCAAGCTCATTTATTCTTTCTAAAATAAATCCTTTATTCAATAACGCTTCAATATTCTTTGGCGTGATCTCCAATGACTTATTTAAAAGCATTAAAGCGTCATCAATTCTATCAAATGAAAAGAAAAATAAGCTTATTTTTTGATAAAGTAGGGACTTTATATTGATGTCAATTTGATTTAAATTAACTAAAGCGTCTTTTATTATATCTGCAACTTCTTGTGGATTATTAAGATTAACTTCTTTTTTAGTTTGAATTTGTAATTCAACGCCAAACCTCTTTCCTACATTTTCTGACTGATAAATTGCAGAAATTGGTTCTTTTACATCAACAAGAGGTGGAATTTTTTCATCGGGAAAATATGTTTTACAAACATTTTGTAACTCCCAAAGCATGTCTATAAATAGGGTTCCAGTCCAATCACTAATCTGGCATTTATTACGATTGTTCCATTTTTCTATTTCTGTTTTTGTATCGGATGTCATGTCCTTATTTGACATAACTACAAATCTGTCTATTCCATCATCTTGCGCTCTTACTACTTCTGTTGAAAAAGCCTTGAAATTTAAGGGTGTTATGTCATATCTTTTGCATTGAAACCAAAACTTTTGGGTTAACGTTTCTTTTCCTATCTTTTGAACAAATTCAGCTTGAATATCTCTACCACCATCGCCACCTTTACCTCTTGGTCTAACATTCTGAAAAGAATTTTTTTTTAAAATATCATAAGAGAGATCCTGAAACTCTTGTTCAGATAGAGTAAGTAATAACTTCTTCCACTCATCTCTTGTTTTATATTTATTTTCTTTCATTTACAATCCGTCCTTCAATCCTTTTTTCAGACCTCTTGTTAATCCATCATGTAAACTTTTAAGTTCATTAGCAATTTCTTTTTCTTTTTTTAATACTCCCTCGATAATCAATTCTGGCTTTTGATATACCACATCTTCATGTTTCACTTCTTTGTATCTTGAAATAGACAAATTATAATCATTATTCTTAATATCATCAAATGAAACAATAATACTATTTTCTCCGGATTGCCTGTTTTTGAAACGTTCTACAATATCAGGAATATCTCCTTTTCCATCAACAATATCTCTTTTATCGTCAAGACTAAACCCATCTGATTTCATATCATAAAACCAAACATTGGAAGTCTTTCCACCTTTAGTAAAAATCAAAATAGCTGTTCCTACTCCAGAATATGGCTTAAAGACACCAGAGGGCATTGAAATAACTGCTTCCATTTGGCATTTTTCTAATAATAATTGTCTAACTTTTATATGCGCATTTGAACTTCCAAATAATACACCATTGGGAACAATAACCGCACATCTGCCACCAATACTGAGCAGATTGTAAAATAACTCTAAAAATAATAATTCTGTTTTTGTTGTTCCAACTTTGAAATTATTGTTAATATCTGAAGCATCAATGCTTCCAGTAAAAGGTGGATTTGCAAGTATAACATCATAATCTGCTTTATGTTCAAATCCTTTGGATAATGTATCAAATCTTTTAATATTTGGGTGTTCTACTCCGTGTAAAATCATATTCATAGAGGCTATTCTAACCATTGTAGGATCGAAGTCAAAACCATAAAGAGTTTGTCTCCTTAAAAGATTCCAGTGTTGTTTATCAACAATTTTATCTCCTATCAGATTGTATGCTACACCTTCATTATCAAATTTAATTAAATCTGAAGAAGTATTCATTTTTAGTAAATACTGGTAAGCATTGATTAAAAAACCTGCAGTTCCACAAGCAGGATCGCATATTTTCTCTCCAAGTTGTGGATTCAAAAGCTCAACCATCATCCGAATAATATGCCTTGGAGTTCTGAATTGTCCTGCTTTCCCAGCTTGATTTAATTCTGAAAGTAAAAACTCGTAAATATCTCCTTGTGTATCTTGGTTTCTTGCAGTAATATTTAATTCATCAATTATTGAAACAGCTTCTTGTAATAAAGACGGTTTTGGGATTAAAAATATTGCATCCTGCATTTGCTTTGAAAATTCTCCATCTTCACCTTTCTTGATATTTTTTAGAAATGGAAATACTTTGTCTCGTACGTGAACAATCATTTCATCTGCGTTAAAATGTTTCCAATGAGACCAACGGCAATCTTCATTGCCTTCAAAAACTGAAATATATTTCTCTTTGCGTGCTTCTGATCTTTTTACTTCAAGATTATCCAAATCTTCTAATCTTTTCATAAATATTAAATAAGAAATTTGCTCTATTGCCGTTAATGGATTAGCAAGTCCTCCTGCCCAAAACTTATCCCATAATTTGCTTATTTTTCCCTTAAGTTCTTGTGCTAGCATGTTTCTTCACCTTATATTTTAATAATTTAGGAGGTATTACTGCTCCTTTCTTGTTAGTGTTTAGAAATTCTGTTCTTTGTAAAAGTCCATCATTTATTGCTTTTTGTAAATTTTCCACATAAATTGGTGGTATGTTTTCACCAAGTAGAGCAAAACCGTTTATACCTAAATCAATTTGCCAAAGAAAACAATCTGATTCTGCTGTGTATTTGAATTTATTTTCACCAATTAATGGAATGCCTTTATTTTCAGGTAGTATGTTCGGGTTAAGAATAGGTTCTACTTCATGTGCAACAAGATTGGCTAAGAATCTACTTACTGTGATTTGTTCTCTTCTGCATATTAGTTCGATTGCATTACGAACGTCTTCATTAACTTTAACTGATATTGCTTTCCACTCTTTTGTTGCCATAAATGAGCGAAAAGCTAACTTATTTAAAAATGTTATTGTAGACAAATCATGCTAACTTTGTCTACATCAAGTAGAAGCAAACAGTTCTTTTTCCAATTGATTACATAACTCAACCATTTCTTTTAGCTGTTCTTCAGAAAATAATGGTGTAGGAGCATGTGTCCCAAAATTTGTAAATGGTGGTTCAAAAAAATCATGATATTCAATATGTTTCTTTTTACTAAAAACAGTCATTAATGCTCTTAAGAAATTTATCTGATCCGCAGTATAAACTTTATTATGAGCTACTATGAATTTCTTGAAATCTTCTTCAATTCTCTGCTGCGAATCAGGAAATTTATATAATCCTAAAATATGTTTAATAAATTGAGTAAGTGTTCCCTTATGTTGTTCATAGACTTTCTGTAAAGTTTCTTCAGTAATATAAAGTTCTGGGCTGTTCAACGTTTTTTCAAGTTCTTGAATATCTTTTTCATAAATAACTTT
>JACRKF010000003.1 GCA_016219865.1 Candidatus Woesearchaeota archaeon | reverse complement strand
TAAGAAAAACAATTGGTTGCTACAGAAATGAAAAAGGCAAAAGATGGATTGATATCATAATTTCAGTGTTGCACACTTGGAAATTGCAGGGAAAAAATCTATTCAAAAATCTAAGTGCGATTGCAGGCTGACTTATTACTTTCGCAAAAAAGAAAACTATATAAACAAGTAAATTAATAAAATCAAAAAGACAGTGGTAAAAAAAAGAAAAGAGACTAGCAATAAAAGCAAAAGAGCTGTAAAAGAGGTAAAGATGGCAACACATAAGCATAAACAAGAAGCTGTTATTATTTCACCAAATAGAACAAAACTCCACTTAACACATAAATCTCATTTTGAAAATAATGATGATGATAAAGACAAACATATGCCAAAAGTTCTTAAGAATGTTTTTCACGAACATAAGTTCAATCTCGCAGATGGTTCAAGCTTATTTAATTTATACGAACTTGCAGCAGCATTAAAAGATATGAATGGAGATGTTTTTTCACATCATGTCAATGATTCAAAAAACGATTTTGCAAACTGGGTTAAAAATGTAATGCATGAACATGACTTAGCAGATCAATTAAGCTGCATTAAAAGCAAACAAGAGACAGAAGCAGCTGTTTTACGTCATCTAGTAAATAACTTAGCGCAAGGTCCAGTTGCTCATGATTATATGAATGTAAATAATTTCTTTAATTTAGTAAAATAGCAATAATGTGGATTATAAAGGTGTTTTAATATGTCAATAGAAGCAAAAAGAACATTAAGTGATGTTGCTCCTGAAAATAGCTTTAAAACAAAAGCAGGCAAAGAGCTTAGAAATCTAGAAGAACTTCTTCACAATTTAAGAGAGATGGATACAAAAACATTTTCACATCATGTTAATGAAACTAAAAATGATTTTGAGAAATGGGTAAAAGATGTTGTAAAAGATAATACTTTGGCAGATGAATTAGCAGAAACTAAAGATCAGCTTGAAATGGAAAGAATTGTAAGAAATAGAATAATACAATTAAAAGAAGCAATTGATAAATATGAAGAGTCATTCAAAAAAGACGAAGAAGTAATAGAAGAACAACAAGAAGTAAGAGCAAAAAAAAGATACACAGATGCAACAAATGATGAAGAAGATGAAGCAAATAGTGTTGATTCACTAAAGTATTTTATTAATAAACATTTGATTGGCATTGCTATTGGAACAATAATTGGATTAATTATTGGGTTTATTCTTGGAAATATATAAATACTACCTTATCTTAAAAAAGAAAATGAATCTAAAAAGAGAGTTGTTTGCAAAGATTAAACTATCTGTGGTATTGTTATTATTAATGATATTTAGTATTCTAATTGGCGCAACATTAATAACAGCAGAAGAAACAAAAGAAAATACCAATATAAACAAAGACATTGATATAAAACTAAACAATATTGAGATAATCTACCCTGCAGCAGGAGTTTATACTCCTAATTCTGGCACATACCAGCCGTATAAGAATATTAAATCACATTTTATTTTGCCAAAAATAACATTTCCTGATAAAATTGCTAGTGAGAATACAGCTATGACTGGCGCAATTAGTAAAAATCCAATTGAAGAATATGAACTGATTGAATCAGGATATACAATTGGAAGATACAACGCAACAGATACAGAACCAAATACAGCAATAATCACAACATATGGATTGCATAAAATAGAAATACAAGGTTATGATAAACTAAACAACACAATTGAAAAAAAAAGTGTAGAATTTTATGCAGGATTTAATTATGATGATTTATACACAATTCTGCAAGAAACACCCATGACAACAATAATGACAAACAAAGCTGCAAAAGACATAATTAAGAAGATAAATATATCATATGATGATTATGAAGATATAAATAAAAAGAGTTCAATTAATAAAAGTTATAGTTATATTACTTCAGTTGATAAAGTTACAAATAATACGCTAGAACACACAAAGATAACAATCAGATTCAATTTAAAAGAGAATATAAATGATATTAATCAAAATCAGATAATAATCTATGAACTCTATCCAAAATCAATCATTAACAGCATTGCTGATTTCAATAAATTATTATTTTCTGACAATTTTATAATCATTGAAAAATATCCGCAAGATACGATCGTTGCTTGGAATGAAGATAATATATTGCCGTTTCAAAAAGAGATTATAAAAACATATTATATAAATCAAAAACTAGATCAAAAACAAATAGAAGAGATAACAACAATTATAGTAACAGAGAATAAAAAGAGTAATGAGATTTTAGGGTATATAATGATTGTATTAATTATAGCAGCAATTATAGTTTCAATACTCTTTTATTATAAGAACTACAAAAAGAATAAGCATAAAGTTGAAATATATACTATTGAAGAAAATAATGAGAAAAATAATCAAAAAAAAGAAATTACAGAAAAAGAAGATGCAATTTAATAATCAAAAATTATTAAAAGGGTAATATTAAGAAGTGTAGATTATAGTATTAAAAAAGGGTTTTCATGGAAAAAAGCAATAGATTATTTGCAATAGTAATAACCATTTCTTTAATCATATCTCTAATTGCAACTACACCAGTAACTGCAATTGATACAAACAAAGTAAAAGCAGAAACAGACATAAGTAAGAAAACTATAACAATCACAACAACAGGCAATTATTATGCTGCAATCTATGCAAGCAAAACAGGATATACTTCACCACAAAAAATACAAGATATTGGAAAAACAAAAATAGCATCAATTGGATTTGACAAGATAGAAGCAATTCTTTGCGGCACTAAGATTTGCGGAAATAAAGCTATAACAATTAAATATGGATTATCCTCGACAAACCTAGACAAGAATTTTGAGATGAATGTAGATAATTGTTATTTGTATGACACATCAGTAAGTAATAATAACAAAAACAACTGCGCTATAGCAGCAAAGACAGATGGAAGCATTGGCGCCTATTGTAATAATAACAATTACAAATGTCAAGGAAGCAATGTATGCAACACCCAAACCGCAATTTGCGAAGAAACAAAAGACAAAATTATCGCAACAGTTGATGAAAAAGCAAAAAAAGTATACGTGACGCTTTCTGGAAAAAATAACATTGCAAAAATAATGGTAAACAACAATCTAAAAGCAACATTGACAAAAACTAGTTCTCAAACAAGTTTATTAAAGGAAACAGCTCTGGATTCAACAGTAATTTGCGGAGATTTGCTTTGCAAAGACAAAACAATTGATATAAAATATGGCGCAACTGAAAGTAGTTTGCAAACAATCACATTAAAAGACAGCAATTGTTTTGAATATGACACAAGTAAAACTGCAAATGATAAAACAAGCTGTTCAAAAACAATTGCAACAGATGGAAATATAGGCGCATATTGCGGTGGAACATACGCTTGCAGTATTGCAAATACATGTGATTCAACATCAAAAACATGCAAGAAAAAAGCAGCAGGTTTAGGAGGACTTTTTGGCGCTGGAAGCGCTGGAAGCGACATCATTAACAATGCATTTGGCATAGGATGCACTAAGAACAGCGATTGCAAGACAGGAGAATATTGTGAAATATCATCAAACAAATGTCTTGTAAAATCAACTGTAAATGCATACATTGATCTCACAAAAAAAATAATAATTATCGAAACAATTGGTGATTATGTTGCAGCTGTTTATTATTATAACACCAAACTAAAAGATATTGGAAAAACAAAAAAAGAGGAGATTTTGTTAAGCGCAACAAGTTTATTATGCGGTGAAAAGATTTGCGATGACAAGTTTTTGACAATACAATTTGGTCTGCAAAACAATATGAATTCACAATTTTATCTTGATAATATTGATTGTTATGATTATACTACAGATAAAAGTGAAGCATTAAATAAGAAAACAAGCTGTACTAAAATAATAAAAGTAGACGGCGCAGTTGATGCATATTGTGATGGTATAAATTATATCTGCGCAAACACAAATCAATGTAATACGATAACAAAAAAATGTGAAGTAAAACCAAGCCCGCCTGCAGCTGATGCAAAAGATAAATTAACTGTAAAAGTAGATCCATTGGCAAACAAAATAATAGTAACATTAAACGGAAAAACAAGTTATGCAGAATTACATGATGGATATGATACATTGCAAAAATTAGTAACTAAAACTGCTTCTGAAACAACAAAAACAAAAGAAGAAAGCTTAAATAATTTCAAAGTATTATGCGGAGACAAAATTTGTGATAATAAATTAATCTACATAAAATACAGTGAAAGCGCGTCTAGTTCTCTAAAATCCATTACTCTCAATAAAGATAATTGTTTTGAGTTTGATACAACAAAAACCAGTTCTCAAAATGCTAAATCAAGCTGTACTAATACAATTAAGACAGATGGAAGTTTAGGCGCTTATTGCAGCGCAAGTTATACTTGCAATTCAGGATTTGAGTGTGATACAAGCTCAAACAGTTGTAAAACTAAAACAACAGCTTCTGAAGTATGTGATAATCAAAAAGATGATGATAAGGATTCATATATTGATTGCGAGGATACTGATTGCGCAGGATTTGTTTACAGCAAGAAAGACACAATTTCTGGTACAAATCAACTAATGGATATTATGTGCGCAGGGAAAATGGGCAATACTTGCGGAGAAATTGATTATTTTGCGTCAGGAAACAAATACGGCAGTGTTATAGACACTGGAAAATTTGACATGTTATGCGCTAAGAATGGAGTCTATAATACATGGTATGAAAGCAATACTGATAATAAAGCAGAGAAATTAGGCAGTAATGGAATGACTTCTTCAAAAGGAACAATTATCACTGCAGGAAACTGTGAATACATAAGCGCAGGATATCCTGCAACTAATCCGCAATATGAAAGTTGGATTGGCTGCAATTGTAATCTTGGACCAAATGGGGTTAAAGCAAAACTTGGAGATAAATATGAAGGATATAAATGCGCAAGTGGAAAATGGCAAAAAGAGGTATCTGCAGTTGAAGCAAGTTGCACAGATGCAATACAAAATCAAGGAGAAACTGGTATTGATTGTGGAGGACCTTGCCCAAAATGCATTACATGTAATGATGGTATTAAGAATCAAGGAGAAGCAGGAATTGATTGCGGCGGACCTTGCGCAAATAAATGCGGCACTTGCACTGATAACACACTTAATCAAAATGAAGAAGGTATTGATTGCGGCGGTATTTGTCCAAATAAATGCGGTTGCGCAGATACAGAAACAGGAAAAAACTATTATACAAAAGGAAGCATTGTTTATAATGGCTTAACTAAAGCTCCAGATGGAACATTATTAGAAGATGCATGCGATAAAACAACACCTAATCAACTCAATGAATTTTTCTGCGATACTGATGCGCAAGGAAAACCAACATATAAATTTGAAGCTCATAATTGCCTTCCAAATGAACTATGTAAAGATGGAACTTGCGTAAAACCTCAAGTAACGCCAACAGAAATAAAATGCGCAAAAAAAATACAAAAACCAGATGCTACTATTATGGATTATGAAGTCTGCAAAGAGGATAAAGATTGTGATTATGCAGGTTATTCTTGTGATGCAAATAGCAAATGCATAACAGGTTGTAATAATGACAAAGATTGCCCAGATAAAAAAGTATGTGATGGAACAACAAAGAAATGTATTGATCAAATATGCGCAGAACCAGCTCCATCAACTGCATGCATTGATACAGATAAAATAACAGCAACAGATGATGGTCTTAAATGGCATTCAATAGGAGAAGCAGGAAAAGAAACAGGACCATTCTCCAAAGATAAATGCATTGATAAGAATTACAAAGAAGCAGCTGAATCGGATACTATTTATGAATCATATTGTGATGCAAATGGAAATGCAAAATATATTAAATTACCTTGTAAATTAACAGAGATTTGCAAGAATGGAATATGCATGCCAAAAGCAGGAAAAACATGTACAAAAGATAAAGATTGTAATGCAGGTGAAAGCTGCAACAATAAAGCATGTACAAAGAAAAGCATCCATGCAGTTGTTGATCCAATAACAAAAGAGTTATTTGTGCAAATAACAGGAGAGTTGCAAGTTGGTATAATAATTGATGAAACAACAAATCAAGCAATTGATATTTCTACAGCATTATCGCCCTACAAAATGTCAACAGATACTATCAAAACAATTTCTTATTGTGATAATAAGCTATGTTCAAGCTCAAAAGTAATTCTGAAATCTGATATGAACGCAGATGATGATTATAATGATCCAGGTGAAATAATTGTTCTTGATAAATCTAACTGCTTCCAATATAACACTTTAGAAACAGCTGACAATAACAAAAAGTATTTCTGCAGCAAAGTAAATAAACAAAAAGTTTGCGGAGAAGTAACTGCTGAGTTTGGTTTTTATAATTTTGAGAAGGTAAATATTTTACAAGGAGATAATACAAAAATAGTGCCAGTAGCTGTGGAAAATTATGATAGTTTTAGTTACAGTTGGACATTTGGCGGAGCTGGAACTACATTGCCATCAATCAATAAATCAAAATCTCCAACATTTACAACAAAAAGAATTGATTATCCAAACAATCTTACATTAACAGTTACTGTAAACGGACAAATCCAACAAATAACAAAAGAGGTAAACATTAAATGTAATACTGAAGATTATTGCAAAGCAGGCTACCATTGCAGCTTAGAAACAGGACGATGTGAAAATAGTTACCCAGCAGCACAAAGCTGCGCAAATGAAAATGATTGTAAATTAACAAGTTATTACTGTGATATTACAGGTAAAAAATTGTGTGTTTCAGGCTGTGATGATAATACCGATTGTAAATTTGGCAGTAATTGTGACCTAAAACAACATAAATGTGTTGTTACACTACCAAAACCATGTACTAAGTTAGATGATTGTATTGGCACTGTTTGTAACCTTAATATAAACAAATGCGAAAAATATGGTGGTGCAACTATCAAATGCAGTTGGGATAATACAGTTGCTTGTAAATATGCAGGTACCTATTGTTATGTAAATGATCTAGGTGGAGAATGTAAAGCAGGATGTGACAATGATAACGATTGTAAGAATTATCAAAAATGTAACATTCAAGCAACTTCTGGAACATGTATTGACAAAACTCCAGATGCAACTGCAGAGTTTACTTATGACGAATCTATGAATGGAAATCAAATCAATATTAAAGCATATCCAAAAGACAAACAATATCCTGCATCAAGTTATTCATGGACATTTGGAACAAACAATATAGACAAGAAATTTGGTGAATTTAATTTGAATATAAACCAATTTCCTATAGAAATAACATTAAAACTCACAGTTGACGGTAAAACAAAACAATCAACGCAAGAAATAAACGTGCAATGCAATTCAGCAGCATACTGCAAATCAGGCTATGCCTGCGATTTCAAGACAAACAGCTGCAAAAAGATACCAACTTCATTGCCAGCATGCGGGACATCAGCAATAATAGAATGCAAGTATAACGATAATTGTGTCCAAATAAATAGCACTACAAAACAATTTGAATGTTATAATAAGAATCAAGTTATACCTTATAATTACGTGAATGCGAGTGGTGGAGTGGAGAAGAGGGAGATACAGTGTAGTGTTCAAAATACTTGGTGCCCGAAGGGATTTGATTATGATATATTTAATAAATTATGCTCACCAACAACTGAAGCATGCTATCTTCCCCCATTTGATGAGTATTGTGGACCTGAAACTCAATTAAAAAAAGGATGGTTTACTGATAAAAAGAAATCAAATGGTCAACTTGCTTGTTTTACGAAAGATATTGAAATAGATCAAGCTTGTTGTTTAGCACAAACAATTAATAATGTTGATTATTATGAATATACAAATATTAAAATTTATTAGAAAAGATATTTCATGATTATTTGGTAATATATTCTAAAGTGTTAAAGCCGTTCTTTGCAGAAACAGCAGAAGCTATATTATAACCTTCTGCTTGAGTAGGTAACTGAGAAGAATTATTTCCTACAGTAAATTGTATGATTAATTCGCCTGTACCTGTATTAACATGATGAAACTCATGTGAAACTGTATGCAATATTTCTTGATAAGTATTCTTTGGTTTTATAATTACACTCATTTTTGTGAATACAGGATCTCCGCTAATAGGATCAAAAGAAATTTCATCAAACTTTGTTTTTGAATTAGGTGCACTTGAATCAAAAACCATATTTACTTGTGCATCAGCAAGATTATCTACCAATTGATATAATTGAATTCCTGCTTTTTCTCCCCATAAATTTAACGCTTCAATAGCTATATTTTTATAATTAAGTTTTCCATCAGATGAAGATTTTTCTTCAATGTATACTTTTATTGGATTAGGTGCAGTACTCCATTGCCCTGATTTTGTGTAACCATCTGAAATCAAAGGTTGTAATCCCCAAACTCTCAACATAAAATAATAAGTATTTTCAACATTTACTGTTCCATTTTCTAATACTAACGGAACATCTAATTCATTATTCATTATCATTTGCTTTTTTACTTCCATATCTCCATTTACATCTATCACAAACTCTAAATCAAAATATTTACCAATAGATTGTTGATTAAACTCAGTAAGCTTTACATTGATTGTAACATTATCAAATCCTTCTGCTGAAAGAATAGTTAATACATTATTAAAATCGGTTAAATAATTTCCAATTAGATTCAGTTTTTTTCCAACATTATATTCAAATTCAGTTATTTTTGTTGGGTTATCAGTAACTAATACAGAATATTGACCTTTTTCAAGTTTGAATACTTGTGTACCACCAACACCTGATGCAACAACCTTACCATCCATATCCTTAACAGAATAATTTAAATTTTCAGGATTTTTACCAGAAAGAATATCTTCAATATTAAGAGTTACTGCATACTTCTGCACAACAGGAACATCAACCACACCCTCATCCTTTTCAACAAAAGTATCAACTACTTGTCCATCATCTTTTGTTTCCAATAAATCTTCAATAGTAAGCCCATCATCTTTTTCTTCAATTAAATCAGCAGAATCTAACCATGTAACTTCATCTTTATCAACAAAAGTATCTGGCACAACAACTGTTCCATCATCTTGGGGAGGAACATATGTATCAACAATTCCTTCATCATAAGTTGGGGGAACATCAAGAGTTGGATTTGTAACATCTGCTTGATAACCATTATCTTTTACAGAATAACCATCTTCATCTTTTGGTTGTGGAATTCCTTCAGTTCCACCACAAGCTATTGCACCTAATAATGCAAAAGCACTATAAACAGCAGTATTTCGTAATCGAAAACCGCCAAATCCAAACAAACGTTCAATACCCATAAACAATTAGGTAATAACTACTAGTATATAAAGTTAATTAGTGTAATCTAAAAGTAGTTAAATACCTCTAGTTAAATTATTGACATTTTGTCGACGTTTGACAATTTGCAAGTTCTCATGAAAATAAGTGGTGACAAATTGTCACCGATTGAACTACATATCCAATTGTACACAATTTGTGTACAATTGAAAACCAAAAAGTAGATTTATACTTGAATGAATACATATGAACTAAAGTTAACAAAATTCAAACGATAACCTTTAAATATAAGTTATCACTACTTAATAGAAATGAACCTAACACAACAACTCAAAACATGGTATCAATCACATTTCAGCAAAGACTCAAAAGATTACCAAGCAAGAATAATTGCAAAAGCAATAGATTCAGAACCATTCTCACCATCGTTCTCAACAATTCTTTATGCTGCAGGATTAGTTCCATTAGCATTAGTTGG
>JACRKF010000028.1 GCA_016219865.1 Candidatus Woesearchaeota archaeon | reverse complement strand
TTTGTCTGCTTCATCTAAAACAAAATATTGGATGTTGTTTAGTTTTAAACTTCTTCTTTCAAGATGATCAAGAACTCTTCCAGGTGTTGCTACAACAATATCTGCTGTTTTGATTGCTTCAAACTGATTTTGAATACTTACACCGCCATAAACACTGATAATTTTATATTTAGTATATTTAGCAAAATCTCGTAATGAATCAGTTACTTGCACACATAATTCTCGTGTTGGTGTTAAGATTAATACCTGTATTCCTTGATTTGGCTGCATTCTCTGCAGAATTGGCAGTCCAAATGCTGCTGTTTTTCCAGAGCCTGTGCTAGATTGACCAAATACATCTTTTCCAGCTAAGATTTCAGGAATACATTTTTCTTGAATTCCTGTTGCTTCTGTATAACCTAATTCAGTCACTGCCTGAATCAGATTACTGTTTAAATTCATATTTTTTATTTCCATTTTTATTTAATTCCTCCATTATAAATTTATGCAACTTTTATTAAAGTTGCATAAATTTATCATGTAAAAGAAAAGTATCCAATAGCTTATTATTTATTGATACATACAACAAACTTATACAATATTTATGCAATAAATTTGTAAGAAAAAGACATCAAACTTTATTTATTAAGCTGGTCTTTCTCTAGAATATTAAGACCAACCTAAAATCCCTATCTTCTAAAAAACAGGATGTTTTAACTTTTATCTGATAAAAAATTGTCTAAATAATTTTTTATGTCTTAATATTGTTCTTTTACTGATTTTAACTTCTTTTTTTGATATAAATGCGCTCCTCTTTATAAATTAGTAGGGTTTTTTAAGCCATTGATTAAATACGTTTATATATAACATAAATATAACTCAACAATAAGTGATTATATATGACTGAATTAACAACAATCCAATTAAACAAAGAAGTTGTAGAAAAACTAAAAGATGTAAAAGAATACCCTCGGCAAACATATAATGAATTATTAATTAAACTTGTTACTGTTTTCAATGCAGTAAAGAAAAAAAACAGCTATGATGAATTTCTGCATAAAATTCAACAGCCAAAAATGAAAGAGCTTTGGAACAATAAAGAAGATGAGGTCTGGGAAGATGCATAAGCTTGGCGATATAGTTTTAGCTCATATTCAGTTTACAGATACATTTGAGAGCAAGAAAAGACCAGCTGTTGTTTTGTTTGAAGAATTAGGAAATATTGTAGTTGCTGGAATTACAAGTAATAATAATATGCAAGGAATACAACTGACTACAAAAGAAGGCGCTATAAAAGAAAGTGTTATCAAATTGAATTATATATTCACAATCTCTGAAAAAATGGTTGAAAAAGAATTATTTAAACTATCTGAAGAAAAAAAGAAATTATTAGTTGCTGAATTAAACAAAAGATTGCAATAGTTTCATTTCTATAATGGCTGCCAATTAATTTGCCTTTGTCTGTCAATTCTGCAATTGTTCGTTCAACAACGCTTCCTAGTTCAAGATTTTGTTCTTTTGTTCTAGAGCCATGTGCAATATTGAACGCATAAAAATGATATGCAGCTCCACTATTTTTATCAGCTGCTGAGATTAATCGATGCGCATATTCAGAGAATGGTGAAAAAAGTGATGGATTATTTATAATCACAGTTCTTCCAGTTGAAGGTATTTCCCTTCCTTGAAAGTCAGTCAGATACTGCACTAATGATTTTTTCTCATTAAAGAAAACATGCGCAACTCCGCCGATCTTATTAGTTGGATTATAGATTGCAATGCCAGCACAGGAAGCTAACGAAGAAGTGCCGATAAGATACTTTTCTTGAGATGCAGAAGTTACAAGAGCAAAATTCTTTATTCAATCACATCAACATCATAACTATCGCATTCATTATCAGGATTAGGATCATTTGGATCAAGCCATTTTGCATCAAAACTTGCATCAGTGCATTTTATTTTTACAGGATAACATTGATCTTCATCGCAACTTTCTTTGATTTTTAAACATTTCCAATAGCCAACATCTTTGCAATAATCTTTAATTCTTTCTTCTTCATCTTCAATTGCATCTTCGCTATTTTTTATCTGCATTGATTTTTTAAAGTTCTGATACATCTTTTCATCAGATAATATCTTATTTTTTAATTCTTGCTCTTTGAGAAGAGGAGAAAGATCTTTCTCAATCACATACGCATCCATCGGATAACCATTATTATAGACAGTATATGATTTTGTTTCTTGATTGATTGGTAAAGAAGTAATTGAAGCTGTTTGTGCGTCATTCTCTAAAAAGCTTACAGTAAATCCAAGCAAAAAAGCTACCAAAAATATCACAAAGCTTGCAAATAATAGATTTTTCAGGTTGATTTTCATTGTTAATAACCCCATCTCGAACGTTTTCTTCTTGTATCTACATGAATTGTAGTAGAACCATTGCCAACACCACCCATTACAAATGCTTTATCAACAATTCTATACAATGGTGTCTGTCTTTTTTTCCATCTGTTTCCAACTTTAACCAAAGTAAATCCTGGCGCATGAATATCAACAGCTATTCCCCTAGGATGCGGACTTTTCCCACCAACACAAGTATTATAGCGAGGTGGCCTATATCCTTCATCAAATACCATAGGTTTGCTATACTTTGTTCTTACCTTTTCAAGCAATCGAACAAGTTTTGGATCAATACGCTCATGAGTAAAATAATAGTCACCTTCTACTTTGTACACCTGTGGTTTTGTGAGAGCATCAATGCAACGCTCTTCTTTCTCTTCTATAGCAATAAATTCTGCTACTGTAAAATGTTTAGAAACACGTTCAAAAAGTTTATCACGAGGAATCTTGACCAATGGGATGCCACCATTATAAGGGTCACGAAAATATCCAATTTTCCCAACCAAAACAGGATCATTCACAATTGCTAACTCTAAACCACTTGGATATTTTACTGTTCTCGCTCGTCCATGTGGTTTTTTTGATTCAGCTTTTGGTTTTTCCTTACCATTACCATTTGCTTCTTCATGTTCATGAGTACCATATCTTTTTGGCTCTGTTCTTTCCTCATGGCAAGGAACTGCTACTTTTTGGCTAGGATATATAACATCAATTCGTCTGACTCTTGGATTATAATCAACAATTTCAGCAAGAGTTGAGTTATATCTCCATGCAATTGCAGATAAAGAATCTCCTTGTTTGACAGTATGCTGATTATATAACCTTATTTTATTGCCTTTTTTTAGTCTAAGTTGTGGATTACAAGCTCTTATCTCAGTCTGATCAATGCCAGTTGCTTTGCTGATGCTACGAAGAGTATCTCCTCTCTGCACTGTATAGATAGGTGAATACTGCGGATTCCTATCTCTAGCTTCTGCTTGATTTGGAGCTGCTACGATATACAATGCTGCCAGTAATGCTAGTGATTTGTACATATTGTTTTTACCTCAGTTTCTTTTGAATCGAATATCACCATATGCTGTCAGATCTTCATCAAACTCTACTTTAAATGTAATCTGATTATCAGTTTTACATTCTGCTTTAATTCTATCAAAAAGCTCTAATGAATCATCAGTCATTGTATCAAGACTAACTCCATCTGAACCTTCCTGTTTCGCTTTCATGATTGTCCTATAGAGTAATCGTTTACCAATTCCTTTGCCCCTATATTCTGGTGTTGTATAAAAAGAGTATACAACTGCCATATTAGGGGAGCATTCGTTTCTCCACGATTATTCCAATAATTGCCTGCAATAAAACCTGCAATTTTAGTATTATCATAAGCTCCAAGCACAAAACCACTGTTCATGAAATGAGGGTATAATCGCTCAAAGATTCCTCGTGCTTCTCTGCAAAATTGTGCAAACACTTCTTTTGGAACATCGCTTGGCTCTGCTGCCTGTATTTTAATATCTAAACTACCCATGAACCTCCATAGTGAAGGATTACTATATAAATGTTTCGTTTTTGTTATCACTAGATAATGGCTAAATTAAAAACAAACAGTTAAAATAACAGTTAAACTATGGTGATAAAAATGGAAGAAATACTTGATTATCCTTGCAGTTGTGGTGGAAAATTAAAGAAAAGTTTCTGCAATGTTGAGTTTTTTAGCATTGATTTTGGTGAACGAGCTTGTGAAGTCTGCAATTCTTGCGGAAGTGAATTTTTAGATGATGCAACTTTAGGGGAGATAGAAACTGAAGTCAAGAAAAGAAAGATATTTGGTTTAGAAAGACAGATAAAAGTTGGAAAATCAGGAAATTCACTTGTTTTAAGAGTTCCTCCTGAAATTGCTGCATTTACAAATACAACAGTAGATAAGATGGTCAGAATATTTCCAATAAGTAAGAATAAAATAGAGATTGAGTTGCTTTAATAATAATTAATTCATGGTTCTTAATCTGCTTATTTCTTGCAGTTTCCCAGCAACATCATATTTCTCCATTAATTCTGTGCAGCCACACTCTGTAAAACTTTTCCGAACTATGCCACCACCATCCTCAGATAAAATGACTGCATTATCATTGACTAAATAACGCAATGTCAATTCTAAAAATTCACGTTGTTTCTGAGCATCCATTCTATTTCCATTTGCTAAACTATCATCAAGCTCTGCTTTTTTTCTATCATATAATGCCATATATAACAAAAATTCATCTTGAATTGTACTGTTATTATCATCCATTAATCCTTTAGCTATCTCACCATCTAATTCATGATGTATTTTACGATATCGTTTTATTGTAGAATCAGATAATTTTTTTGGATCAAATCCATAACTTGATAACCATGATAATTTTCTTGAAGACTCTTGTTCAAGATAATCTTTAGCCAGCCTAATTCCTTTTTGAAATCTTTCTTTTTCTTCTAAGATTTCAGGAATAATTTTTCCTAAAGATTTGTATTGTTTTAAAGTGATTTCAATTTCTTTACCAATTATTTCAGCTTGATTTATGTCACTACCATCATCTGTTTTAAATGTTAATTTTCCATTTGCAACTAAATAGTAAACGAAACCTTTCATTATAGCAGGATCTGCTAATTTAAATGCATCAATACCATCAATTTGATTACTATTTAACCACTTATTTAAACCTGAAGCATAAGCACTTCTTAGCATATCAGTATGGGGATGATAGTTAAATGAACCTAATTCACCTTGAGATTCTGCAAATTCTAATAAATATCCACCCTTAACTCTTTGCTCCAAACATATCATAAATGATCACCTAGTATCAGGTTACTATCAATTACTATATAAATGTTTCGTTTTTGTTACTACTACAATGTAACCAACAACAAAACAAAAGGTTTAAATAATACAAGTACATACATGTACTTGTATGGCAACAAAAACAATAACAATAACAGAAGATTCATACCAACGATTGAATGCTTTGAAAGAAAAAAATGAAAGTTTTAGTTTGCTGCAATTAGATATTGAAAGCGCTCAAAAAGCAGGGATGATTCATATTAATCTCTATGATAAAGGAATGCCAATACAAACAGAAGATAGCATGATTGCAGGAATTTGTATAACAAATAATGAACCATTATTAACAAGAAATATAAAACATTTTAATCGAATTGATGGGTTAAAGATTGAAACTTATTAATCTCTTTTCACAATTCTCGCAACAAAGAACCCCTCTGTATCATTATCCTGCGGCCATATCCGTAAGCAGTTCTTCACTTGCTCATTAAATGTAATTCCCTCAAAACTCATAACAGCTTTTGATTGTTTTATTGGCAGCTTAACTGGTTCAACTGCTGCATTTTCATATTTATTCAACAACCAACTCACAACACCTTCATCTTCTTCTGGCTCTAGACTGCACGTTGAATAGATGATAACACCGCCAATTTTCAGATTCTGAAAAGCAGTTTCCAACAACACTTTTTGTTGTGTTGCTAACCTTGTAATTGCATGAGCATTCCAGATACGCAATGTTTTCAAGGATTTTCTGATTGTGCCAGTTCCTGAGCAAGGAGCATCTACTAAAATCTTATCAAACTGAAATCCTTTAAAATATCTTCCTTGCATTAATGTAATGATATGATTGCTTAATCCACATCGCTGTAAATTGATGCCAAGCGCAGAAATTCTATCTCCTTTGTAATCATTTGCTATAAGAATGCCTGTATTATTCATGTACTGCGCAATCTGCGTTGTCTTACTGCCAGGAGAAGCGCACATATCTAAGATAAGTTCATTTTCAAGATTTGCATCATTACCTTTCATGAATAATGGCGGAATCATTGAAGCAGCTTCTTGAATGTAAATATAACCGAGAGCATGTTCTGGAAGATTGCCAACATCTCGTCTATAATCATCACCTTTACCCTTATGATCTATCCAAAAGCCTTCTTTGCACCAAGGAATCTGTTCCAGATGCCAGTCTTTTTCTAAACGTTTTTTAACTTCTTCAATTGAGATTTTTAGAGTATTAACTCGAATTGATCTTCGCAAAAAAGAAAGTGAATATTTTTTAAAAGTTTCAAAATCAGTCAATTGTTCATAGCGTTCAATAAACTTTGGTTTAAACTCTATCTTGTCTGCTTCGAGGTTTGATTTTAATTGATATTCTGGTTCAAAATCATCTGTATCGTCCATTGACATAAAGAAATATGAGTTGTATATAAAAGTAATTCAATTTGATAAGTTTAGATCAGACAACAACAATTAGTTATTCATTAGTAGTTACAAAACAAAAAATTTAAATATAAGCATGATCCAAAGATGAATAATGAGCTCAAAATTAATATATAAGCTAACAAAAGAACCTGATCAAATAATTAATAGCTTAGAGTATTATAGTGATCAAATAATTAATAGCTTAGAGTATTATAGTAGTGATGATAGGCATTCAAAAGATAAACCAGAATCATTTCCTGCTGTAATGAGAAGATCTCCAGATTATTCTCAGCATCGTTACAAGATAGATGACTTAGTTTCTTTTGCTGTTTTAGGTTTAGATGTAAAAATAACACCAGATAGCGAAGTGAAGATAATTGAAGTAAATGGAATAAATTCTGGAATGAAAGGATTTCAAGAAGCAGGAGTAGAATATAAGGGAACTCCATCAGATGAAGAGTTAATGAGAAGGATTTTTTCTCATTTTGATTCATTTAAGTTTGATAATGATAATCTCTTAGAATATATAAAGACTGACCTAAGAAGTAAAAATTCTTGTGATGAAGCATTAACTTCTCATATCAACGGCCTTGGAAAAGAACCAATTGCATATATTGCTGCAAGATTAGCAGTGGAAGGATATTTTCAGAATAGAATGAAGGGTACTAAAGATGTCTTTACACTAGACAAAAGAAGCTTAGAAGATCGTCTCAATCCTTATTTAAGTGGTATAATTAATAAAGACACTTTATTCACAGAAAATAGAGTATTAAGAAATGTCCATCCAGACTGGGAATCAAGATACGGAAATTTTGCTGAAACATTGATAGGTATTGAAAGAATATTGAAAGACAAATTACAATCTGACACATTCTTTGATGGTTGCAGAGGAATCAAACCAAAAACGCATGAATACACAGAAGAAAATTTTCATAGATTAGTGCAAGCAGAACAACCGAAATATGTAGTGATTAAACCATATAATGGATCAAGAGGAGAAGGATTAGTTATTGTTCCTGCAACTACATTAGCAGAAGAGAGACCTGATCCAAATGAAAGAAAATATGTAGTTGAATCATTTGTTTCCTCAAAACCAATCTTATCAGAAAAAGATGGACAGTTTCATGATGGTTGTATGAGGTATGTTGTTTTTGTGGAAGAAAATAAAAGAGGAAGAATAACACTGCATGATTTTGGTGGTTATTGGAGATTATGCCCAAGACCAATCTCAGAAGATCTGGATATTGATGGGATGAGAGCAAATCTTGCGCAAGGAGCATTAGCAGAAAAAGTATCTGCTGAAGATATGAAAATTGTCAGAGAAGCTATTGGAAGAAATGTTCCAATGTTTTATAGAAATCTTGTTCAACGAGCAGATCCTCAAAGAGAGATGAAATCCTTGTTAAGAGAATATAGTAGGTTATAAAAAGAAAGAGTTAATGGTTCTAAGATAAAATCTACAATAGATCAACCATGGTGAAAACAATGGATATTTGCATTAAGAATGTTGATGATGGAAATTGGAAAGAGATTCTCTATGGAAAGAAAAAGCTCAAAGGATTATTAAGCAGAGAGGAAATGAGCAGAATTCACCAAGATTTTAAGAAAAATTTCAAAATGAGAGGATCTGATTGTGGAATACATTATTGATACAAATGTTGTTATTGAAATAGAGCATCATAATGAGAAGATAATGAATCAGATTCACTCATTAATTGAAAATGAAGAAAATACTTAATTTTAACGAAATACCACAACTAAGAAAAATAATTCTCCAAGTCTAATTCATCGCCCATATCCTCACAAACATATAGATAACAACTGTTAAGAATAATGTCAAAAAGAAAAATTTTATTGATTTAATAACTAATACTTCAATAATAACAAACAAGATAAAAAGAGAATTAATCAGCATCATATTCCTATGAGATTTATGATAGACTTGCGACATGTGCTGATACTCTTCTTCCAATGCTTTTTCTACTTCTCCTCCCATGTTCTCGACCATTTCTAAGAAAGTTCATCTCATTTAATATGCTTTCTTTATAAAATATATATTATTTCTCCTGCGCATATTTTTTGATCAAATCTGAAATAAGCTTGCCATCAGCTTTTCCTCTGTATTTAGCCATCACAAGATGCATGATTGCGCCAAACTGCTTGTCTTTATTCTGCTCAACAATTTGTTTGATATCATTTTCAATCACAGCACTATCAAGAGTCTTATATTTTAAAAAATCAACAGACTCTTTTTTAGCAAACTTAACAAATATTTCTTCAACTGCTTCTTTTGAAATCAACTGCCCATCCAACTGCTTCAAAACTAATTCAATCTGCTGAACAGTGATCAGATCAATATCAAGATTATATTTTCTTTTAATCTCAAGCAATTTTGGCAGCAATAATTCTCCAATATATGCTGGTTTTAGATTTTTAAATCTCTGACAAAATGATTCAAACAATTCTGCTTTGCTTTTCTTGACAAGCATTTCAGCAAGTTCTTTTGAAATCCCATATTTCTCAAGTTTTTCAGCCTTATCATCGATGAGTTCTGGCACTTCTAAAGAATTAATCATTTCTTTTGTGACTTTTGTTAGCAATACATCTGTTTCAGGATACATCCTCGCAGCTCCAGGCATTGGTCTCAAAAATGTTGTAGTGCCATTTTCCTCAGCTTTTCGCACTTCTGAAATAAGTTTTGTTCCTTTACTAAGTAATTCAAGCTGTCTTTTAATCTCATAATCAATTACAGCAGGAATGCTTTTAATCTCCTGAAAACCTTTAATTTCTACTCTTGCTCCGTTCTTTATTGAAAGATTTACATCTTGTCTGATTGTACCCAATCCTCGTTTTACTTTATTAGTTGAACGAAGAATCATTCCAAGTTTCTCTGCAGCTTCCTTTGCTCCTGCTGGAGATTTAATATCTGGACCTGTTGCAATCTCTATCAAAGGAATGCCTAACCTAGAAAGATTATACACATCATATTCTGTTGTTCTTTCAACTGCTTTTGCTGATTCTTCTTCTAGACAAATTGTTGGAATAGATATTTTTCCTTCAGAAGTTTCTATATAACCATCAGTAGCTACCAACGCTGTTCTTTGAAATCCTGAAACATTGCTTCCATCAATGACTGTCTTTCGCATGAAAATAATTGTATCAACAATCTTGGCATTTAACATCTTTGCAACAAGCAATATTGTAGATAGTGCATCTTGATTAACTAAATGCGGTGGTTCCTCATCAATCTCCACAAGACAAGTATTATTTTTATAACAATGATAAACAAAATGTTTTTGTTTTGCTTGCTCATGCAATGCTGCAACATCAATCTGCCCAGTTTCCCCAGCCAATGCTTTTAGCTTTCTTTTGATTGTATAATCTGGCTTTTCATCAGTAATAATGCATGGACAATTACAAAAGAGTTTTTTGTCAGGCAATTGCTGATGAATCTCTAAGCCGCATTTAAAATTAAGCGCATGATAATCAAGAGTTTCCATGAAATAAAAAAGAGTGTAGTAGTATTTAAAATTATAGTATTTGCTTGTTCATAATGCAAATACTATATCAAAATTCTTATAGTAATATTTATAAAACAACAATCAATTCCATAAATAAATGATCAACATGCAATTCCTCAATAACATCTATTACGATAACACAGTATTAGCATACACTACATCTGTCCTAATTATATTAGGCGCGCTTATTGCTGGGAAATTATTGTATTTGATATTTAAGAAAGTTGTGCGTAAGCTTACAGAGAAAACAGAATCTGAATTTGACGATTTATTAGTTGATATTATTGAAGAACCTGCTGTTTTTGCATTGGTTATCGCTGGTTATTATTATGCATATAAACGATTGACATTTAACGCAGCAATAGAAAATGTGCTCAACGAAATAACTGGCGTATTGATAATTTTAGTTACAGCATGGTTCTTTATAAGATTATTTGATTCATTGATAGTGCATTATTTGATACCATTCACTGAAAAGACAAAATCAGATCTGGATGATCATCTTGTGCCGATTGCAAGAAAAGGAATAAAATTTATTGTTTGTGTTTTTGCATTTATCATGATTCTGCAAAGACTAGGTTATAATGTAAATGCATTGTTAGCAGGAGTTGGTATAGTAGGTTTAGCATTTGCTTTTGAAGAAAAAGACGTTATTTCAA
>JACRKF010000026.1 GCA_016219865.1 Candidatus Woesearchaeota archaeon | reverse complement strand
ATTCTTTTGTTAATAATCTAAATTTTCCTTTTCTTCCGCATCCGCAGCGTGTTGGTTCTTTAAATTTAGTATCAAGTTGTAATACTGTAATTATATTTCCGCAACTGGGGCATTCAAATCTTGCTGAAGTAACTTGTGGTCGTACATCGCTTTTCTGTCTTACAACACCTTCAAACCATATAAACTTCCCGATATGTGTTGAACGGATATTTCTGATAAGAATCCTTTGCTCAGCAGTTAAATTAAATATCCTTATTCGTATGTCTTTTGTTTCATTTGGAAGGTCAAAATTACCGCAAGATAGTTCAAATGCTTTAAGAGTTTCTTCAGGATGTTCTATTAAATCATCAACTAACTCAGGAGAAAACTTGCTTAATTCCTCAAAATCAATCTCAATAAATTTCTGTCCTAGTCTTGCTACTTCTAATAATTTTGCATGATAATGCATTTCTAGAAATTCTTGAAATTTATTTATTTGTTCAGCTGCTTCCATAAACATCTAGGATGATATTCCCTTTTAAATATGTTATTAAAAAAATGAAAAATAAATATTATTTTACTTTCTAACTTTCTTTAAGTTTTCAATTAATTTATCAACTGCAACATGCACTTCAGCTTCGCTTTTTGTCCCCGTGCACACTATTTTACCATTACTAAATAATAAAAATGTTGCTTTTGCTTGTGGTAATTTGTAAACTAATCCTGGAAACTGTTCAGGTTCATACTCTGTGTTCTCTAGTTTCATTGCAAGTACATTTAAATTTAAATCCATTCCAACTGAGCCTGATGCAACAATATTTTGAATATTAATCTTAGGTTTTATAGTAATCTTGACATTAATCTTTTCTAAGCTTTTGATGATTTTCTTAATAGATTCCTCTACTTTATCCATTGATCTTGCTCCTGTGCAAACAACTTTCCCAGAGCTAAAAATCAATGCAGATGTTTTTGGTTCTCTTATACGAAGTACTAATCCTGGAAATTGTTCAGGATTATATTCAGTATTGCTTAACGTAGCAGCCATTTTTTCTAGTGGAATATCATGTTCTAGTGATGTGCTGACTACAATATTCACAACTTGTATGTCACGTTTTGCTTTGTCAATATCATTTTTTACCATAGTCTTTGCCATATTATTTAACACCCCTGCTATATAAAGGGTTTATAAATAACAAGTTATATTTAAATGTATTTCCGAACTCACTTCGTTCACTCAGGAAAATACAATTATTATGAATTTGCATTGCAAATTCATAATAATAACTTTCTAACTTTTATCATTTGTGTATATGCTTTTCCTATAGGTTCTTTTAAATCTCCTATTGCATATAGCAAATCTTCAAGTTCATCTTTATCATAGACAGCAACTGCATTATTCATATCTGCAAGAAATGCTTGATGCCAGTCTTTTGATTCAAGTATTGCATTTTCTAATGCAGTCAACTCTGTTTCAATCATATTTTTCTTTGCAATTGAATACAGATTTTTTTTCTTGTCAAAAACAAGTTGCAATTTTGTGTAAAGTGCTTCTAACCTCTTAATCTCTATTGAATTGTCTCTAAATTCTTTTTCTAATTTCTCTACCATTGCCAAACACTCTTTATCTTGCATGCATTGGCTTTCATCATCAGACGCAAATGCAGCAGGCATTCCAAGTGCTAACAAACACAGCACAAAACAACTTATTTTCACATACATTTTCTTACATATTTTCATAGCAATCACCTCAATGATTTAAAGAAAAAAATGGCTGAAGTGTTTAAAGAAGCCATCGGTGATTTTTCCGAATATCTTCTGTATTTTCCGAAGATACAAACATATTCTCCGAAAAAAATGAATTTTATCCATTTTTTTCGGAAAGATTTTTAATAAAAGCAAAAAATCCTTATCACAAGATGACAAAAAGTGATGTTTATTGTATAATTAGATATGCAGAGATAGCTACAAAAGGAAAGAATAGGTATGTATTTGAGGAGTTATTGATGGAGAATATTAAACAATTCTTGAATAAACAAAATATTGCATATCTTTCTCTAAAGAATCCACGTGGAAGAATCTTATTGCATTTGAAGACATTTAATGAGGATTCTTCTTATACTTATGATGCAATTATCGATGAATATAATCAGATAATTAAAAGATTAAAATATATTTTTGGTATTGCTTCATACAGCATTGCGATAGTGATAGCTGATAGTATTAAAAACATTAAACAAACAATATTGTCTTATTTTTCAGCGCAGTTGAAAAATTGTGCAACTTTTCGTATTTCAACGCAGCGTATTGATAAGAATGCAATTCCATCAATTGAGTTAGACAAAGCAATTGGTGAATTTGTAGTGAATACATTTCAAAAAAAAGTTAATCTTAAGCATGCTGAGTTAGATTTTGGTATTGAATTGATGGATAACAAAGCATTTTTATTCACAAATAAAATTATATCTTATGGTGGTTTGCCTGTTGGTATTGAAGGTGCAGTGATTGCATACATTGAGGATAAACGTTCAATTCTTGCAGCAGTATTAATGTTAAAGCGTGGCTGTAAGGTTATATTTTTTGGAAGCAAAGATATATTGGATAAGTACAGATTGTTTCTGAAAGAAATAATCATTTACAAGACAGAATATATTTATAGTGCGCAAAATAAGCAAGAAGATAAACAACAGATACTTCAATTGTCTGAAAAGTACAACATTCCTGCAATAGTCATTGGCGCATATCTCCCAAAGAATAACTTTTTCGAAGAAAAAATTGTGCAATTAAATCCTATTTCATTATTAACTGATGCAGAAGTAAATGAACAATTAGATTCATTAATAGATGGTGTATAAATATGAAAGTCTTCATTGAAAGAAAAAAGCAAACAATAAACATGCAATTTACTGGCACAGTTAATGATTTATTAAAAAAGATAAATCAAAATCCTGAAGCAGTTCTTGTTGCAGTTAATAATGAATTAGTTGCAAATGATTGCAAGCTAAAGAATTCAGATTCAGTAAAGATTCTTGCCGTAGTTTCTGGTGGGTAAAAATGCGTTGCGCAAGATGTATAAAGAATGCTGTATATAGTGATCCTGCACTATGTAAAAAACATTTTGTAGTATCTATTGAGGAAACAGTTGAGAACACAATAAAGAAATATGAACTAATAAAAAAAAGAGATCATATTGTTGTTGCAGTATCTGGTGGAAAAGACAGCATAACTCTCTTATATATTCTCAATAAGCTCAAACAAAAGTTATCCTTCACCCTTACAGCTCTTGCAATTGATGAAGGTATTGTGGGTTACCGCGATAAAACATTAGTTACAGTAACAAATTTTTGTAAACAATATGATATAGCATTGCAAATTGTTTCATACAAAGATTCTTTTGGAAAATCTTTAGATCAATTCTTAACAACAACGCATAAAAACACAAAACCCTGCACTTTATGTGGCGCTTTTCGCAGAACATTACTGAACAAATACGCGCGTATTTATTCTGCATCAAAACTTGCAACAGGCCACAATCTTGATGATGAATCGCAAGCAATTCTGATGAATCTCTTGCGCGGTACTCCGCAAGCATCTGCTCGCTTAGGTCCTCAAACAGGTGTTATTGAAGATAATATGTTTATTCCGAGAATAAAACCATTATATTTCATTCCGGAAAAACAAATTGCAGCCTACTCTTTCATGGTGGGTTTTAATATTGAATACGGCGAATGTCCTTATGCTGTGCAAGCATATAGGGGAATTGTGGGAGAATTGCTCAACGGATATGAACAAAAACATAGAGGGGCAAAGAAAAATATGATCAATTTATTTTTAAAAAACAAGAAGAGATTGATGAAGCTTTCCATGGAGCAAGAAGAAAAAGTAAACTACTGTAGTCGTTGCAAAGAACCAAGCGCAACAGCTGTTTGTAAAACTTGTTTATTATTAGAAAACAAGCAAAATCTTTAAATATAAGTGTACCCTTAACTGTAATATGGTAATAAAATCATTAACTATTACAGAAGATGCATATAATGCGTTAAAATCTGTTAAATATGGTGATGAAAGTTTCAGTGATGTAGTTTTAAGATTATCAAAAGAAAAGATAGGTGCAGCTGCAAGATTTGCTGGGGCATTAAAGATGAGTGAAACAGAAACAAGACAATGGAAAGAAAAAGTGAGAAAAAGAAGAGAAGACATGAATCTTGAATTTGTTCAACGTTCTAAAAAGATGAGAGAAAGATTATAATGATTATTCTTGATACTTCAGCAATAATTGAATTATTCTCAGGCAGGGGTAAATACAAAGAGATCCAACAGCAGATTCAATTGCATTCGGCTGCAATTAGCGCGCTCACAATTAATGAACTTCTTGTTGATGCGCATCCAAACAAAAAAGAAATATTGATGCAATTTATAAGAAGTGTGCATATATTATCTATTGATGATAAAGTTGCTTATAAAGGTGCAGAGATTGAGGAATATCTTATAGATCATGGTATTGTGATTGGAAGAGTTGACATTCTTATTGCAGCAACATGTTTAGTGCATGATGTTGAATTGTTGACCCTTGATAAAGATTTTGAGAGAGTAAAAGGATTGCAGATTATTGAACTATAAATGGTGATAAGGTTTAAACTATGTACTGTGACATCATAATTCCAAACAATAATGAAGAACAATTTATCAAGATAGCAGAAGCTCTAGGTTATAAAAGTCTTTGTTTTCTCTGCACAATTGATAATTTTCAAAAGAGAAAATCATTTCAAGAAAATACAAAATTGCAGATTATCTCTGCAATTTTGGCAACAAAGAAAGATTTTTCCAAAGCAAAAAAATATCCTGTTTTAATTATTTATGAGGCTGACGCAGTTAATAATCGCCAACTGATTGAGAATGAAAAGCCAGCTGCAATCATTAATATTGAGAAATTCGAGCGCAAAGATACAATCAAGCAGCGTTCTTCTGGTTTAAACAATGTTCTTGCAGAGCTCATGGTAAGAAACAAGATACAGTTAGCATTCTCACTGCAAGATATAAAACAAAATAATGAAGAATACCTTGGCAGAGTGATGCAAAACATAATTTTAGCGCAAAAGCATAAAATAGGTAGTATTATTGCTTCTTTTGCAACGCATCCATATCAGATGAAAAACCCAAAAGATATTATTAGCTTCTTTGTTACATTAGGCATGGATGAAGCAGCAGCAAAGCAATCATTAAGCAATGCATATTCTCGTTGGAAACAAATCAAAGACAAATCAGAAGGAAAAATTATAGCTGAGGGGATTTGGGAAGTTTAAAAAACAAACTTTATCTGCAAGTTTATTCTAAAATTAATCATTTATTGTTCTTTTCAAAATTCTCTTCATTGCAGATGGGGGTGAGATTATTGAATAATCATAACATCAACATCCATCATCATCACACTTTTTATTTAGATTTTTAATATTTTCACCCTCTTGATAAATGTTACAAATGCAGTGTACCTCATTTGAATCAGAACAAACAGCAGACCAGCTAATATATGTTCCTTGACATGCAGTATCTAATCCGTTATTTGCTTCGATTTTTAATTGATTATTTTCAGATTTAATAATTATTCCTGTATGGAACTGCTTATAATCGTTAAAATTAACAATACCATTCATTTCTCTATAATCTCCGCTTTCATCAGCATAGTTTACTTTCACACCATTCTTTCCATTTTCTATTCCTAATTCTCCAGAAGTAGGTGCTAAACAATGATCATCACTTTCATCAACATCATATGCTCTAATATGGATCCCACGGATAATATCTTCCGCAACTAATCCATCTTTATCAATAATTAGTCCTTTACAAATAATTTGACATTCATCATATGTAAAATCACAGTACTCACTATCTCCTCCATCTCCTCCGCCACTATCTGAAAGAGAGAATGGTATATATAATAAACTAATGATTATTATTAATGGTAGTAATCGTTTAGAGTTCATTTTAATTTCTCCATGCATTTTAATTTCAAACTATTATCTTCTAAGTATTTACACATATTTATATTTTTGTTTTTAAGAGCAATTTCATATAATTCCTCATCAGATTTTAAAATATTTCCTATTTTTGTTGTTTCTTTATTCTTATATTCAACTATTAATTTATCCAGTCCTGCATTATTATTTGTTGAAGATAATTTACACAAAGGCGTATCGCAGATTGGTGGTTTTGTAAAAAATTCAATCTGTTGCTTGCAATTGCTATCTTTGCAAACAACATCTATGCCTGCTTTATCAAGAAGTGCATTCATACATCTTGTAATATTCTTAGCAGAGAAGCAAACATTTTCATCATTCTCATTCACCGCCTTCCCCGCATAACACTCATCCGCATCCTCTCCAACAATATCCAAATACCTGCACTCATCTTTCTCCCATATTCTCTGATAACAATCAATCTTTCTAGAAACATCACTCATCACAACACAAATCTGAGTTTCATTCTGTTGTTTAGCCAATCTTAAAACACAAACATCTCTCTCGCCTACAGATAACCCATCGCATTCCGGCACAGTCAATTGTTTTTCTGCAACAATCTCTATTTTCTCAGTTATCTTCTCGCCATTGCCAAAAGGATAAACTAACAGAATAATGATTAATATCAACCCGCTAATAACACCTGTCATCTCCCACAGCAATGGTTTTTTCCATCGATGCTGTGGAAACTCATGTTGTTTAACTTCAATCAAAGCTTCTTCAATCTCATCTTCAGGATACTTGTACTTAACAAGTGTTTCTTTAATCTTCTCACTAGAAAACCCTTTTTTCAGTTCTTTCTCTATATAATCAGTTAATTTCGACATCTATTGGAAAACTAATTGTTTATAGTATATATAGATTTGTACCCACTGGAGAATGCTCATCTAATTCTTTCCTTTATCTGTTGATAGAAATAATTGAGCTGTAAAGTAAACGTCAGATAGAAAAATAAATAATCAAAAAAATAAATGCTTTTATTCATCCCAAGATTCTCTCAGCATCATTCTAACAACTTCAGCAATGTTGAATTATCGTTGGTCAAATTGTGAGAATTCTACCAAAAGCAAAGTTCTCAAAGAAACATTTATATATCTCCATATCAAAAAAAGATTAGAATATTTATGGAAAAGGGGAATACAAGCAAGTATTTGGTATTTATAGTTCTAGTTATAGTACTTGTGAGTGTGTTTTCGAAAGTGATTGTTGCTGAAAAAGTAGAAGATATTTTGTTTGGTGACGGTGATAAAGCTAAAAGCAATGAAGGAACTTCAGAAGAAGGAACTGGTGCTGGAAGTAGTGCAGAACCAATTGCTGATAATACGCCAGGTGGTGGATATGGAAAAGATAAAATGGCTTCTATTTTTGAAGAAGGAGGAATTCCAGAAAAATATGATGGAACAACAATTCTAAAATTATCCACTGGCTATGTCTGTTATAATTCAATGTCTGGTGATCAAGGTTATCCATATATGGACGTTAAATTCTTTGCTGATAAAAAAAGACTTAATCATAATGATGAAGATATTCCTGAATTTTTTAATACAGGTACTGGCAATAAACCAACTATATCAATACCGCTTTATAGAAAAGAGTCTTTTTCATTCGAAAAATCACAATATAAAGAAGGTTCTTCCGACACTTTCATGGTTGGGAATTTTCCCTCAGAATATGAATATATGGAACGTTATGAGGGCATGTGCAGACCATTTATCATGAATAATCAGTACTATTACTATTTTGCAAATGGAGATGATGAAGAAAAAAAGAAAAAAGATTTTACATTATCTGAAAAAAGTGCAATTCAAGATAATTATGGTAATAAAGAAACACAGATGCTGGAAACAGCTGAGAAACCTTATGAAGATATACGAGTAATCAAAGGTGATGGTTATGACGGCTGGAATGATTATTCATACATAGTAGAATGGGACGCTATTCAAAATCAATGTCGTGGGCAGCATATTGAAGATTCAGAATTATTTAAGAGTTTAGAAGCTGGTTGTAAAGATCCATCTGATATTAATCAAGATCAGAAATGTGATGCTTCAATTAAGTTAAGAACAATGTATGTGGCACTTGAAAATCCAAACGCATGCTGCGGTGATGATTATGCATGGATAATGAACAAAGTAATTAATTATCAAAATAATAAAAAAAAAATTAGTCAATATGAACCATTAAATCCAGATACAGATGTAGATGAACTAAATAAAATCTGTCTTTATCCTCCTGCAGAACCGATTAGCATAGATGAATCTTACAAATCATATCAATGTGTAGGTGTGCACAAAAAAACAGAAAACTTTCGTTATGATGGTGCATTATTAGGAGACAACCTCAAATTTAAATTTGTGCCGCATTATGATAAAAATAAAATAGATAAAGTAACAGACGTAGGTCTCCACTTTCCAGAAGACTTCCCTCTATACTGCACCCATTACTTTGATCCAGAACAAGGTGACAAATTTGAATGGCTTACATTAGATGAAGCAGAAAAATTAAATTCATTAACCAAACCTGATTTAGCAACTGTAACATCAGATGATCCTAATTTAAGATATCCAGATTATCTCGAAAAAGATATGCGTCTTCCCGAATCAGATAAGCCAACTGAAGATAACCCGCTTGATACATATAAATACAATGTCTGCAATTTCTATTTGAGTGGCAGATGGACTGGCTCTCGCTGCTGTATGCATCAATTTGATTTCAACACAGGAGAAAGAATACCTATAACATACAACGATGAACAATCAACGCATGAAAGCAAACTACCAGAAGGTGAGTTTGATTTTCCAAATGGCGCTTGCTTTGAATCAACCTATGTTGATTATGCAAAACGCTATAATAAAGATCTTACTCCAGAAGATAAGAAAGATGATAAATTTGAGGGTTACTATGGCATCAATGGAAAAGTCTGGACATGTAATCAGTTGCAATTTGCTAATATAATCCCTTCTATTCCGATTGTTCCTATAATCCTTCCAGAAAGAAATTACAACATTTGTCAAGCAAAGAGAATAAGAATTAGTGAAAACATCAAATATGTTTCTGCTTGCATGCCTGATAACAGTTTTATAGTATTCAAAGAAACTGAAGTTACAGCCAACGAAAAAACATTGATGACTAAAGAACAAAAGCAAAATTTAGAAGATGACTTTGATAAAGCAATAAAAGAGTTAGGGTATGATATAGAAAATCTGATTCCAGACACTAAAAAAGGAAAAGGCATAGAAATAATAGACATCCCAATGTCCCTCTCCACAGCTCCATGGAAACAAGAAACTGATGCAGATTATTCAAGTTGCTGTTTTGCAAATTCTTGTTGGGATCCAGATAATGAAGAAGGTCCAAAATGTGTTCCAGAAAGTACAAATAAATTATTAGATGATAAAACTTACTACTCTTGCAAAGGAGGCATCTGGAAACAGCCAACGCCAAAATTAAATTGGTATAATGACACAATTGAATTAGACACATTAAAATTAGACGGCAGCAATCTTTGCACTGAACCATATTCTTGCGCTTGCCCAAGCGCAACTTACTCTAGTGATATTAATGATCTTTGTGATCCAGAATATACAGCTCCAACAGAAACTAGTTTTAAGTTAGAAGATGCTGCTGATTTAGGAATAATTAAAACAATTGGTTCTTCTCTCTGCACAAATACAGAATTATTCTTCCACAAAGATCATCTTTGTGAACCAATTTATGACAGCAATAAAATTATCAATGCAGAATGGTCATCGCGAACAAAAGTCTTAGCAATACAATTGTTAGATATCGCTGGAGATGCAGATTACACATTGCAATGTGGTCCAGCCCAGCAAACTCTCAATTATAATTCATTAAATCCAGATCCATCATCTACGTCTACAGCTCTTGAAATGAATAACGCTGTCAATAGTTTCTGTGTTCTGAAAGTCAAAGATCAAACATACATTGGCGTTACTGTTAATAAAGTTGAAACAGATGCAACACAAGATTCAATTACTTTTGATCCAACTGAATTATTCAATACACAGGGATTTGTAAAAAACAAAGATTTCTTTGGAGAAGATTCAGCTAAATGTGTTCTACTTGAAGAAGATAACTCTCATTATGGGCTTTACAAATCCTGTTCAGAGCGTCTTTATTTTAACAACAAGTTAAAATCAATTATCTACAATAAAAATGGAATAAATAATATCAATGACATACAGGTGAATTATAACAAATACAATGATCAGCTCTTTCAATACAAAAATATACTTGTTGGTTTATATAATGGTAATAAAGATGCAATTGTTAACAAAAATATAGAAGGTGGTGAGATTGTAAGGAAAATAGCTGATTTCAATAATATTTATATTCTTAAAACAAAAGATCTTCCATTGCCTGCTATTCTTGCAATTACAGAAAGAAAATGGGATATCAACACAGGTGATTCTGGTCCAGAATCTTTAAAATATTTTACATTAATATCATATATAAGTCAATATTCACCAGGAATATTCAATCAAAACATTAATTGCAACAAAATATATGCTGCTGATCCAGAAAATATCTTCTGTAATCAGTTGGGTGGATTTACTTTCTTATTCACGAAACTTACTCCAGAGCCATATCAATATCTAGGTGATTTAACTTCAAAATTACGAATTAAAAAACCAGCGCAGCTAGGAATGATAGATCCAAGTTTAATAATCAGCGCGCCAATTGGAATCTCACCTGAAATAATCTCTGGATTAAGTAAAATGAACAAAGAATTGCAACCCTAATTTTTTATGAACGAAGTGAATAAAAAATGTACAAAAAATCCCAAATCACATTTTTCATAATTATAGGTATTGTCATAATAGGTGGAATCTTCTTAGGCTACAATCTCATGCACTCAACAAGCGAGAAAAAGTCAGAAGTGCAGCAGGAAAAACAAATTGATATCCAAGCAAAAATAAAAAAGTACAACAAATATATTGATTCTTGTTTAGAGCAGACAACAACTGAAGGTTTAGTTGTGTTAGGCAAACAAGGTGGCGCAATCTTTCAAGTTCAAGACGGAGATGAAATTCCAGGAGCATTGCCAATTGGAGATCCAGAATTAAAATATTTAGAATACAATGATAAAACTGGAAAAAAAACAAAAGTAGTTTATGGTATAACAGCTCCAAGATTCTTTGGCAATCATCCTGATGTTCCGCAATATCCTTATGGCATTGTAAAGTTAGTCAAAGACCCAAAAGCAGTATACAATATCCAGAATCCTTTTGGCAATTACCCAGGTTTTTTTCCATTGGTAGCTTTATGTGATGCAGATGGTCAAAACAAAGCATTATCTTGTGGCGCGCATCCCAAAAGTTATGACTTAAAGAATAAGAAAGATGAAACAGAAAAAATAAATATAAATACATTCTCAATACAAGATCTGTTAGAAAAATATGTCAATGAAAAGATTAAAAAATGCATCAAACTGGAAAATTTCCCAGAATTAAAAGAGCTTGTTGACCAAGGAAAAGCTGTTATTGGCAATGCAAATACAACAATTATTATCAAAGAGGAAGGTGTAGAAGCAACATTAACATTATCTGGTAAAATAATCAATGGTGACAAACAATCAGACATTGCGTTTATCAAGAATAAAGTTCTTGTTTCTATTCATATCAAACAGATTCATGCTTTAGTTTCATATTTAATTAAAAATGATATTAACAACATTTTTTTTGATATAACTCAAGATGCATCAAATGAAGATATGCAATTATGCGATGCAATTAATGACAAAGGGCAATTGATTAAATACCAATGTTTAAAACAAAAGATGAAAATCTATAAGCAAAATGATGTTGGTGTTTCAAATAATCTAAACCAACTAGACAAAGAACCTATCTACGATGATTTATTAGTAGTTGAAGATTCATCAAAGCTTATTGACAATGAACCATATAAATTTCAAGTAGCAATCCAGAATAGAATTCCTGCAATTGATTTGATTAAAGATCTAAGTGAAGCAGAAAGTAAAGTAGAACAATATCAATTAGCAGATCTTGGAAAATATGTTGATTTTGTTATACAAACAGGTTCAGCTAAACAAATCAATGAAATAGGTATAAAAGCTTATGACCCAGATGAAGACTTTCATATTGCTGGAGAAATGAATGAAGCAAGTTATAAGATGTTTACTGCAACAGATGCTGCAGGTTGTGGTGTAGATGCATCATATCTTACACAAAACTTTTATTTATTAATCACACAATTAGAATCTTGTGAATTTCCTGCAACAGATAAAGAAATAATTGAAATTAAATTCGATTCGGAGGGCTATTACCCTGTTAAAGTCATAGTCTGTGATAATGCAAACAAATGCGATTATCAATTAGTACGGGTGTTGGTTCTTCCTAGTCCAGAATAATAGTGCATATACGCTAGTTCTGAAAGTAATCCAAAATCTGTATTTTTCGAGTTCATAGTAAATTAATTTGTCGCAACAAATTAATTTACCATTCACTCAGAAAAATACAAAAGTATATATACTTCCATTCTCTGAAACAGTATAAATACTATGTTAAAATACATAAGTAAAAAGGGGCTTGGTGTAGTTATAGGTATAATAATAGTTCTACTAGCTAGTATTCTCTTAAATTTGCAAAAAACTCATGCTGAAGATACTGATTACATTGAATGTTACATACCAGGTTCAGCGCAATGTACAGCATTAACTCAAGATGAATGCGCATCTTCAGATGGTATTCTTCAAGATGCAAGTAATCCAAACATCTGTGAACAAGGTTGTTGTTGTTATGAAGCTGCAAACAAACAAAAAACAGGTGAATTTGATGCATCAAGAGGTTTTTGTGATGATAAAATAAAAACAAATCCTACTGCTTTTTTTAGCGCTAAAACAGAGATTGAAACAGAAAAGAAACAATATACTGCAACAACTTGCGCTGAATATTGCATGGATCAAGTGGACAAATATGCTCCCAAGACAGGCACTGCTTGTGACGATGGAATAGATAATGATGGTGATGGAAAAACAGATTATGGTTCAGATCCAAGCAATGATCCTGATTGTATTTCAAAAGCAATGAATTCAGAGCTTGGTTTAGACACTTGCTTAACAAAGCCAGAAACAGATTGTGATTGTGGTGGTAAAAAATGCAGCGCTGGCAAATTCTGTTATGATAAACCTGATTCATACGTTGGAAAAAAGTGTGAAGATGAACCTCCTAAAGATTGTAAAGATGGTGACAAATTAGCAGTTAGTCTTGATGATAATGGTTGCCAACAAGTTATCGAATGTGCAGGTGGCAAATATGGTAGCGCAGTTAAACTAGAAAACTGTCCTAAAACTGAACTTTGCAATGATGGCATAGATAACAATGAAAATGGTCAGATTGACTGCGCAGATATTGAATGTAACAGCTTAAAATGCGGCGATACTGCAAATGCTCCAAACAATTGCAAAGTTTCAGGAAAGATATATGCAAAGTATATTAAGTCAACAAACAATTTCTGGGTATGTTGCGCAGGTGAAGCAAAAGATTGCGATAAAGATGGTACTCCGGATTCTTGTGATGCATGCCCAACTTGTCAAGATTCAATAACACCCAAACCTGTCACAATTACAAAAGTAAATCATGCTGCTGGCAAAAAAGAAATAATCTTAAATTATGATAACAAAGGCTGCCCTGTGCCTGTAACATTACTGCATTGCATTGGAACAAAAGAAGAATGCAAAACTCCAGCAACAGCAGTTCTAAATAAATGGACAGAAACAGCTGCAAAAAACACCCTTTTGCCTGATATCATTGATACTATTGAAGCAAACAAAAACTATTGTTATTCAATACAATCAAATTATCCTAACGCAGCAGCAAAGATTTACTCAGATGTAGTCTGTGAAAGTTCAGGCGATGAAATTTGTTTAACTACACCATATAAACAAGGTTCAGAATTCTGTATTAAAAATCCTTCAAAAGATGTTACTTTTCCAACATTTGACACAGAAATTTATTCTTGTGATGATAAAAACAGATTAAAAGCAAAAAACAGCAATGAGTTACCTACATCTTCAAAAGATACATTCTGTGAAAAACAAGGTCCAAATAAATATTGCTACGGTCCAGATCAACAGGGAGAAGCTTCTTGCGTCTATCAAAGTACTTGCATCTTCTGTGGCAATCCATTTAACATGTATGCAACACCGCAAAGCAAATTAATTGATCCAGGTGATGAATTCAATGAAAAACTTTGCATGAAAGTTCCATTGTGTTATTATGAAACAACAAAAACAGTCAATGATGCATTTGAAGAATGCAAAGGAATTGATGCATGTTCAGATTACAAAACACAAGATTCATGTTCAGCATTAAAAAATAATTACAAAGAAGCAGCATTCAATAACAAATGTCTGACACGAGATTGTCTTTGGAAACAGCTTTATCCAGAGTTAGGCGCAGGTATCTGCGCAGAAACAAATATTGATTTCAACATTTGCAGTCAATGTGAAGAATCAGCATTTAATGCAATTCTTGATTATTGTGATGTCAACAAATGCAAAAAATTCAGCTCAGAGCAAACAAAATGCTATAAAGCAGGCACTGCAAAAAATGATATGAGCTGTTCACCTGAACCAGAAGTTGCTTGCACTGATTTCTTAACACCAGAAGAATGTTATGGTGAAAACCAATTAGAAATTGATGTGCAATACAAAGATGGAAAAAGAATCTCAGGCACAAATAAAGTAAAAGTGCCAAGTATAAATTTCTTGGATATTCCAACTTGTTATTGGAAGAATTCAAATCCTGAATGGAGTTGTTATAAAGATGCAGATGGCAATGGCTTTCAAGATCCAGGCGATAAGATGTTAGGCAATGTTTTTGATATTACACCGCCAAAAACAATTCTTTTAACGCCAAAATTAAAAACAAGAACAGTTGATTTATCATTCTCAGTAACTGATGATTCTGTGCGAGGACGTCCATCAAGCGGATTAAAAGAAACATATTATTGTTATAATAAAGCAACAAATGATAATTTACCTTGCTATCCAGATAAATTATACAAGTTAGAGCCAGACAAACCATTAATCTTGCCAATTGATCACGGTCTATACAACCTCTATTATTATTCAGTTGATAATTCTGACAATCTTGAAGAAGTTCAATCTGTAACAATTGATGTTGACAGAAAACCACCTGTAATTGATATGAAATATACAGTTATTCCTGATACAAGTTATCCTTATATAGAATCAACTGTTGTAATTACAGTAACAACAGATGAAGAAGCAACATGTTCAGACAAATTTGAAGGAACTCAGTTCAGCGAGATTGATATTGATACAGGCAAAGCTTTCCAAGTTAAATACAATAATTTAGAAGATGGTGTTTACAGATACACAATTTCTTGCACAGATTCTTTAGGCAATAAAGGAGAAACCTCTTTCTTAATAAAAGTAGATGCGGATTTAATGATACAAAATACATTACCAACAGGAATCTTAGACAATGGAGAAATTACATTAGAAGCAACAACCTTAGCAGAAGCTGATTGTGCAATTGGCGGCGCAGCATTTCAAGAAAATCAAGAGATAGAAATTCCATCAGGAAAAGCCTATAAATATTCTTCAAAGATAACACTCACTGAAAGCAAAGAATATCAATACTCAATATTATGTGCAATTGATGGTGAACCGCATGGAGATGAGATTCAATTTGTGTTGGATAAGCAAGCTCCCAAAACAACAATTATTGATATTAATGCAAATCCTTTTGACACATCATTATTTTACAAAAGTGCAGATATTGCAGAAAAATTATTCTTCAGTTGCTCAGATGATCCAAAATCTCTTCTCTTTGGACCAACTCCAATTGGATTTAGCTGTGATAAAACATATTTCTGCATTGCGCAAGACAATGCATTATGTGAACCTGATCCAGCAAAAGAAGAAAACACTTACAATCCAATCTATTCGATAGACGCAGCATTCTCGCAAGCATCACAGCAATGGCTTTGTTATAAATCAAGAGAAAAAATGATTGAAGGCAAAGGAGGATTATTTGAAGAAAAGAACTGTGTAAAATTCCAGATTGATTCTCATGCGCCAATAATTGATGTTGACTATCTTGCGCAATATTCTACCCCAGATAATTCATATCAATGGTATGGTTCAACTTATGATCTTGCAATAACGATAGTAGATCCAGATGCAGCATTAAATCCGCCTGCAAACAACAAAGTAACTGTTGAAGTTATCACAAATGGAGTTCCATCAGGATTCTTCGAAGAGAAACCAGCAAATGAAAAACTAACAATTACTGCAGAGCTTGCGCAAGGTTTAAACGAAATAAAAGTTACAGCAACTGACAGATCAGGTGATACAGCAGCAAAATCATATTATATCTCAAGAGCAAGTATCCAAGAACAATTGATTCAATTAGTTTTGCCTCCCAAAGGGATCTCTGAGAATTCTGAGTTTAGTTTCCAGATTAAACTCAAAGAAAGTCTTGGTCTTACAGCAAGCAAATGTATTTTATCAGAATCAAAAACATATATTAAATCAAATGAATTCAATGAGGGCAATGGTAAAGTATTTACAGAAAAACTAACCTTAACTGATGCAGACCAAGGTATTCCTAAAGTATATTATGTCAAATGTTTCTTGCAAGGTTCAATAGAAGCAGAACAAACATTTGTATTGGTATTTGACAATACAACTCCCATAATTACTTCATTAACAATTGATCCAAGCAACAACAAAGATCCTCCTGCATTGACTGATTTTCCAATAAAAACAAATTTAACAGTAAAAACAGATGACTTAACACGATGTAAATTCACAAAACAGTCTGACTATAGTTATTCTAATATGCTTAACAAATTCCAAGGATATGATGAAGTTCCATTAAGAAATATAAATCAAGAAGAGTTAAGCAATGAATATCCAGCAACAGATCTTCTTCATAGAATAGATGACAAAAAAAACAGGGCTGACAACCAAGATGATTACACATATTATGTGCAGTGTGACAATGGTTTAACAGATCCAAAATACATCAGCGAAAAGAAATCATTAACATTCAAAGTAGACACAAGTCTTAACAAAGGCATGAGCTTTTTATCTCCGCAAGCATTAACATCAGTAAAAAAGCACAAGATTATTCTTGAGACAGAAAAACAGGTTGAATACTGTAGTTACGGTGTAACAGAAGATAATTTAGCAGAAAACTTAATAACAACAAAACAAGGAGATAAAGCCAACAAACGTCATGAATCAAAAGAAAAAGATTTCAAAGATGGAAAATATACTTACTTTTTTAGTTGTAAACTCATGAATGCAGATGAATTCATAGCAGGTTATCATTCATTCACAATTGACTCAACTGCTCCAATCTTCAAGAGCATTGATGATGGTATCACAACAAGCAGTTCAGATACGCTTTCTGCAGTGTTAAATTACGAAGACAATGAATCAGGAATTAAATCTTATGAATACGCAATTGGCGCAAAACAAGGAGCAAGTGATATTTATAACTGGAAAAACACAACTGATGCAAAAGTTACAGTTACAGGTTTAAAATTAGTCAACAAAACAAAATATTATTGGAGTGCAACAGCAACAAACAATGTTGGTTTAAAATCTTCAAAAGTATCATCAAGTGATGGTATTACAGTAAACACAGAATATATAAGCAATTTTACAAAACCAGATCCTATTGATTTATGTAAGAATAATAAAAAAGATATTAATGAAACAGGCGCAGATTGTGGCGGCAGTTGTCCTAAATGTTCAAATAATAATGGTTGTGCAAAAGATTCAGATTGCGCATCAAAAAAGTGTGTAAACAATGTTTGTAAAAAATCATCATGTGAAGATACTATATTAAATCAAGATGAATCAGATATTGATTGCGGCGGAACATTATGTGAAACATGTGAAAAAGGAAAAGCATGCAGTTTCAACAGTGATTGCGCATCAAATTCCTGTGAGAAAAACATCTGCGCACAACCAAGTTGTTTTGATGGCAAACGCAATGGTGATGAATCAGATATTGATTGTGGTGGAAAAGCATGTGAAGCATGTGAAGGAGAAGATGTAGAACCAGAACCAAAAGATGAACCTCCAAAAGAAGATACAGAAGAAGAAAGTTCTGGCATTGGCGCAATTCTTTTGTTAATCTTCTTATTCCTAATCTTATTAGGCGGAGGCGGATATTATTATTATATCAAATTCATGCAAAAGCCATCCTTTGATTCCAAAGAATTGCCTCCATTAGGTTTAAAATCTTCATCGCAGCCTCTCAATGCTCCGCAGCAGCAATATCCACGTCCAACTGCTGGAAGATTCATGCCATTATCAGCAGAATTGCGTAAGAAAAAAGAAGAGCTCAGAAAAAAGCAGCATGAAGATATTCTTGGTAAGTTTGAAGTTTCATCATCATCAGCAAAGAAAGACACCCCAAAACTGCAGGAAAAAGCAGAAGTTAAACCAGAACAGAAACCTCGGCAACAATCACAATCAACGCAACAGTCAACTGCTCTATTAAAGCAACAATCAACTGCTCAACCAAAGCAGCAAACAACAATAGCAACTGACCAAGAATTAAATAAACCTCTAACAAAATCATCATCTCCGCCTCAATTGTCGCAATCTGCTGAAAAATTAACTGCAGCAAAACCAGATGCAACAAAACAAAGCACAACAAAACAAGATCCATTAACAGCATTAGCAAAGACAGTAAAAGGAAAGTCTGGCAATGCTATTGAAGAATTGAGGAAGAAAGTAAAGAAGTGAAAATTAATTTTTTATGAACGGAGTGAATAAAAAATGAAAAAGAAATCACAAGTGCAAGACATGATGATGTACATCTTAGGAATTGTCATCATAGGTATGCTCCTCTTTTTTGGAGTTAAATATATTATGAAACTAATGAAGACAACAGAAGACATCGACCTGCTCCAGCTAAAAACATCTTTAGAAACAACAGCAAAGAAATATGGCACAAAATATGGTTCATGGACATTAGAAGAGATTCCAGTGCCAAAAAAAGTGCAATATGTTTGTTTCTTTGATTTATCTAAAGATAAGCCAACAAAAGAGAATTCTTTAATTTGTGGTGGTGGCAAAGGCGGAGATAATTTAGTTCCAGTCACAGATAAGAAAAAAATAAAAGATCCAATCATTTGCGATGCATGGAAAACAGGAAAGAGTCAAAATGTTATGACAATTCCATTTGTGCCAGACTACCCATTACTGGTGGAAAAAATGAAAATTGATGATAAAGCAGGATTTATCTGTTTCAAAGCAATTGCAGGAGAAATCAAAGTAAAGTTTACAGGTTTAGGCAGTGGCGTAAAAGTCTCTAATCCGCCAGCAGAGTCAACAACATAGTTGATGCATTTATTTTTTGGTGAACGAACCTCACCAGCCCTTACGTGAGCTGGCGCCAAAACTTGGTGCGATTTCGTTTTACTCAATCGCACTAACTGAGTTTAAAAAATTGACGAACGGTAAATTAATTTGCCGCAGCAAATTATGGCTATTATATGTGAGGAAATTTTTTATGTACAAAAAAATAAATAAGACAGCATTTATCGAATCTCAGCTCAATTGGATTTATATTTTAGTAGTTGGCGCTCTTATTCTTGTCTTTTTCATAGTGATTGCAAAGAAATATATGACAAATCAAGAGATAAAAATAAACGCAAACGTTTTGCAGCAGTTAGACACAACAATTCTTGGCGCATCTCAGGCAGCAAAAGCAGCAAACAAAATAAACATCGAAGATGCAGCATTAACATTTGAATGTTCATGCAAAGGAAACAATTGCCAGTCAAACATTGAAATTGGCGGTAGCGGCATTGCAAAAGACACAGCATTTCTGCCAATCTTCTCGCCAAAAAAGATAGAAAAATCACAGTTGATCACCTGGACTCTTGACTGGAATTATCCATTTAAAGTTTCCAACTTGCTTTATCTTACAAGAGATGATGCATATTATTATTTTGTTGCTGATGATGATGAAATAAGCAAACAATTTGCTAAAGAATTATATGAAATGATGGCAGAAACTCAATTTCTGAATGTAAAATTACTTGATGGCAGTGTGACTGCTGAGATATATCCTGATAACATGTATTTGCTGCGATTTATTTATATTTCAAAAACTGGAGAATCTCCTTCATGGTTAGATAAGATAAAAGATGAAAAAGAAGCAAGAAACATTGATTTGCTTATGTTAAAACCAGAACAAGCAGGAAGCTTTTCATTTACAAAAGTAAAGAAAAACAACAAAGAAGTAGCTTCAATAGCAGAGGGAGATGGTGGTTATTATCTGGATATCCCAACACTAATTGGTGCAATCTTTTCTGAAGATGAATTAGTTTATCATTGCAATCTTTTGAAAGCCTTTAAACGTTACCAATATATTAGTTCATTATACAAATATAAAGCAGAACAATTAAAAGATGATAATTCATTAAGTCATTGTTCTGCATATTACACAACAGCATATAATAGTTTAGGAATAACTCTTCACGTAACAAATGATGTTGAAGTTACTAATGCAGTTGCAGCAAAACAATCTCTCGAAGATCTCAACGAAGAAATCCTCTTAGCTCCAGGTGGAAGATGTCCAAGGTTATATTAAAAATAAAAAATACGAAAAATCGTAGTTTACATAATCATAGTTCTAATATTATTAAAAAATGGCGCAGTTCGCTATTTTTTAATAAGTCGCAGCTAAAGATCGGAGAAACAATCTTTGTATTGATGATCTTTTTCATCTTAGTGACAATTGGCGCAGTTTTTTATGTTAAGATCCAAAGCATTTCTGCAGGAGACGAACAAAAGAAACAATTAGAGCTCCACACATTAAAGATTGCTCAGCAGATTAAATCATTGCCTGAACTTGTTTGTACTCAAGCAGCAATTGAAGAATTTGATTGCATTGATAAACTCAAGTTTGAAGCCTTTAGAACAAGATTAAACAATGCAGTATTGCCAGCTGCGCAAACAAAAGACAAGAATTTCAAATTATATTATGATAACATCTTTTTGAACGTCAAAATTTCAATAAAAGAGGTCTATCCAACTTATATAGTGCCTCCGGAAGATTCAGAAGAAGTTGATACAACAATTGCAGATAAAGATAGTTTATTTAACAATATATTAAAGAAAGCAAAGTCAAGTAATAGTATGTTTTTACCAATAACATTTTATGATCCAATCTTAAACCAATACAGTTTTGGTTATATCAGGGTCGAAGTTGCAAAATAAATTATATCATTTATTTCAATTTTTTATGAACGGAGTGAATAAAAAATGAAAAAAAAGTCACAGACAGAAATAATGGGATTATTAATAATCTTCATAATTCTCTCTTTAATTATAATGTTTACTGTTTCCAAAGTATTTTTCAAAAAACCATCAAAAGTTCTGGATGAATACAATCAGCAGCAATTATCTTCAAGTATGATTTCAGCATTTCTAAAAACAAGTTCATTTTGTTTGCAAGACACAGATATGGAAGATTTAATTGTTGCAGTTGCAAAAAACAATTTAATGCAATGTGATTCAGAATATCAATCCTCAATTCCTAATCTGCAGTGCAAAGACATATCAAAGATAGATGATTACTTAAGATGCGCATTAAAAGCTTCATTTGATAATTCTTTGGGGCAATTTAATATGCCTTATCAATTAAATATGAAAGTAACTATTGGTGATTCTGCAGGTATAGAACCATTTATCACTCTTCCTGAAGAAACTGATGAGAAATACGCAGAAAAAATGAAAGCCTTAAAATCAGCAAAATCAGGAAGCGTTGAACCATATATATTGCCATTATCAGGTTCATCAGCGAATGTAGTTGAGATATGGTTATGTATCAACAGCGAATGTCCTGAAATATGAATCATTAGCGAATGTCCGAAGATTTAAGGGTATAGTCAGATTCCCTGTGTTGGGAATCCTGACTGGTTAAAATGGTAAAACCAAACACTAAAGAATGTCTTAGCTCCTTCCATACTTTGGAATGTTGAGAACCATTTTATCCTTCTTTTAATCTCTCGATTGAGACGTT
>JACRKF010000027.1 GCA_016219865.1 Candidatus Woesearchaeota archaeon | reverse complement strand
TTCAAAGCAAAATCAATTAAATTATTCATATTTATCACCTCTAAAATATATCATTTTTAGACGAGAAATAGTATTTATACTTTTGCTTTTCTAATTAAATTAATTAAGAACTTTGCAAAGAATTTTGCAAAGTTCTCTAAACATAAAGGAGGGGCAAATCTTTATAAATAACTAATCAATTCAATAAATAATATGTTAATTGATGTTATAACACAGGCTGTAAGAGAAGCAGGAGCAAAAGTAACAGACTATCAAGGGAGACCACATAGCTTGGAATCAAAAACAATAGTTTCTGCTAATCCAATATTACATTCTCAAGTTCTTGAATTGGTAAATATAGGAAGAGACTAATTTGCCCCTCCCTATTCAGTTTAGTGCCGTTATTTTATTTTACTTAACACTTATTCATTATACAAATGTAATAGATAAATAGAGTATAAATTCCATATGGCAGATATACCCACTGGCCACTATAAACACTCTGCACTGGTCACTGGACATGGAGCTGTGAGGTATATAAAGGACTTAGCGTAGTATAATTCTATTTTGTTTGACTTTGACAAGGGCGATTCAACCCCCTAAAGCCCTTTGTCTTATTATTTTTATTGATAATTTTGCGAAAATGCAAAATTATCACAACTAGGCAATTCGGACAAAAGAATTTGATAAGGATCAAAAAACTGAGGTGATTATTATGTATAGGCTTGATGAACAATATACTTGCAATGATATGAGTTATGATACAATTCATGGCTTATTTATTGAAAAAATAACACTGCTTTCAAAAAAAGCAGTAAGAACTATAATGTAGTTAAGAGGTGAACAGTATGAATACAATGCAATTAGTAAATCAAAGCTATGAACAAGAAAATGATGACTATATTTATCTTGATTTTCAGGATTTTAATCAAGAAGCAAAAAGAAACAGAAATAAAAGAAGAATGATCTCAGCAAAAATTGCTTTTGAAGAGCTTGAACAAGAGTTTCTTGCAGATACTAATGATGTTGATATCTATTCAAAAGAGTTTCTTGAAGAGTTCTGTGTGAATGATGAATTAAAAGCTTGGGAAGAAAGTTTTATGCAAGGCTATCTTGATGAAGCAACTGAAGAGCAATGAGGTGATTAGAATGGCATTTAGCAGTTTCATAATGAATAATTACAATAATTACAATGATGAAGAACGAATTTTTTTTGTTTCTTCTGATTATAATAAAGTTGGGGAAGTCTGACTAGATAATAAATTATTTATACTTATAACAATTATTTAAGTCTAACTGATGTTATAGAGATATTAACAGATAGTCCTACAACATGGCAATATTGCTAAGAATACAAGAAAAGAACTAGAACAAAAAATAGGGAAGTTTCTTGTTTCAGGTGAGAATTATCTACATCTAGAAGAAAAGAAGAAAAATAGATTATTGAAATAAGTTTACAGGCAGAATTATGATTGAAAACTCAGATAAAATCCATAAGGAACTGCAAAACATCGCAGATAAACAAAGAGCTCTGATCAATGCTTGCTTTTTCAAGACAGGCAAAGGTGAATATGGTGAAGGTGATCTATTTCTTGGTATAACTGTGCCAGAATCAAGAAAGATTGCAAAGAAATATCTTAATATCTCTTTTGAAGAGATTACACAATTGTTGCAATCAAGATATCATGAAGAACGATTGGTTGCATTATTAATTCTTGTTGAGAGATATGATAAATATGCAGACCAAAGAAAGTTGATATTTGATTTCTACCTGCAAAACACCAATTATGTTAACAATTGGGATTTGGTTGACTTGTCAGCTGATAAGATAATTGGAAGGCATTTATACAGATCAAAAGATGATGAATGTAAACTATTAAAAAAATTGGTACTTTCTAAAAATCTTTGGGAAAGGAGAATTGCAATTATATCAACATTCTATTATATCAAACAAAATCAATATGAACAGACTTTGCAAATTGCAGAGCTTTTAGTAAACGATGCGCATGACTTAATTCACAAAGCAATTGGTTGGATGTTACGTGAGGTTGGGAAAAGAAATCAGTTAGTTGAAGAAGATTTTCTTGAAAAATATCATAAAACAATGCCACGAACAATGCTGCGGTATGCAATTGAAAGATTTGATGATGAGAAGAAGAAGTATTATATGAAAAGAAAAACACGTTAAGCACAACTTCCACTTCGTTTCAGTTGTACGAACTAGAGGAGCTTTGCTCTTTTCTTTTTCTCTATCCTGCACCTAGAACTCCGCCGATAACAGCATTTGCTATAAGGTTGAATGCAATCATTACTACTAATGATATTCCTACATAAATCATTGTGCTTCTGATAAGATTTTTTCCTAGCAAATAATTCTCTTGCAGTTTGTCAGTGCCGTTCTCTATTCCATTTACTAAAATAGTCAGAATATAAATTATTTGCACAACATAAATTCCTACAACAAGTTGAAAGTAATATACTGGTATGCCAACATTAAAGAAATCAACTCCTTGAAATGCTCCTGCTACTCCTGATGATTCTGCTTGTTTTGCCTGCAACATAGGACCAAGCTTTCCGAGAATGTTAACAATCATTGATGTAATGCCTACAACAATTCCTGCAATTGCTGGCGCCATCATGCTTATCTGAGATTTCATTGAAGAAATAACATCTGCTAATAAATCTTTTAATCGTTCATTAACACGATGCATCTCTTTAATATAACGAGAAACATTTACTAGAGATTGCGCAGCAATCTTTGGGCCTTTTTCCACTGATTGGATCAGTACTTTCATAGAACTATTGATCATCTGTGATGGGAATGAGACAATTGCGCCTGTTTTGCTGTTGAATATTGCGCTTTCTACATCCATTCCTAATTTTATGATATTTTGATTGACAATTGAAAAAAATCTGCCAGCTTCATTGTTCTGCATAATTTCTGCAACTTTTCCAAATGCGCTTTCAGCTGGGATTCCATCACCTAATCTGTTGCCTAGTTGAAATAAACCTGAAGCAAATTCGTTTTCAAGCTTTTTTGTGTCTTCTCGAATTTTGATAATATTCTGGCTGCTCATCTTATAGTACAAACCTAATGAGAAAGCAATTGCTAATGGAAAGAATAAGCTCAAAATAGAGGCAATAAATCCAAATGGACCAACAACAAATGTTTCTTCTTCAGTTTTTACTTCTCTGTAATCTAATAAACAAAATGTTTTCATGCAACCTGTGCCTTTATCTTCTTCACCGAAACCAAGATCAGGAAAACCTACTCCATGCAACATTACAGGCAATAATGCGATGAGAAAAAAAAGCACGCCGATACCAATGCACAGATACACAGGATTAATGGAATATTCAACAACTCCTAATTTAAAATTGATATTCTTGTATTTTTTTAAACTTGGCACTTCATCGCTGACATCAGTATCACCATAACCTGTTGGACGCTGTGAAAGTATGTTTTTTCCCATATAATATACACCGATTGGAAGTATAACATTATACAGTGTTGCAATATAATACCATTTTACATTTCCCATAAAGCTTACAATCAATGGCAACATAACTAATCCTAAAACTGGCAGTATTATTCCTAACATGTGGAGCATGGTAATTGGTGATTTTAAATTATGAGCATAATGCAACATCTTTTCATATGTTTCACTGAGAATTAAGTTAAGGCTTTTTTCTAACATCTCAATTCTTCTAGGTTCAGAAGTTTCGTATAATGAAGATTCAATTAGATGGAATGCTTCAATATATTCCATGTTCCATTTTCTCCAAGTTTCTAAGTAATTGTCAATTGATTCTTTGATATTACCATATTTCTCTGTTTCAACATCCCATAGTACTTTCTTTAAATCTAATGCTAATTGTCCTGTTAAATGATCAGATGCAAAACGAATTGCAAGCTCTAAATTTGATGTGTGCCTCATGTAGGTTACAATGTAGAAAATAGATAATACCATCTCATTGCTTGCTTCTAATCTGTAATGGTCTGCGAAAAATCGCGGCAATGATTTCAGAGTAAACATCATTACTAGTCCAACGAAGATAAATATTATTATAAAAAATGTGCTAGGCGGTTTACCAAAGATTCCAGGTATTACAATACTTAATAATACGCCTGTTATAACAATTAAGAATGGAATAAATATAGAAAAACTAGTTACGCCTTCAGGTGTTGTTTCAATATGCGCAACTCTTAATGATTCAATTATGTCTGCTTCATCTTCTTTTCCAGGTTTTAATTTTAAAATATTACCGCAAAAATTACATGTTTTTTCATACAATGTTAATATTTTAGGCATACGCTCTTTTTTGAATTTTTCATATTCAATACTTGTTATTGGTTTTTGGTTATATTCTTCAAACGAAGATTCTCCAAACTGCTGATTCATCTTTTGATTATATTTTTCCATTAATCTTTTCATTTCTTCGTCTTTATCTGTCATAAAAAACTTCCTCTATTCGATTTTTTGAGTTTTCTTTACTTCTCTGCTTAACCAATCATTCCATTGAAAAAGTATTTTTTTACTGTCTAAAAATCCAACTTCTTCTTTTACTTTTTCAGAGATTATGTGAAACATATCATTTGCTTTTATGACAAATGGGGCCTCTAATAATTCGTCATTCTTCATTTGTTCAGCCATCTTTACAATGTTTTCTTTTATAGTTCCTCTTAAGAGAATATTATCCCATACTGCATCCCAGCTGCCTGCAAATTCTTTTACATTTCCTGCAATTGCTTTAAGGATTTCTGAATCTCCGTTCTTTAAATCAGGTGTAATCAATAATTCATCTGTTTTTGGCTCGTATTTCATCAGATCAACAAATGCTTTTTCCTGCATTGGATCATTTTCCCAACGTTTTCTAACTTCTGTTATTTGTGTAACTCTTTTGTATTTATGCATACCATCTGCAGATTTTATTGGATTTGTAACAATAATAATATCTGTTGCTTTGAAAGATGTTTTAGGAATACCTATGTCATTTACAACTCTGTCGTATACACCATAAGGTGAATCACCGTGGATTGTTCCTGCAACAACGTTTGCAGCAGCGCCAACACGCATTGCTTCGTATAATGCAACTGCTTCCTTACTTCTTACTTCTCCTACAATCAATGCTGAATCTCCTAGACGAAGTGTTGTTCTAATTCCAGTTTCAGCAGAAACTTCTGTTGAATCATGAGCTAATGCGCTTGCTACTTTCATTGATTGTATATTAAATCCAAGATCACGGAAAGCTTTGTTTGGCAATTCTAAAGTATTGTGCGCTATAATATTTCCGCAGATAAAGCTTTCACACTCAGGCACAGAAAGATCATAGACATATCCTTCAAATTCATGAATTGGCGTAATTTCAACAATTTCATCCCAATATATGTCTGATTCAAGCAATTGCTTTAGATTTCCCAGTATTTGATGCTGCAACTCTAGCGTTTGTTTTTGCGATTCTATTTGCAATAAAGATGCAAGTTTTTTTCTTCCTATGCAATTATTTTTATTGATATAATCATTTGTATTGAATTTATTTCTAAAAATATATGAAAGTTGTTTTTTTATTGATAAACTTAAATCAAATGTATCAGTTGTATCATGAATTACCTTTTTCTCACAAAGTCTTGAAAGCACATTGTTTTTATATGGTTGCAGAAATCCAATATATTTTGCAAAATTGGTTAGAGATTCATTTCCAGAAATTGCAGCTCGTGTTGTTTTATTTCTTACTCTAACATTTCCAATTCTAAGATTACAATTAAAAAGTAAAAGCAATGTCTGCAGATCATATAAAAGATGCTTGCTGCAGAGATTAATTGCTATTTCTTTGTCTGTTGCGCAGCCATCACCTGTGAATACTCCTCGTAAGAATGCAGCAATCTGCTGCGGCGAGAGGGTGCAGATCCATTCAGGAACTCTTTTTGTGTATGAATTTCCAGTGCATAAAAGGAAGTCTTGCAATACCACCTTTAATGTTTTAGAATTGAGCATATAGGAAATGCCATCACTATGCATTTTGTATTGTATTCCTAAACTCTTTCCAACTCTTTCTACAACTGCCCTATCTTCTGGATCATTGCAGGATATGATAATTGATTTTTTGTCATAACAACCGTCTGCAATCCATAAACCAATACATGTCATAAAATCTTCTGTTAATTGTATTTTTAATGGCATCAATATCTGTGAATTATTTATTCTGAATCTATCTGTTGAAAAGTCAAGCGTTTGATGAAGTGTTATAAGATCTTTTGCAATATATCCTGGAAGAATTTTGTTTCTTCTCCAACTTTTTATTGTTGCATAACTAACATTTCTTGCTGAACCAAATGACGCTATATCATTAAAATGATGTTCTAAACAATAGTTTGTTGTTAAACCTCTAATAAATGAATCTGTCCTTTCAATTACATCGCACAATATTTCCATATATTCTTTTTCTTTATTGACTAATGGCAATTTTCTTGCTACAGCTATTTTATTTCCAAGAATCAGATTATTTACTTTTGTCTCTGAAATTTCTGCGTTTTCTCCAATTGCAAATAGAGAATGATCACCAGTTACTTTCAATATCTTTCCTGTTCTTGTTTTTATTTTATATATTGGTTTTGTTATTTTGTGTCGAATAAATACAGAAGGTTTTGCAACTACAATCTTTCCTTTTTTGTTCATTGCAAAGATTTCAATATAATCTGTATTTTCTGCAATCTCATGTCCAGAAAATGTTTGCAGTGAAACTTGTTTTTCTAACTGCTTGTCAATAAGATTTCCTATTGTTGTTCTTTGCCATCTGTTGTTATTTTTGATGAGTATTTCAGAATCACCTGTAACACTATCTTCAACAGTTATTATTCTATACTTTCTCATAATCTCAACAAGCACTCCTGTTAAAAAAGAGGATTTTCCTGCGCTTCTTGTTCCTGCAATTAAGATTGTTCGCGTTCCATCAACTAGAAAACTGATTAATCCTGCAGCAATTGGGCTTAACATTTTGAATTTGATAAACAATGGCAGTGTCCATGGCTTATCTCTGTGTTTTCTGAATGAAAATGCCAATCCTGTTGGATTTAATGGCTGTGTGATAACTGAAACTCTCGTAGATGCGCCAGGCAATTCCAATTCTGTATCTAAAATTGGATTTGCTTCGTCTAATGGACGAGCTGAGATTAATCTTAATTTTGATGCCCAACTTTCAGATTCTGATTTAGTTGGAATAATATTTGTTGTGCAATCACCATATTTTCCATGAACAATAAATATTGGCAGTTTTCCCAATGGACTATTAATTGAGATATCCTGCATATCATCGTCTTGCAGCAATACTTCAATCAAACCAAAACCTATTGTGTATCTTACCAGAATTTGTGTTAATTTCTGCAGCTCTTTTTCTCGCAGCATGATATTCTTTGATGTTGCAATTTCTTCTAATAAATCCTTGCCTATGCTGGAGAAAACTTCCCGCATTCTTTCTGGATCTGTAAATTCTTCTTGTTTTGGTTTATGTTCTGCAAGAATTTTTCGCGCCATATCCAATAATTCATATTTTTCTTCAGGCAATTTAAACTCAGGCGGCACAATGTGATAAAGTATTAATGTTGAATTAGGCAGGCGAAAAACTGTAACATCTGTGTCTTCTGCAATTGTGTATGAATCAATCTCTTCAGCATTGCTTGGAAAATTTGCCATCAATTTTGTAAACATAAAATCCGGCTTTATTGAAGGGGTGAAGATATATTTGTAGACGCTTCTGTCTCCTATCTTATAGCCTGCAATATATGGTTTTGCTGCAATCAACATTCTTGTTTTTTCAAGAAGACTAATGACATAGCTTATTATTGAGATATATCTCTTAGTAATATCTAACAATATTGGCTCTGTTAATTTCTCAATATCTATCTTTTCTCTTCTTATTATCCTTGTCAATTCAATATATGCGCCAATAGGATCTCCTTTCATATGTTTAAAGATAACTTCTCGCAATTCATTGTATTTTTGGTTAATAAGTCTATTATCATAATTCCCTGCAGAGGGATAATTGAAATAATTCTTTTCTTTGACTAATTTTTTGTAGAGTTCTGAAATTTCTGCCAGAATCTGTGTTTGTTTGAAATCATATTCATAATCTCTTTTTTGGTTAAAGATTATTTTACTAATGCCGGAGACTTGAGAAAGAATATCAATTGTTCTGGTCATAACTACACTAGAATCTTCAACCAATGGCGATATGCTTACTCCTTCGCAATAGATGTATAATATGTTCTCTTCTCCTTCTTTTATCACTTCAAAGTCCCAGTCCTTCTTTTGTGTAATTGGCATTATTTATCCTCTTTCTTCATCTTTTGCAGCGCTATTTCTATCAGATGTGATTTATTGCGATATGTTGTAGAATCTTTGAGCTTTTTATCTATCCATTTAATCAGTTCTTCATCAATTGTTGCGGAGATCGGTTTCTTCATGGATTGATGATAAATGCGGTTGTTATTTATATATTTTATCCTATTTTATGGATTTAATGTATTTTATATTATAAAATCTATTTTGTATTATATTCCTAGTTACATTTTTATTAGATTTGTTTACGTTAGGAATAAGCAAATACTATAAAAAATAGAAACATTTAAATAGTATGTATGCAATACATAATGTATGGCAAACATAAAGTTTATTGGCAGAGATAAGGAGATTAAGGAATTAGCGAATTTGAAAGGAAATTTCTTCCTCGTTGTAAAAGGAAGAAGAAGGATTGGCAAGACATTGCTTTTGAGGAAAGCTTTTCCTGAAGCAACCTATCTATTTATATGGCCAGATAAGTCTATGGATTGGATCTGTGAAGAGATTTGCAAAGAGAATAATCTCCCTGCATTTAAGAATTTTAAAGATATCTTAGAGTACCTATTAGATAAGAATAAAGTGATAATTCTTGATGAATTTCAAAACTTCTTTTCCATTGATAAATCGATCTATGGAGAGATACAAAAGATAATCGATGAGCGGAAGTTAACAGATAAAACATTTAAAGTTGCTGTTGCTGGTTCAAGCTATTCATTGATGAATAAGGTATTCAATGATGCTGCTTCTCCATTATATGGGAGAAGAACAAATGAGATTGTTCTTGAAAACTTACCAATGCTTGATTTGTATCATGAACTGGGTTTTTCGCTGAAAGAATTTATAGAGCTATGGTCTGTCTTTGAGGGCGTTCCCTATTATTATGAATTTATAAACAGAAAGGTTTCTCCAAGGGAGAATATAAAGCGATTAGTTGTATTGAAAGCAGCGCAATTAAAAGAAGAAGGCAAGATAATTCTTTCTGTTGAATTTGGAAAAGATTCAAAAACATATAATACTATCATCTCAGCAATAGCTGAGGGCAAAACTAAACTTAATGAAATAGCAAGTTTATTTAGCGATAAGAAAAATGAAGCAATAAAATATTTAGATATACTCAGAAAAGATTTTAATTTTGTTAAAAAGATAACTCCTATAACAGAGAATCCAGAAAAATCGAGGGAAGGAAGATATGAATTAATTGATAATTTTCTTTCTTTTTGGTTTTTTGCAATAGACAGACAGAAAAGTTTGATGGAACAAGAAAGGTTTGAGGAAGTTGAGAGTAAATTTGATGATAATTTCAACGCATATGTCGGCAGGAAATTTGAAAAGTTTCTATTGCTATTAATCAAAAATAATATTATCTTTAAAGATAAACATTTTGATAAGATAGGCGCGCAATGGGGCAAGTTTGATGGAAAAAGAGGAAGAAACTGCTATGAGATAGATATTCTTGGATTTTGCGAAAAAGATAATAAACTGCTCATTGGAGAATGCAAATGGCAAAACAACGTTGATGCAGATGAAATCATAATGGAACTAATAAAGAAGTCTGAATATATCTCATGGAAAATGGGATCACGCAAAGAAGAGTTTGTTATCTTTGCGCAATCATTTAAAAAGAAGATAACTACTTATGCAGATAAGAAAATAATATGCGTTGATTTGAAGGATATTGAAAAGATGATGAAAACTTAAGAGGATTATTGCAGATTATTTCTCTCCAAACACAGACGCAAACCTTCCTTCTGATAAGAGTTTGATAATCTCATTTGGTGTGAATATTCTGCCGTTCATAGAGATGTATACGCCAGCTGCCAATTCTTGCACTTTTGCAAAAGAAAAACCTAAGTTAAAAGGAGCATCTGATGGAGAAAATCCAGTTAATGGAATTATTGAGCCAGTCAAGATGATGGTTTGGTCTTTTTGTTGCAAGTTCGCTTGCAGATATTTAGCAGTATCTGGCATTGTATATGTTCCATGGGTAATAATTATCTTTTTGCATTTGCCTTTTTCAAGAGCAGCAAGAATCTTTTTTCTGTCAGTCTGCTCTAATTGTCTGCTGTCTTTCATGCAGATAGTTGTGTACAATACTTCTTCATAGAGTTTTAACAATTGGATAAATTGAGGAATACAAGATTCTTTTAAAGGAACAGCTGTATCTATTATTCCATTCCAATAGGAATCAATTGTTCCACCTGTGAGAATTAGGTGTATAGATGGTTTTTTTGTTGGCATAAACTATTTAGAATTGTTTGGGTTTATATTAATTCTGGTTTTATCAGCACTTTTAACTCTTTTAAGGCATCAACTACAAATGGTTCTACAAGACTGAAATTAATCCCTTCGTAGCCATCTGAAATTCTTTTTTCTAATTTTGCTTTTACTTTCAATTGTAATGATTTCAGGATATAATCAATATCTTTATCAGGCAATTGTCTATTATTCGGATTTATTTTCTCTCTATATCTATTGGCTAGATCTATGCTATTTCTTATCTCTTTGCCATATCTACTTATTATTAGTTCATCATCAATTGCTTTTACAAGAATTCTATGGACAATTGCATTGCTTAGATTCCCGATAAGCAAATTTATTAACTTGTTTCTATTTTGATCCATTACTGGCATTCTCCCTAATACGCTTCATAATTCTTTTAAATATACAACCATATATATTTTTATATTTATACAAGAATCTCTTTTTATTAACTAAATTCTCTTTTATTAACGAAATATCATCAATATTAAACATCCTCTTAATCTCATTATCTATTAATTCTCTTGTTATTTTCTTAAAGTGAAGAAATAAATAAATTGCAATCATATTCCGCGTATAATAATATTTTTCTCTTCCTGTAAGCGTATCAAAGTTATCAATAACAATCTCACTCTTTAACAGATGTAAATCTAATAGTTTATAATTTATTTTCTTTTGTATTTTATAAATAAATCTTCTCTTTGCAACGCATTTACTCAGCATTGTCTGGTATAATGGGTCAGTAGATAATCCTGCAATTAATGATCTATTATCTAATGACAGAATATCTGCTTTAATACCTAATAATTTTTCGACCTCTTTTTTCATATTGGCGGTATTTACATTTTCATCAGAAATAACTATAATATCAATATCATTGAAAGTAAACCCTTTGTCCAGAAAACTGCCTGTAATTATAATATTATCATATTTATTTATTTTCCTATCAACAAAGTCAAATAATTCTTCGATTATTTTCATCTTTATGGGCTCAATGGAAGAAATATTGTATAAATACGGTTTTTTCTTTATTTTTTGTTCAATAAATGGACGTATCACTACATAACTTCCTATCTGCATTCCATATCTATTTCTTGGTATATATATCTGATCCATCTTTGACCCCTTGCTTATCTTTGAGATTATTTCCATAGTACGTAATAATACGTTATTATATATAAACTTTACTAATCACTGTGATATTTGTATTGTGAACGAAGTGAACAAGCAAATACTAAACATTTATATTCTTCAAAGATAGAAAATAATAAAATGGCATCATTCAGAGTATGCTGGTATAGATCTTTGTTGCTTTTGTTCTGTTGTATCTTTATTTTCCTCTCGTTTGTTTCAGCAACCAAGATCGAATGCAAAGACGATGGTTCTTTAAAGATAGATGATTCTTTGATACGAAACGATGTCACTGCTCGACCTGTTAAAGCAGAGGATAATTATTTTCCAGTCAAAGGCGCATGGAGCAGCAAAGTAAAAGCAGAAGGTAAGAAGAAAGTAACATATTACACTTATGAATCACAAGATGGCATTTTTGTTGCAGGAGAACCAACATCATATTATATCAAGATTGGGAAAAAAAGGCATACAGTCAAATGTCCTGTGTTTAGTTTTAGCTGCAGAATGTTGAACCAATCTTTTGTTGAATCTTGTTATATGAGAAATGACACATTTGTCGGCAAGTTTTTGATCAATGATCTTTCAATAAGCAAAAAGAAAGAGTTTCGTTTTGCCAATCCTTATTCACTGAGTTTCAATGCAAAGCTAGATACAAATAAAGTGATACGGCACACCCCTGTAGTTACAAGCGAAGGGTTTGAAAATTTCACAATTACCATGAAACGAAAGAATGAAGGCAATAGGTTTACGCTGAAATGGGATACTGACAAGAAGATCAAGGAGTTTATGGTTTATCACCAATGCGAGAAATCAGGGTTTTCAATTGCTAAAGAATGCAGTGAACTTCCATTGTGTGAAAAAGACAATGAATGCATGGCTGATGAGATCTGTGAAAACAGCATCTGCCAGAAATTAGACTGCAATACTTGTGAATATATTTATCCTCTTGAACCTCATCAATGCAAAAAATACCAGTGCTGTGCTGATAGTGAATGTGTTACTGATGAAGTCTGCATTGATCATAGCTGTCAGAAACTTGAATGTTTAGATAATGAAATTATTAAGGATCATTCCTGTGATATTCTGAATTGCATGGATGATGAGATCACAGTTAATCATAGCTGCCAGAAACTTGAATGTGAGTTTGATGAGACTGTTAAGAATCACATCTGCGAAAAGATTGTCTGCAAAGAAAACGAAAAACTTGAAGATCATCAATGCATTGCTCTGCAGTGCAAGTGGTATGAAAAAGTATATGATCATGATTGTTATACATGGTATCAACAGTATAAGCTTAAGAAAGAGGATATAATATTAAAAGAATAAAATTATAAAGCTATAAGCTTTATAATCTTAAAAAGAGGGATTTTCATGCAAGAAGAAAGATTAAAGCGGATATTTAGTTTATTATTTTTGTTATTAGTAAGTATTTTTATGTTTGGTATTCTTGTCGCTGCTGCTGAAGAGGATGAAGAAGAGGAAGTTGTTATCGAAGCGCCAAAAGCAGGAATTACTCCAGACAGTCCTTTTTATTTTATTGATGAGATTGTTGAAGAAGTTAAACTCGCAACAAAAGAAGGGGATGAAAAAGTAGAATATGCATTAGAGATTGCTAAGGAAAAAGCAGCTGAAGCGCAACAGATGGCTGCTGAGAACAATACAGCTGCTTTAACAATTGCATTAGTAAATGCAAAAAATATCTCAGCGTTAATTGAAGAGGAGATTTCTCCAGATTTAAAAAAACAAGTTGAAGCAGACAGTAAAGAGATACAAGATATTCTTAAACAATTGCAAGAACAATTGCCAGATGAAGAAAAGATTCAGCAATTGTACAATTCTCTTTCCAATCAAGTTGAGAAAAACAAGCTTGCAGGAGAACTTGCTGATAAAATTGTAAACTTATGTGAACAACTGGCAAGAATCGATTATGCATTGATGGAGCAAGAAGAAAAATGCAATCCAGATACAGCTCCTGCTTGGTTAAAAGATTATATTGAAACTGACATTAGAAAATTGCAAGAGGAAGCAACGAATAAACTTGCAGAAGTATTAAAGTCATGCATTGGAGATATACAGAATTGCCAGTGTCAAGATATTCCTATACAGAAAATGAAAACATACTGCGAAAAGGATAAGAAATTAGTTATACTCTGCGAACTTGAAGATAATGAAGAGGCATGCCAAGAACTTGATTCTGAAGGACAATATGCAGGAGAAGAATTGCTGCCAGAGTTCATGAGAGAGAAATTCAGGCAGATTATGGATGAGGAAGAAGAACAAATGTTTGAGAAATTTGCGCCAAAAGAATGCATCGAAGCAGGAGCAAAGACAAAAGAAGATTGTAAAAAGATAATGATTGAAAAACATGGCGAACCTCCTGAAGAATGCATGGAAAATGGACGATTTATCGGAGAAAAGAAATGCACAAAGAAGATGATTGAATCTGGAAAAATGCCTGATGAGTGTGTTGCTGACGACAGGTTCATAGGAGAAGAACAGTGCATTCAAAAAATGAAAGAAGCAGGAAAAATACCTGAACAATGTTTTGATGGCGATAAATTTATCGGACGAGAAGAATGTGAACAGAAAATGATGGATTCCGGAGATATTCCAGAAGAATGCATAGAAGATGGAAGACCAATTGGTGAAAACGCGTGTCTGGAAAAAATGAAAGAAGCAGGAAAAATACCAAAAGAATGCTTCGACGGTGACGATTTTATCGGCAGGGAAGCATGTGAGGAGAAGATGATGGCTGAAGGAAATATTCCAGAAGAATGCATTGAAGGTGGAAGACCAATCAGCGAAAAAGAATGCACTGCAAAAATGCGCGATGCTGGAAAGATACCAAAAGAATGCTTTGACGGTGACGATTTTATTGGAAGGGAAGCATGTGAAGAAAAATTCAAGAACCAGATGCAGGGTGAAAGAGGAGAAGGCAAAGCTCCGCAGGAATGCATGAAAGATAACGAATTTATAGGCAAAGAAGAATGTGAAACAATTATGAAAGAGAAATACCAGCAAGGAGAAGGATATGGACAAGGATTTTCCGAAGGAGAATTTAGCGAAGGTGATTTCCCTGATATGAAAAATGGAGGTCCAGATAACAAAGGCGGGGCTCCGCAAGAATGCATAAAAGACGGCGAGTTTATTGGAATGGAAGCATGCAAAGAAATGAGCACGCAAAAGATAACAGAAGAAATTGGACAAGGAAAATATCAAGAAATGTATGAAGAAAAAAGAGAAGAAGCAGTTGGCGGCGTCATAAGAAAAGTTGATATTCCTACAATGCCGCAAGGATTTCCAATAGGAGAAAACTACGGCCAGCAACAACATGAACAGCAACGATTTAATTTTATTGGTGATCTACAAAGAATGCAAAAAGAAGGAAGAATTAACATAGGTGATCGTTCTTTTGAAAGCTTAAGCCCTGAAGAAATAAAACAATTGCTCCATGATGCAGAGCAAGGAAGCAAAGAAGCAGCTGATTTTACTGATGTTCAGCGATTGCAAAAGGAAATAGAGAAACTTGAGCGGGATCGAGAATATATTGATAGTGGAAGGGAAAAAGATAATCGTGATATGAGAAGAGATTATCAAGATAATGATGAACAAAGAGGATATAATCAACAAGAAAAAGAGGATCAAGATAATTCAGAAAATAATGAACAACAAGATAATCAAAATGATAGTGAGAATAAGGATAATAGTGGAGATGATTCTCAAGAACAGGGATCTAAAGAAGAAAATAATTAGTTTTTCTTATTTTTTTATTTGTTGGAGGATACCCCACCACTTGCGGTGATTGGGATTTTTATTTTCTTAAATCAATTTTTATGTAAGGCATATGTATTTTTTGGGAGTCTCCTGTAATCTGCCCAACAATATAATGTCCACTGTTGTCTACAACTGTTCTTTCAAATGCTTTGTATAGCAGAAATCTGTTAAAATGCCTTAATTGAAGATTTCTTGGAATTCTTGCAAGAGTATTTTGTAATACTTCTCGTACTTCATTTTTTGTAGCAAAACAATATTCTGCTATAGCTTCTTCACTTGGTTCTTTATGTAAAAACTTTCTTGCAATATTCCATCGAAAACTTACATCTGAACTATAATAATTAACTAGAAATTGGCTGGCATTCATACATGAATCATATTCTCTATGATGAGTAACTCTTGAAAGCATCGCACCTGCTGTTTCCATAGCTTTATACGTAAAAAACTCAACATTATTTGGTATTGGCATACGTGTCAATCTCAAATGAAGATACTCTATCTTTCTGAAAATTTCTGGCTTTGAAGATAATTTTGTTGCATGAAATTTCTTTGCGTACTCTGAATGAACTTTTGGTGAATCAATCAATTCAACTTCTTCAGGAGAAAATGAATCTGCTAAAGATGTAAATGGTTGAAATGTTGCTGTTTCAACATTAAATTGCGCTGGAGTTATCTTACCCTCATGATACATTAGTATCTTCATTAAATTCTTAGGCATTTGTGAATGCTTTGGACTTATTTGTTTTTTTATTTCTTGCGCTGTTAATACAGGAACCCAAAGATTTGCAGAAGAACCAACAATAGGAGAGCCAAGAAGCAAATCTTCTAAAGGCAGTTCTTTACGTCCTCCATTTATTTCATCAATCTTGCTAGGAATATGTGGATTTATTTTTTCTCCTTTCCATGAATAACCATTATGACCAGCATTTGCCAGCATTAATTCTCCAGATATGGTAAAGTCTGCAAGAGTTTTTCTAGCAGCAGTTGATCTAGTTACTTCGAAAAATGAATGCGCTTCATCAGCTGCCACAAGCATTGCCTGTTCTGTAGTTGGTATGATTGAATGATCCTCAGGTTCGTTATGATAACGAGCTATAGCATTAGGAACAATATTAGATAAAATATCTGGTTCTAATGCTTTTTTACCTTTTTCTGTTATCTTTCCATTTTCATAAAGATTTTGTGCTTTAAGTTGATCTAGAATTAATTGTGAATGGAGAAGTTTATCTACAATTGCTGCTTCTGCAGATAATGTATAAACTTGCCCTGATTTTGCAAAATAAAAACTTTCCATAGAAAATGGATATATTTCAGTATTTAAATAATTAACTGTATTTATTTTTTCTTCTTTTTAGTTTTATTATTTGTTGAGAACTTTACATGATTCTTATGGATGTCATTCTTTCTGTATACTCTTTCGAGCTCTTTTTCCAGATTCATAAATGCATCATGTATTGCTGTGTTTAAGTTCCAATCATTAGATGCTGCCCTGAATGGTTTTGTTGGAGATATTGTTTTTACTGTAATGCTGTATTTATGCTGTTTCTTTTCGTTTTTTGAGTTGTTACGTAATTTTTTTATATGCACTGTCAAAGAAGTATTGTTATGCAATAAGCGTTTTACTTTAGGATGATATTCTGCTGTGAGTTTGTTAAGTATATCTTTTTCTTTATCATCAAGTTCATGTAATCCAACATATTGGATGATTTCAGTTGATTCTTCAAATGAGATTTCTTGTTCTGGTGTTGTTTCTTCCATGATAAAATATATGCTGAGGTGTTATATAAAGTTTTTGAATTGTGGATTTTACTGTTGTAAAATTCACAATTCAAAGAATAATTTTATATAGTCTTTCTTATACTTCTTTTTTTATGGATACTAAACAAATCAAAAAAGAGTTCAAAGCAATTGCAAGCAAGAATCCTGAGAAGTATTATGCTGCATCAGTACTAAAAGAACAGGGTTTTGTTCGCAAGCAATGTAAAACTTGCGGAATATCTTTCTGGACAGTCAATAATGGTCAGCATAATTGCGGCGATCCTGCATGTTCTGGAGGATTTCGTTTTTTTGATAATCCGCCTGCAAAGAAAAAGCTGGATTATATAGAAGTATGGCAGGAATTTTCTAAACATTTTCAGAAATTAGGGTATACACCAATTAAAAGATATCCAGTCATAGCGCGTTGGAGAGATGATACTGAGTTTGTTCAAGCAAGCATCTATGATTTTCAGCCATATGTTGTCTCAGGAGAAGTAAAACCTCCAGCAAATCCATTAGTTGTGCCGCAGTTTTGTCTTAGGTTTAATGATATTGATAATGTTGGCATTACTGGCGCGCATTATACTGGCTTTGTCATGATAGGACAGCATGCTTTTACTCCTCCAAAAGAATTCAATCAGCGAAAATATTTTGAGGATATTCATTCTTGGTTAAATAAAGGTTTAGGATTGCCTAATGAAGAAATAACATTCCATGAAGATGCATGGGCTGGAGGAGGTAATTTTGGACCATGCATGGAATATTTTTCTCGAGGTCTTGAGTTAGGGAATCAGGTGTATATGCTTTATGAGGTTACTCCACATGGAAATAAAGAGCTTAATCTCAAAGTGCTTGATATGGGTATGGGGCATGAAAGAAATGCTTGGTTTACGCAGGCAACTGCAACAAGTTATGAAACAACATTTCCTACAGTATGTAAGAAATTATTTCATCAAACTGGAATAAAGGTTGATAAACATCTTATGCAAAGATTTTTGCCATTTAGTTCATATCTTAATGCTGATGAAGTAGATGATCTTCAAAAGATGTGGCAAAAGATTGCAGATCAATTAAAGGTTGATGTTTCTTATCTGAAATCAAATGTCGTTCCATTGTCTGCATTATTTTCTGTTGCCGAACATACACGTTCTCTGCTGTTTGCATTAGCAGACGGAGGATTGCCAAGCAATGTTGGCGGCGGATATAATTTAAGGGTAATATTAAGAAGAGCGTTGTATTTTAATGATAAATATAATTGGAATCTTGATCTTGGCGCTATTGCAGAAGAACATGCTCAATATTTGAAACCATTATTCCCAGAATTACATGAAAATATTGCAAATGTAAAAAAAATATTAGAAGTTGAAAGGCATAAATATATTCAAACTGTTGATAAATCACGCGCAATAACACAAAGAATTGTCAAAGAAGAAATAACTCCGGAAATTCTTGTTAAATTATATGACAGCAATGGAATAGCTCCAGAACTTATTGCTGATGAAGCTAAAAAACTTGGGAAAAATGTTCAAGTTCCTGATAATTTTTATGCTCTTGTTGCCAGCAAACATGATAAAGAAAAACAAGAACATGAAACAAAAGCAGATATTGTTCTTGATATTGCTAATGTTCCAGAAACAAAAGTATTGTACTTTGATGATTGGAAAAAAGCAGAGTTTAAAGCGCATATCGTCAAGATTATTGGCAAATATGTTATTCTTGATCAAACATATTTTTATCCTACTTCTGGCGGGCAAATAAATGATCGTGGAACTATTCAGAATGAGCAAGTAGTTAATGTTTTTAAGTATAAACATGTTATTGTTCATGAATTAACTGCTGAACATAAGATTCTTGAAGGAGAAGCTGTTGTTTGCGTTATTGATTTTGCGCGAAGAATGCAATTAACGCAACATCATACTGCTACGCATATAATGAACGCAGCTGCAAGAACTGTTTTAGGAAATCATATCAATCAAGCAGGCGCAAAAAAAACATTGGAAAAAGCGCATATTGATATTACTCATTTTCAAAGTCTTACTGAAGATGAAGTTAGAAAAATAGAGTTGGAGGCGAATAGGATAGTTGAAGCAAGGATTCCTGTTATCAAGAAATTTTATCCTCGTGATGAAGCTGAAAAATTATTTGGCTTAAATATTTATCAAGGCGGAGTTGTGCCTGGAAAAGAGCTTCGCATTGTAAATATTATCAATACTGATGTTGAATGCTGCGGTGGAACGCATCTGGACAATACTAGTGAAGCTGGAAAAATAAAAATAATCAAAACTGCAAAGATTCAAGATGGAATTGCGCGGATAACATTTACTGCAGGAAATGCAGCTATTAATGAATCAGCTGATGAAAGTAAGGTTGCAGAGGTGATTGCAAAGCTTTTGCAATGTGATGTACAGCAAATTCCAGCGAGAGCGCAGGAACTGTTTGATAATTGGAAAAAAGCAAAAAAAGCAGTTGAAAAACAGCAGAAGATTGATGCTGTTGAATTACTATTGAAATCTACTGAGAAATTTGAAGGAGATGTTGTTGCGAAGGCTGCTATTATTTTACGGACACAGCCAGAACATCTGATTAAGACTATTGAAAGGTTTCTGAAGGAGTTGGATGAATATAAAAAATAGAGATAAATTAGTATGTAATAAGTTAGTGGTTAGTAGTAAGTAGTTAGTGGCAAACTGCAAATTTGCTGCAATACTACTAACTACCAACTACATATTTATTACATACCTAAGAAATATCGATTATTTGGTACGTTTAGAGAACTTTGCAAAATTCTTTGCAAAGTTCTTTATGTTATTAATTCCCTATTGTCCGGATTTGTTGCTGTAAGCAACGCTTGATAATGTCGAAGAAGTCGGCATTATCTTTGGCCTGCTGAGGAGAATTTTGCAAAAATTGCTATTTTTGCAAAATTCTCTTTACTATAAATGTTCTATTTAAGACAATTAAGTCTGATTTTGTTATACATTAAACGTCAAGCTTAAAAGTAAACTTAATAAAATAATCATTGTGGAAATAAATCAAGAAACAATGCTATATGCAAAAGTGTTCAAACAAATACCTAAGGAAAGTTTTGCAGTAATCAAAATAGGAGGCGCAATAATTCGAGATCAACTTATTGTTGTTGCTTCTGCTCTCCAGTATTTCTGCCAATTTGAGATTTATCCAATTATAGTATGCGGAGCAGGACCTCAAATTGATGAAGAATTAAAATCCAGAAATTTAGATAACAAAAAGGTCAATGGGTTAAGAGTTACTGACGCAACTCAACTTAAAATAGTTGTAGAACAATTAATGCAAACAAGCAGGCAACTTGCAGAAGCAGTTAAAAAACAGGGCGGGCAAGCTACAGTTATTAATGATGCATTTTTAGTTAGAAAACATGAACCATTTGAAAACCAAGATCCTGGGTTTGTTGGGATTATTGAGGAGATTGAACAAAGTAAAATACTGCTTGCAATTAAGAAAGGAATAATCCCCATTATAGCGCCTATTGGAATTGATTCAAAAGGACAACAATACAATATAAATGCTGATACTGCTGCAAAAGATTTAGTTAAACAATTTGGGTCCAAAAGATTTATACTTGTGACTGAAACAGGAGGAGTATTTAACTCTGAAGGAGCAATTATCAGCGAAATTATTATAGATACAGACTATAAGCCGCTTGTTGAAAGTGGACAAATAAATGGAGGAATGCTTTTTAAAGTAAACGAAGCTAAAAAACTATTAGAAGAAACAGAAGAACAGCTATTAGTTCATATTGTAGCGCCAAAGAACTTGTTTACAGAGTTATTCACTCTCCATGGAGCTGGAACAATTGTAAAGAAAATATGTGTTAAATAAGGAGGCGATTTTTGCAGAATGACTTACATAGAAAAAGAAAAAAAATTAATTATGCAGACTTATAACAGAAACAAATTATTAATTGCAAAAGGAAAAGGGAGCATCCTTTATGATAATGAAGGAAACAGTTATCTTGATTTAGTTGGATCAATTGCAACTTGCAGTGTAGGATATGCAAATCCAGAAGTAAATGCTGCAATTAAAGAACAAGCAGATAGAATAATAACAACAACAAATCTATTCTATACTGAACCACAAATAGAACTTGCTGAAAAGCTTAACCAAATAACAAAACTTGACCAATCGTTTTTTACTAATTCTGGCGCAGAAGCAAATGAAACTGCGATAAAATTAGCACGAAAACATACAAAGAAAAAAGGCATAATCTCAACAATAGGAGGATTTCATGGGAGAACATTAGGAGCTCTTTCAGCAACTGGAAAACCAAGATACACTGAACCATTCAAACCATTAATTCAAGGATTTAGCCACATTCCATTTGGAAATGCTGATGCGCTTAAAAGAGAAATAACAAACGACACTGCTGCTTTTATAGTTGAACCTATCCAAGGCGAATCAGGAATAATAGTTCCGGAACATGATTACCTTAACAAAGTAAGAGAAATATGCGATCAAAAAGACATATTATTGATTTTAGATGAAGTGCAAACAGGCAATGGACGAACTGGAAAATATTTTTGTTATCAGCATAATAAAATCTTGCCTGATATTTTGACTACAGCCAAAGGATTAGCTAATGGAATTCCCATCGGAGCAACATTAGCAAAATGCGAAGTTGCGAATTCATTTGAAAAAGGCGATCATGCAAGCACATTTGGAGGCAATCCTTTGGCATGTCAAGCAGCTTTGACTACAATAAATTATATTGAAAAAAATAATCTTATGGAAAATGCAGAAAAAAATGGAAAAAACGCAATGAGATTACTTCAAGAACTAAACAAAGTGCAAGAAGTTCGAGGAAAAGGATTGATGATTGGCGCGCAGATTGAGGAAGATGCATCTATTATAGTCGAGAAATGTTTAGAGAAAAAACTTATAGTCAATAAATGCGCAGATAATGTATTACGGATGCTGCCTGCATTGACTATAACTGAAGACGAACTAAAAAAAGGGATCAATATATTAGGGGAAGCACTAAAATGATAAAAGCAGCAATAATCGGAGCATCTGGTTATATAGGATTTGAACTATTTAAGTTATTAGAAAAGCATCCTGAAGTAAAAATAGCAGCATTAAACTCTGAGCACAATGCAGGGTCGAAAGTTAAAGATATTTACCCTGAATACAAAGGAAATGCTAAATATACTAATTTAAGCATTGAACAACTTAATAATGCAGCAGATATTGTTTTTCTTGCCACTTCTGACGGAACTGCCAAAGAAATTGCGCCAAAACTAAAAATAAGAATTATAGATCTAAGCGCAGATCACAGATTAACTGCAATTTATGGACTATCTGAATTAAATAAAACTGAAATTAAAACAGCAAAGTTAGTTGCCAATCCTGGATGTTATGCAACAGCAGCTTTGCTTTCATTGCTGCCTCTGCGAGAAAATAAAATAGTAAAATATATTATTATAGATGGGAAATCAGGATGCAGTGGAGCTGGTAAAACACCAAATGATAGAAATTCCGCAGAAAAACTAAAGAATAATGTAGTGGCTTATGCTTTATCTCAACATAAACATGTAGCAGAAATGGAAAAGATATCTGGAATGAAAATATCCTTTACACCGCATGTTTTATCGCATTTTAGAGGATTACTCTGCACAACCCACATTTTGCTCAGTAAATCAACAAGCAACGATGAAATAAAAAAAATTTATAAGGAATATTACAAAAATGCTGAGTTTGTAAAAATAATGGATGCAATCCCAACTCTTCACGATGTCCAAAATACAAATTACTGCGCAATTGGGGGATTTGAAATAGATAAAAACAATCGTTTGGTAATAATCAGCGCTATTGATAATATGTTAAAGGGAGCAAGCAGCCAAGCAGTTCAAAATATGAACCTAATGTTTGGATTAAAAGAAACAGAGGGATTAAAATGATTCCAAAGGGATTTAAATTTGCTGGATGTGAGGCAGGAATCAAAAAGAAAGGGAAGGATATAGGATTAATTTATTCTGAAAAGGAATGCGCAGCTGCAGCAGTTTTCACTAAAAATTCTGTTAAGGCTGCTCCAGTGGTATTGGATATGCAGATTTTAAGGTCGCCAAAAAAAGCTATTTTAGTAAATAGTGGAAATGCCAATGCTTGCACAGGAATTCAGGGCATGAAAAATGCAGAAGAAATGCAGAAAATAACAGCAGAAAAATTATCAATCAAACCATCAGAAATTTTTATATGCTCAACAGGAGTAATAGGACAGCAACTGCCAATGGAAAAAATAACCATTGGAATCAGCAAAGTTGTGTCATCTCTTGAAGCTAATCCAGATGATTTTGCCAAAGCAATTATGACGACTGATTTGGCAATGAAAACCACATCAGCAAAAATAGAGATAGATGGGACAGAAGTAACAATCTATGGAGCTGTCAAAGGATCTGGAATGATAGCTCCAAATATGGCTACAATGCTTGCATTTGTTGTAACAGATGCTAATATTGAAAAAAAGATACTGGAAGAAATATGGAAGATATCATGCGACAAAACTTTTAATGCAATCACTGTTGATGGAGATGGCAGCACCAATGATACTGCAATTATATTGGCAAATGGGGCAGCAGATAATAAGAAAATAGATACAATAATCAGCAAATTCTCTGATAAAATTTTGGAATTATGTTTAGATCTTGCTAAGAAAATAGCTGCTGATGGAGAAGGAGCAAACAAGCTTATCATTGTTGAAGCACATGGAGCTGAAAGTGAAACAAAAGCAAGATTAATAGCAATGACGATAGCTAATTCGCCACTAGTAAAAACAGCAGTTTATGGCAATGATGCTAATTGGGGAAGGATAATAGCTGCTGCAGGAAGATGCGGGATAGAACAAGAAAAAACATCAATACTATTTGGAGAAATACTTGTCTTCAAAAATGGCGAGCCAATTAGTTTTAATGAAGATCATGCAAAGAAATATCTGAATTCAAAAGAAATCAAGATAGTTGTCAATGTTGGTTCTGGAGCTGGGAAGTTTACTGCATATACTTGCGATTTAACAGAAGGTTATATTAAAATAAATGCTAATTACAGAAGCTAAAAACAGCAGAGATTGTTTGTGAACTAAGATTTAAGAAAAAAAATAAAATAATTATCTTTTTTTACCCCATTGCCATTGCATAGGTTCTCCTTTTTTCATACAGATGTATACTAAAATTAATGTAATTATTACAATATATGTTATTTCTTTAATAATTGTTGTTGTGTTTCCTAATGTTGAATTATATCTAAAGTATGCAATTCCTCCAATAAATAACACAAGATATGCTAATAGAACTAACCACCCTTTTTTTGTTGCTGGATACCAACCAATACCATAATCTTTTGCTTTGAACCAAATTTCTTTTTTCATATAATCACCTACTTTTATATCTAATTCTCTTTTAGGATGTTTTACTATATAAAGCTTACTAGTGTATGTAAGCGAGAAAGAGTAGATAATATTTGTGAGAATAAGGAAAAACTATTTTTTAACCTTTTTCTTCTTAGCAATCCCCCACAACATCTGGAAATACTTTCTATTCGCATAGTAAGCACTGCTATTGCAATTGGATTGAGTAAATAATTTATTTTTTCTTTTTAAGAATAAAGTTTAATAATTAAACAAAGTCTTCTGTTTTTTTGAAGATGTTAATTCATCAAATGACGTATTAAAGAAACAAAGTATAGAATCTGCAATTGGTTTCATCTGTTTATCGATGTAATGTTCATAATCAATCTTATGACTCTTTTTCTGGATTGGTTCTGGACCTTCTGTTGTGATTACATATTCTATCACATTTGAATCTAATTCATTGCCAAGCAATCTTGCTGCTTTTACATGAGGCGGAGTTGTTTTTGTGTATTCTGCAACTTCTTTTCTGATTGCTTTTCGATAAACTAAGAGATCATCATGTTTTCCAGATAATACTTCTTCTGTAAATTGTTTGATGTATTCCTGCACTTCTCTATCATTGAATATTCTGTTGAGCAATTCCAGCTGAAATACTTTTGCAAGCTCTGTCCAGTCCCTACGCACAAATTCTAAGCCAACTATGTTAACTTCTTCTTTTCCATTTTCTATTACCATACCTGCATATCTTTTTTTTGCTCCTGTTTCTTGTCCTCTGATTTTCGGAAGAATAAATTTTTTGTAGACTTTATCAAATTCAAGCTCTAAACAAGATGCCCTATTGTATTTTTCTTTGATTAGTTTTGTATAATAATTGTTTATTTCTTTCTGCAGTTGTTCACCTAATAGTTCTGTTTCTTTTTCACTTTTCTTTCCTGATAAGACAAAAGTTGAATCTGTATCGCCATAAATAACAGGAAAACCTTTCTTTTCAATCATTTCAGCTGTTTCCTGCACAATTTGTCTTCCAGAAGATGTTATTGCATTTGCGACATCTAAACTATAAAATCTGCAAGTTGGGTTTGCGAGAACTCCAAAGAAACTATTCATTGTAATCTTAATTGCATAACTTGCAACATCATCTTTTTTTTTCTTTGCAGCATCTCGCATCTGCCAAAGATGTTGAATTAATTCCGGCAAAATTGCAGGTTCATTTCTAAATCGCGCTCCATTAGGCGCTTCTATCTCGCCATCTTTATCAAAAGTAATTGGATCAATGTTGAATGTGCGGATTATGCTGGGATATAGGCTTTTGAAATCAAGCACTAATACATAATCGTAAATACCTGGAGAGGAATCACGAACATAGCCGCCTTTTATTCTTTCTGTTGAATCATCAATATGCGCTGTTGGGCAGACTATTTTTCTTTTTTTTGTTTCTCTTAAGTATAATGAGTCTAAAGAAGCAATCGATGAAGAAACTCGTTCTAATTGCATCCCTGTAAGCATTGAACGTTGAATAGTAATATTAATAAGATTTTTCTTTTGAAGAATTTGTTGCGCTAATTTTGTATCTAAAATGTTGTATTTAACCAATGCTTTTTTGTTATTCTTGTATAATGCTTCTATTTCTGCTCTTTTATCATTGAATTCTAATGATTTTTTCTTACCAAGTATTTCTTGGCTAGCTGTATCAAGTTTGTAATCATTAAGTTTTACAAAATTATTTTTTAATAATGCTATACCATCTAATACTTGTCTTCCTGCAATATCTGCAGATGATTCTCGCATAAAATCTGATTCAATTCTTATTTTGCATTCCCAATCTGCTCTGCCAATAACAAATGGTATCTTGTGGTGTTTCATTCTTTCTTTTAAGACGTGCAAATCAAAATCAATTACATTCCAGCCTGTAATTATATCAGGATCTATTGTTTGGATTCTTTCTTTAAAATGTTCAAGCATTGCTTTTTCATCTTTGAATGTTTTTGCATGTTCAGACTCTACTTCTTTTTCACTTGTGATGTATGCTTCTGTATGATTATCTGTTGATAATGAAATACAATAAATCTCAGTTGCATTGCCGTTTGTTTCAATATCTAATGATGCTACTTTAAGCTCTGCTTCATAGATATCTGCTGCTGATAATTCTGGATTTTCATAGATTCTATCAACAAAGTTTCCTTTTTTATGTTCTCCTTTGATTGTCAATGAACCTTTTATGTTGTGATCAATCATAAATCTAGATGTAAAGCGAATATCAGCTTCGTAAGTTATAATATTGCTATCTTCGAATAATTTTCTTAATGGAGGCACTTGATTTGGAAGGTCAACAATTATCTTCAATGCATGTTCTTTCTTGAAATTAAAAAAATCTGTTTCTTTTATTGTAAACTTTTCACTTTTTTGTATGTCTTCTGCTTTTTTCTGATCTGACTTCCTTATGTAGAAATATGGCTGAAAATAATTGATTGTCAGAAAACTTTCTCCATTTTCCAGTTTTCCAAATAGATAAACATATGCTTTATTCTCAATAATTCTATACGTTGGATAGACGACGAAGCCTCGCATAGCTTAAAGAATATATCTCTCGGTTAATAAAGATTATCGTAAAGTTTAAATACATGTACATACACTTAGTTGTTATGGCAACAAAAACAATAACGATAACTCATGGTGCGTATGAGAAATTAGCAGCATATAAAGAATCAACAGAAAGTTTTAGTGATGTTATTAATAGAATCATGAGTAAACATTCTCTTCTTGATCTTATCGGAGTTCTTACGAATGAGGAAGCAAATGAATTAAAAAAGAATGTTGCTGATTTACGGAAAAGAATGAGAAAACGCGTTGAGATTACAGCGAGACGATTAGCATGATATTTGATACTTGTTTTATTATTGACTTAATGAATAATGATACAGATGCAGTTGCAAAGTTACATGAACTTATCAAAAGTGATGAACCTCAGCTCGTCACAGCAGTAACAATTTATGAATTATTTAGTGGAATGACAAAGAGTAATAAACCAGAAGGAGAAAAAAATAAGATTATGAAAGTTCTTAATGGACAAGTTATTTTGGCGCTTGATAATGATTCTGCTCAAAAAGCAGGAGAAATAGATGGAACTCTTATTAAGGAAGGAAAGATGGTAGATCCAATTGATATTCTTATTGCTGGAATTACACTAACTAAAAAGGAAAAATTATTAACGCGGAATATAAGAGATTTTTCCAAAGTTAAAGGAATTGAATTAGAATCTTATTAAATACATATAGAATTCTCCTTACCAACAGCCTCAGAAATATTATTGTATCCATCTTTCTCTAATAATTTTACTAAACCTTGATTGATCTCGCTGATTGCTTGAGGACCTTCATAGATCATACCTGTAATTAATTGAATTAATGAAGCTCCAAGTTTGATCTTTTTATATGCATCTTCTGCTGAAAATACTCCGCCGCAACCAATTATTATGAATTCTTTCTTTGTCTTTTTGCAGATGTAGCTTATCTGCTTGTTTGTTAAGTCCTCAACTACTTTGCCAGATAATCCGCCAACTGTTTGGATATCTTTCTCAATTATTTTGTGATTGTCTCTGTTTTTTGTTAAGTTTGAACAGATAAATCCAGTGATGTTGTATTTTCTGGAAACTTCAATTATTTTATCTAATTCTTCTGTTATAATGTCTGGAGAGAGTTTTAAGAAGATAGGCAGTTGTTTGTTTGTTTTTATTTTATTTATCTCTTTCAAAAGTTTGTTTAAATCTTCTGCATTTGTAAATGGCTGACCGCCAAATGCATTTGGGCAGCTGATGTTTATTGTTATGTAATCAGCGTATGATTCTAATAAAGAATATGCTTTGCAATAGTCAGCGATTGCTGCAGAAGTTTCAGCTGTTTCTTTGCAGTTTGTTTTTGCAATGCTGATTCCTAATGGAATCAGCATTTTATTTTTTTGTTTTAGCAATTCTAGTTCTTTTGCGATTGCTTCTGCGCCGTTGTTTTTTAATCCATAATAAACAATAAGCGATTGTGATTTCGGTAATCTCCATAGTCTTGGTTTTGGATTACCCCCACATAGTTCTCCAGTAATAGAACCAACTTCGATGTAACCAAAACTTATATGAGGAAGAATTTGCGTGAGTTCAGCATTTTTGTCAAAGCCAGCAGCTAAACCAATTGGATTTGAGAATTTAATGCCAGCGATTGTCTGCTCTATTTTTCTGTTTTTATAACAGAAAAATAATTGTGTTGCTTTTCTTGTTAATAGATTGTTTCCTAGAAACTTTCCTCTTTTGGTCATTGTATCATGGATCACTTCAGGATCAATGCGGAAAAAGATAGGTTTGCAGAGTCTTTTGTAGATTGTTTTTATGCATTTGTTCCTTATCCAGATGAGTTGCTCGTACATTTGTTAGTTGCTGTTATTTTTGTGTTAATAAAAGTTATGGAATAGGATTGTATTGTGTGATTCTGGTGTTGCTATTTTCCCATCAATCTCTTAACAGCAACATCTTCCAGCACTTTACAGGTGTCAATCAATGGAACTTCTGTTTCTTGTGCAATATTCGTAGTATCTACTAGCAGTTGCAGATCTGTGCAGCCGAGGATGATTGCTTCTGCGCCTTTTCTTTGTAATCTTTTGATTATTTCTTTTATCTGTGTTTTATCGTTATTTTCTGTTTTTTTATCAAGTATCCTTACAATTGTCTTATTTATTATCTCTTGATCTTTGTCGTCAGGTGTAATTATGTTCATTTCTCTTTTTTTAAATACGTTTTCAAACAAATGATTGTCAATTGTCGTCTGTGATGCAAGCAATCCAATTTTCTGCAACTGTAATTCTTTGCATTTTTTTGCTGTTTCTTCTATTATACTTACTATTGGCGCAACTGAAACTGCTCGTAATTTATCAATAAATATATGCACAGTATTGCATGGGATTATAATAAAATCAACATTTGTCTTGTTTAAATTTACTACTGCTGTTTTTAGTATTTCAACTGCCAGCTCTGTTTTCTTTCCTTGCATTAATTTAAGCATTTCTTTATCAGGCATTGGCACATTCTCCAGCAGAATATCTGGTTGTATTGCTGTTGCTTTTCTTATTCTTTGATTTATAGCTAAACAAAGCTTGGAACTTGTTTCTGCGCCAATACCGCCAATAATGCCGAGACGTTTTCCATGTTTCTTTGGTATTCTTGATTCTGTTATTTTTGCCATGAATATATGTTATTCATTTATCATAATATATATAACTGAATAATATTCGGAAAAATATCGAAAATAATATAAATAGTTGAATATTATACAAAAATAAGATGAAAAACATCACTCCAAGACTAATTGAACTTTTTAAACATGGTTTTTGCACACCGCAGATAACTCAGCTTGCTAAAAAAATGAAAGAACCATCAACGACAATCCATTATAATATCAAAAAGATGGAAAAAGAAGGAGCTATCAAGGCATACAAAGCTGTTTTTGACTATAAAAAGATTGGTTTGGGATATTGCGCTTATTTATTGATACGTGTTAGTCAGGATAAATACGGAAAAATTGATGATGTGTGTGAGAAGCTTGCAAAACATAATGAGGTTGAAAGTGTTGACATTGTCACAGGAGATTTTGAAGTATTGGTTAAGCTGCGCGTTAAAGATAGCGATGAATATTATCAGTTTATACAATATATTATTAACAATTACAGCATAATTAAAGCAGTTTCTATGACTTCTTTGAAGCAGTTTAAGTCAGAGTTTGTTGGATAAATTTTTGCTAATCACAAAAATTTATATATCCACTAATTCTTCTTTTAAACTATGCTCATAAATATCAATGGTAAGTTGATTCCTAGAGAGAAAGCATGCATTTCTGTATTTGATCATGGTTTATTGTATGGCGATGGCGTATTTGAGACATTAAGGACGTATAACGGCAAACTTTTTATGGCTGATCAACATCTTAATAGATTATATCTTTCTGCAAAACAGATGCAATTAGTTATCCCAATAACAAAACAGCAGATGAAAATAGAAATTGAGAAAACAATCAAGAAGAATAAGCTTGATGAAGCATATATTAGATTAACTGTTACTCGCGGCATTGGCGAGATGGGATTAGTTAAAGATTGCAAACCGCAATTCTTTATTATTGCAAAAGAATTTGTTGTTTATGATAAAAATCTTTATGATGGTGTCAATTTAATTATTTCAAAATATTCCAGAACATTGCCAAAAATTAAATCAATCAACTTTTTAGCTAATATCCTTGCAGCGCGAGAGGCAAAGCAGAAGAATGTATTTGATGCGTTGTTTTCACATGGTGATGAGATTACAGAATGCACAACAAGTAATTTTTATATTATTAAAAATGGAAGATTATTGACTTCACCTAATGTATTAGATGGTATTACTAGAGCCATTGTTCTTAAGCTTGCAGAAAAGTATCTTAAAGTTGAGATAAGAAAACTTATGAAAAATGATCTTGTTAATTGTGATGAATGTTTTTTAACTAACACCACTATGGAAATAGTTCCTGTTGTAAAAATTGATGCAATGATTATTGGCAAAGGCAAAGCTGGTGAGATTACAAAGCAGTTGCATGTTGATTTTAAAGCATTTGTTCAGGGATATTATGGCAGTAATTCTAAGAAATAAAGATAAAAATAAAAAAGAAAGAAAAGTTAAGTTGATGGGTATTGTTAATCTAACTGCTGATTCTTTCTATGACGGCGGAAAATATATCCCAGTAGAAAGCGCTATAGAACATGCAATTCAATTAATTGAAGATGGAGCTGATATTCTTGATTTTGGCGCAGAAAGTTCAAGACCAGGAGCTGTTTCAATAACTGCAGAACAAGAATTAGAAAGATTATTGCCTGTGATAAAAGCAATAAAACAATATATTGTCGACAATCAATTGCCTGTCTTAATCTCTGTTGATACCTGCAAAACAATTGTTGCTGAAGAATGTTTGAAGATTGGAGCAGATATTATCAATGATATTGCAGGATTATCTGACTCAGCAATGGCAAAAATAATTGCAAAATATGATGCAAGTGTTGTAATAATGCATATGCAGGGAACTCCGCAGACAATGCAGGTTAATCCAAAATATGAAGATATAGTTGCAGAAATTAAACGTTTTTTAGCAGAGCGAGCAATGCTTGCAAAAAAAGCTGGAATAAAACAGCAAAATATTATTCTTGATCCTGGAATAGGATTTGGGAAAACAGTTGAGCATAATCTTGAGATTATCCGTAATCTTGATGTGTTTGTTTCTCTTGGTTATCCAGTATTGCTAGGAGTATCAAGAAAATCGTTTATTGGCAAAATAACAGGAGCAGATGCGCAGGAAAGATTAGCTGGAACAATTGCAATGAATACGATAGCTTTGCTGCAAGGAGTTTCTTATCTGCGAGTGCATGATGTAAAGGAACATAAACAAGTTGCGCAGATAGTTGAAGAGCTATAATAAATTTGAATAACAAATCTGAATAATGAATGTGAATAAAATGGCAATAATTTATCTTGCGCTTGGTTCAAATGTTGGCAATAGAAAAGGAAATCTATTAAAAGCAATTGAATTGCTTAGAGAAAAGATTATAGTCAATAAAATATCTTCTATTTATGAAACAAAACCTGTTGGTTATTTTAATCAGAGGAACTTCTATAATTGCGCGCTAAAAGCTAGAACTGTTCTGAGTGCTAATCAATTATTATATTTTGCAAGAATTGTTGAGAAGAAATTAAAACGGAGAAAGACTATTAGAAATGGTCCACGAACAATTGATGTTGATATTTTGTTTTATGGCAATCAGAGAATTAATCGAAAGAATCTAGTTGTGCCGCATCCTAGAATCTTTGAGAGAGATTTTGTTGTTGTTCCGTTGCTGGAGATTGGGAAGAGAGCTAAAGAGAATAAGGATAAAATGAAGAATACAATAATAAAAAAGAGATTATTCTATAGTTAACATTTATTATTTCTTTTCTTGTTTGAGAATTTCAATAATCTGTTTTTTTAGAGATGGAATATCAACATGAATTATATCCCATAATATTTTTAGATCAACTTCAAAGTAATAGTGTATTAGTTTATCTCTTGTCTTTGCTATTTCACTCCAAGGAACATTAGGATATTTATTGGTGAATCCAGAATGAATATTCTTTGTTGCCTCGCCAATAATTTCTAATTCACGAACAATTGCATTTTGATAAAGTTTTTTTGATCTTAAATCTTCTTCACTTAAATTTTCCATAAATTCTTCTATATTCTGAATTGATTCATAGATATGCTCTATATAGATTAATGGTTGTTTTTTCATAATATCCTGATCTCATCATCTAATATGCTAGTTTTAAGTCTCTTATTAATTCCATTGTATGTTAATAAATCAACCTTTTTTCTAAGTTTTTTTTCTAATTCTAATTCTATTCCTGCAAAACCAAAACCAATCCCACTAGGAAGTTCAACTAAAATATCAATATCACTCTTTTTAGTTTGCTCTCCCCTTGCATAACTTCCAAAGATGCCTGCTTTCTTTATATGATGTTTCTTTAGAATAGGAAGTATTTTTCTTTTTAGGTTTATGATTAGTTGTTTATTGTTAGTCATGGTTATAAATAGAACTTTCAGCTATATAAATTTTGTCCAAACACATACGAAAGCTTTTGTTTTACTCATTTGTTGGAGGATACCCCATCGCTTGCGATGCAATGTCATTAAGTTAAGCATTATAAACACCTTCTTTGATTCATGAAGTTTTTTCTTTTGTGACGCTGTTCTTTTCTTGAATAAGTTCTATTCCCAAATCAAATTCATGTAATTTATGAGGACCAAGAGAGCTACTAAAGATTATTCCATTTAATAGATCATACATTGTTGAGATTCTAGCCATTGGTATCATATTTTGTTCATTATTGAAGACAGAGTAAAGATAGGTGGAAAATATATTACTAAAAACATCAGATATTTAGGAACAGCAGAGAAACTATTGACAGATTTAGAAAGATTAGATAAATTAAGCAAGAAAATTCCTTAACTTAATGACATTGCCCTTGGGGTGGTTGGGATTTTTATTTTGTCGGAGTTAAACCAGTAAAAGCATCTGCTATTCTTTGATAATTTTTACTATATCTTAATAATGTTTTATATGCAACATCTTTTCTTATATTGTTAAATATAAAAAATGCGAGTTCTAATTGTGGTATTTGTGGTTTATCATCATCATTTATTATTTCTTTTTCTTTAGTTACGGATATAGTTTTAGTCTCATGATTAAGTTTTCATAAGTTGATATATATCTAGGATAACCAATTATATTGCAGCTAAATTCGTTATTGTTTATATTAAGAATATATTTGGTGCTATTTAATCCAGAAATAGTATATATTTTAGCTCCAATAGCATCTAAGAATGATATATCAAAAGCATATTGAAATCTATATCCTATTTCATCTGTTGGATTTAAAGTTACAGTGCAGCGCAAGCCTCTAATTATTTCTGGATTATCTCTTAGTCCATCTAACACCGATTGGTCTAAATACATAGTTTTTTCTGCTTGTGAAAGACCTTTATTTTTATTAACTGAAACTCTTACTATCTCTGAAAGTTGTTGTGTTTGCATAATTCATCCCCCATATATATTTTTATAAAATTTCCAACAATTTAATCTTAAAGTGTAATGTTTTGCCAGCTAATGGATGGTTTGCATCAATTGTGATTGAATCTGCATCAACTGTGATAATCTTTATTGGAAATACTCTTCCTTGCGGATCTTGCAAGCCAAGTGTTTGGCCAACTTGCGGAGTAACATCTGCTGGAATTTTATCTTTTGGCACTTTGTGCTTTAATTCTTCTCTTGGTTCGCCGTAACCGTCTTTTGGTTCAACTGTTATACTTTTTTCTTGGTTTACTTCCATATCAACAACAGCATTATCAAACCCCTTGATTACTTCATGTCCGCCAACTTTAAATTGCAATGGTCCTTTGTCTTCTGAAGAATCAAACATTTCTCCATTATCAAATGTTCCAGTGTATTCTACTTTTACAGTATCTCCTTGTTTTACTGCCATAATATCAACTCCGAATATTTGTTAGGGATTATTTATCTATTTATAAATATTGGGCAAACATTTAAAAAGGATCACTCTTTTCTATGCTCTATCAGAGCTTTTTAACATAAGTTAGTTTGTTTCTGAAGATTAAATATAAAATAAATTAAATATGGGGATTAAACATGAAAGGAACAGTAAAATTTTTTAACCAGATGAAAGGATTTGGATTTATTGCTGGCGAAGACGGAAAAGAAGTTTTTGTGCATCAAACAGCTTTAGCAGAAGGCGTAACTTTAAGTGATAATGATTCAGTTACATTTGATGTAGAGCAAGGGGACAGAGGTCCAAAAGCAGTTAATGTAAAGAAAGAATAATTAAATATTTTTCTTATTTTTTATTTAACATTTTTCTTATTATATCACTATCCAAAAGATTTAAAAAACAATCAGATTTACTACTTATTATGCACAAAATATTCTTTTTCACACAAGGTTGTTCAAATAATGTTGCAGATACTGAAACAATGCAAGGAATATTGCAACAAGACGGTTATGAGATAGTGAAAACAGCAGAGCAAGCAGATCTGTTTGTCATCAATTCATGCACTGTAAAAAATGCAACTGAAAAGGATTTCTTTCGATATTTGAAAACATTGCCAAAAAAACCTCTTGTTATTGCTGGTTGTATTGCGCAAACTGATCCAGAAAAATTAGCAGGATTATCATTGCTTGGCACAACACAGATAAATAACATTACTGATGTTGTTGAACAAACGCTTGATGGCAATAAAGTTGTGCTGATCAAAAAAGAAAATAACCAACGGCTTAATCTGCCTAAGATTAGAAAGAATCCAGTTGTTGAGATTATCCCTATCAATCGCGGCTGTTTAGGCAATTGTACTTTTTGCAAGACAAAAGCAGCGCGATTTAACCTCCAATCGTTTGAAAAGGAAGCTATTCTTCAGCAGGTGAAAACAGCAATTAGTCAAAGTATTAAAGAGATCTGGCTAACATCGCAGGATACAGCTGTGTATGGATTAGATATTGGTTTGGCATTGCCTGCATTATTGCGAGAAATACTTGCTTTGGATGGGGCATTTATGGTTCGATTAGGAATGGGCAATCCTGATCATTTTAAACTTTATATTGACGAATTAACGCAGATATTTTTGCATCCAAAAATGTTTAAGTTTTTACATATACCTATGCAAGCAGGAGATAATGATGTATTAAAAGCAATGAAAAGAGATTATACTAGGGAAGAGTTTTCTGAGATTGTTCAAAGATTACGAGAGAAAATACCAGAGATTACAATTGCAACTGATATTATCTGCGGATTTCCAGAAGAAACTGATGAGCAGTTTAATGAAACATTAAAAATTATTGAACAACTAAAATTTGATGTTATTAATATTTCTCGTTATTCAGCGCGACCAAAAACTTTTGCAGCAACATTGCCGCAATTAGCAGGCGGGGTTATTGCAGAACGTTCTCGGAAGATAACAGAATTGTTTGAATCACAATTGCCAGAAATCAATAAGAAATGGATTGGTTGGCAAGGCATTGTTATTATCGATGATTATGGTAAAGAAGGAACGCAGACAATGCTTGCTAGAACTCATACCTATAAACAAGTCGTTGTAAAAGGAGATTTTGCACTTGGAGAGATGCTGCATGTGAAGATTGTTCGAGTTGATGAATATTCGTTGTATGGTGAAATTTTGTGATTATCTATTCTCAGTAATAAAATCTGCTAAAAATAAATAACTATTTATATCCTCAACCATCAGCAATCTCATGCAGGAATCAACAATCACTAAAATTGCTCTTGTTACTTTCTTTGTAGGGATTATTTTATTATTTGCTTTTTTGAAAACTGCAAAGTTAGATGAAAGAAGCATAACAACAATTTCTGATAAAGATATTGATAAGACAATTGCTCTCAATGGAAGAATTGTTGCTGCGCAAAAAGCAGGCAATAACTATTTTCTGACAATAGCGCAGCAATGTTTTATCAATGTCTCGCTTTTTGGCGCTGAAAATCTCTCTTTAATTGAAGGGCAGAATATTACAGTTACTGGAAAAGTTGTAAAGACAAATGATGGTTATTCTATTATTGCTGAGGAAGTGAAATAATCGTAAGATAACATTCTTCTTCATAACTACGATTTACTTATTAATCCCTTCAAAAATAGCTATAAACTCATGCGGTTGTATGAATTTGATATTCTCATAGTTCTTTAATCTTAATAGATCATTATCTTTTCTTTTGGATAAACAACTGTAGAGTTCTCAATTAATCTCAATTGTAATTATTAGTTCAATTCTTTTCTCAACCCAATAATTAAGAATCCTTTCTGAAGCTCCTTTCCAATAAATGCCAGATATGAGGATATTTGTATCTAAAACTACTTTCATTTTCGAGACATTACTTTATTGAGAGCATTTTCCAAGTCTTTTTCTGTTAGACTGTGTTTTTCTGCAGATTCATGCGCTTTTTTAAGCATTTGCGCAAACTCTTGTTTTGTAGGTTCTCGTAATTTCTTAAAGATAATTATATCTCCTTTTTTGATAATCATAAATTTATCTCCTTTGTCAATATGTAAGTCATCTCGTAACGATTGCGGAATAACTATCTGTCCTCTCTCTCCAATTGTTGCTATTTCTAATCCCATATAGATCACCTGTCCATATGAGTATGATTATCATATTTATATGTTTTTTCATCTAGTAATTATTTTATGTGTTACCCGGTAATTATTTTGAAAATCTTTATAAGCATGTACATTGTTATATGACAAATGGTAAAAAAACTAAGAATTCAATTCAATGAAGTTCTTAAGTACAAAACAATTATATCTCCAACAGATAAACTACAAGGTTTGATTAAATATGTTAATATCGATTCAGTAGTTTTACACAATTCGAATGCCACTTAGAACCAAAGGATATCATATGAGGTTATGATTATATGCAGTTCACTCCAGAACAACAGCAAGCATTAGAAGCGCAAAAAGCAAATTGTCCTTTTTGCAAGATAATTAAAGGAGAGATTCCTTCAAAAAAGATCTATGAAGATGACAAGATAATTGCTGTTCTTGATATTAATCCTGCATTTAAAGGACATACATTAGTGATGCCGAAAGAACATTATCCTATTCTTCCATTGTTGCCGCAAGAAACATTTCAGCATTTGGCTGTGAAGATAAAAGAGATTTCCAAAGCAGTCAAAGAAGGTGTTTTGGTATTTGGCGATATGATATTTGTTGCAAATGGCGTTGTTGCAGGCCAGCAAAGCCAGCATTTTTTATTGCATATTATTCCTAGAGAAAAGAATGATGATATTGATGTCTTTGAACTTAAAAAAGGAGAAATTGATGCTGTCAAAGAGGAAGAATTGTATAAAGTGTTAAAAAATAATCTTCCATTAATGTTGAAAACAACTTATGCTAAATTTCCATTGCAGCAACAACAGCAGAAAACAAGTTCATTGCCGCCAACATCTTATGCAAAAGAAGAAGTTCTTGCAATAATTGATAAAAATATTCCATTAAAACGACTTATTGTTGAGAATTCAGAGCAGTTTAAAGCATTAGCGCAGACAAATCCGCAATTGCAAATGCTTCTCAAAAATGTTGTTCTTGATGAAATTATAGCAATTATACAAAAGAAAGAAGTTAAAGATGTGCAAAAACAATCAAAACCAATAATAAAAGAAGCAGAAATAGTGCAAGAACAGCAGCAGTCACAGTTCTCACAATCACCAATACAACCATCGATTATATCGCAAAAACCTGCGCAAATGGATGTCTTCAAGGAATTAGAAGAGAATTTCAAGAAAAAACAATTATCTGAACAAGAAGCTGAAGAGAAAGTGTATGAGGATTTTATGGAAGTGCTTGCTATTAATCCAAAACTTAAGTATCTTTTATTGTATGATATGCCATTGCTTAAGGAGAAGATTGCAAAGATTGCAGAATTGCAGGATATCTTTAAGGATGTTGATTTAGCTAAATTAAAAGAGTATGTTGAGAAGAAGGAAGCAGAAGATAATAATCAAAAGAATAATGAAAATAATGATACTGCAACAAATGATGATGAAAATAATTTGATTTCGAGGATAGGATAATAAAGAGAATTTTGCAAAGTTCTCTAAAAAATAGCAAAAAAATGAACGAAGTGAATTTTTTTGGATTGTAAACTATGCAAAATAAAAGAAGGAAAGTTGAAAGCTAAGATTGTTTATGAAGATGCAATAGTTATAGCTATGTTAAGCGATAATCCTGCTGCTCTTGGCCATGTTGAAATATTTCCTAAACAGCATGTTGATACAATTGAAGCATTGCAGGATATTGTTGTCCAGCAGTTGTTTACTGTAGCAAACACAACTGCATCTGCATTGTTTGAAGCATCTGGAGCGCAAGGCACAAATATTGTTATGTTTAATGGCGATAATACTAATAATCCTTATCCTCATCTTGTCTGCATGATATTATCCAGAAGAGAAAATGACGGCATTAACTTTCAATGGAAACCTAAACAATTGCAGCCTGAAGAGATGGATGCTGTTCAAAGTAAAATTAGAGATAAAGCATTCATGGCAGAGCATCATGAAAAAGAAAAAAAAGAGCCGAAGAAAGAAGAAGAACACAAAAAGCAGGAAGAAGAAGTGATTACTATTGAAGAAGAGAATTATCAAGTGAAGCAATTGGATAGATTGCCGTAGAAGTTATTGCATGCACAAAAATCTTATTTTAGGTTGTAGAAAAGTAAAAATCCACACAGCAAGCTGCGGAGTATTAACTCATTTTTTTTGAATAAAGAAAAAAACAAAAAAAGAAAGTTTTTTTATGCGCATACCCCTTTTCCATCAATAACTTTACATGTTCCAGTTGAACATGCATATGTAATTGTTTTTGTTTTCTTTGTAGCAATGTCACAGTATGCTTCTTTAATCTTTGTCCCATCGCATGCATCTTTCTCTTCCTTTGTTACTTTTCCATCAATGCCATATTCCTTTGCTGAACCTGCTGTTTTTGAATTTATATATGTTGCTTGGTTTAGTGTATACTCAACATTACCAACTTTTTCGTTTTTAGCTGCTTTATCACTATCTAAACATTTTGGTTCTACAGGCAATGGTTTACATGAACCGTCTGAAGCGCATCCTTTTTCACATGTTGTTGTCTTTGTTTTTACAGTATTTGTTTTTACATCACAATATGCTTCTGTTAATGTAGTTCCTACGCATTTGTCTGTTGTTGTTATTATCTTACCTATTTGGTTTGGACCTGATGCTGTACCAGCTTTGAATAAGTTAATATATGTTGCTTCACTGTATAATAAGAATTCTTCATTAATCCAATCATTTTCTCCTCTTCCTGTATTATCAGTGTCTTTACATATAGGTAAACATGCGCCATTTTTACAGCCATAAGGACAAGTTACAGCTGGTTTTTGTTCCATTTTTGATCCATCTGCTAAACATGTGTATTCTATTAATTTATTTCCATCACATACATCTGATTTTGTTTCTGTTTTGTTAGATGATAAAAAATAACCAATTGCTGTTCCTGCTACATTCTGATCTTTTGTATCTGTTTCAGAACATTTTGGTATACATGCATTTGCTTCTTTTAAACAAAGTGTGTTTGTAGGACATGATACTGTTATCATATCACCATAATTGATTTTTCCATTGCAAAAGTATTCAGTAATTTTGTTATTGACTGTATCACACTTATCAGATATAGTTTGTAATGTTAATAATTCTTTATTTAACATTGTAACTCCACCACCTAAACCATAATTTATATAGTACAGATCATCTAATCCATATGTTTCTCCATCAGAGTATGGATCGTTTTTAGTTGTTACATCACTATCAGTACATTTAGGTATTACACAAGCTCCATCTTTACAACCAGCTGGACATTTTTTTAATTCTGTTTTTATTTTGTTGTTTTCACAGTATGATTCAGTTAATTCACCTTTCTCATTACAACTATCTGTGTTTTTAGCGCCATTCTTGCCTAATTTTGCAGTTGATGCCTTGAAATAATCTTTTCCATTATCTGCATCTGTGCATGATTCTACACATGCGCCATTACTGCAGGTTGTTCCTGTTGGGCATTTTAATGGTTTTGTTGATACACTTTTTAAATTATTATCTGTTACTGCAATAGAACATATTCTTTCGTCTACTGTATTTTCACTTAGGCATTCATCTGTTAGTTCAATATGTTTATCAAAAGATGGTGTGATGAGTCCTTTTGTAGTGCTTTTCTTAGTAATATCTTCTCCATCTGGATCTTTACATTCTTCTACACATTTGTTTGTTTTTGTATTACACTGCATTCCATTTGCGCAATCATTATTTACATTACAACCTTTTACACAGTATTTTATGATTTCCATTTTATTTCCTATATTTTGAAGTGTGCCTGTTTTCTCACAGAAATAGCCTGCATAAACACATTCACTGTCTTTTGCGCATTTTACTTTAGCGTCTGCCATTTTTTCACACTTGTTTGTTACTACATTGCAGGTTGTGCCACCAGTGCAAGTGTTTACACCGCATTTTAGAACTCCACTTGCACCTAAATTAGGTCCACCAAGAACACCATTTCCTGTAATAGTTGCTGTATTTATTGAAGAACTTTTGCTGTTGGTTGACATTAAATATAATGCTATAATCGCAACAATTGCAACAATCATTACTAAAATTAAATTATAATTACTTCCTTTTTTTAACATATTAATACACCTCTTTTTTTTAATAATATTCTTTATTATCTTATCCAGTCGGAGCAGTGCACTTTCCTTCACTGCAGCCATATGTGCAATCTACTGTTACTGCTGAAACAGCTCCAGTTAGATGGCAGTAATATTCTTTCAATTGTTTGCTATTTGCGCAAACATCATCTTTTACTGTTTTTACATCAATTGACTCGCCAAATACTGCGCCTGTTGTTGTGCCTGCTTTGTAGATTGCTTGGCCATCATCAGTATCAGTGCAAGGAGCAACTATGCATTCTGCTTTTGCTTTGTCGCAGCCAAAAGAACATGCTGTGTACATATCTGAAATAACATCATTCTTACAATAGAATTCTCTCAATGTATCAGCAGATGTGCAAATATCACTTAGTTCTTTAATCTGGTCAAACTTATTGTTTCCTTTAACAGTTCCGCCAATATATGGTTTGTTCCCACCGTCTGTATCAGTGCATGCTTGGTTTGCGCAGACATCTCCTGCGCAGCCAGAGTTGCATTCTTTGACAGGCACTGATTTAGTCTTACAATCTGCAAATTGATATTTCTGATATTGGATATCTTTTTGTCGTGAATTCTTTTCGCATTGAAACTCAGGCAAATAACCAGCTTCGCAATTATTGCTGTTTTTCTGTTTTAAGTATAAATCACAGCCTTTTTTTTCTTCTGCTTTGCATTTACAGTATGTTTCAACATTATTATATTCTCCTAATTTTTGTGCTTCTATATTCATGCAGTCAGAAAAAGTTTTTTCGTCAATATCTAATACAACACTTCCTGTTAATATGTTATCAGTATTGTTTATGCTTAGCAAAGCTAATGCGCCTACTACTACAACAAGTACTACAATCAATAAAGAATAAACACCTTTTTTGTTCATGAAGACCACTCCTTTGGATTTTAATTTAATTTATACAATTTTGGTTATACTGATATATAAAGCTTTTGGGAAATAAATTTATAAATTCAAACATACATCGCTGTTGAACAAAGTGATTATGGTGGTTTTAGTATGAGAATAAGTATTCCAAAAGAAAGATATCCTCTTGAAAAAAGAGTAATTGTTCTTCCTAGTACTGTAAGAAAAATTGTTGAAATGGGACATGAAATCTTAATTGAAGCAAATGCTGGAGAAGGAGTTAATATCAGTAATGATGAATATACAGCTGCTGGTTATCAGTAATGATGAATATACAGCTGCTGGTGCAAAGATAATCTCAGAAGTAAAAGATCTTTATGGAATGGCTGAAGTAATTGTTAAGGTTAGAGCGCCATTGCCTGCTGAATTTTCATTGATGCAACCATCTATTCTTTTTTGTATGTTTCATAGTGAACAGAATAAACAGAACATTTATTATGCTGGGTTGCAAGATCTTGTTATCGTGGAAATGGAGCAAATTAGAGATGCTAAAAATTATAGATTAGTTAATCAAACAGATATTACTGGCGAAGCAGGAGTTTATTATGCTTTAAGGCATAGCCAGAAAATGCCGTCAGATATGTTTGCTGTTGTTTTAGGATATGGCAATGTTTCAAGCGGAGCATTAAATACATGCTATAGATTAGGAATAAATACTAAAATCTTAAGAAAATCAGAATATAAATTTATAAGCTGGTATTTAAAAAATGCTGATCTGTTAATAAATGGAATTGCCTGGCCTGAGAATGCAAGATTAAAAAGAGAATATATAGTTAGTAGGGATGATATAAAGAATTCTTCCAAAACACTGATTGTTTTGGATCTTTCAGTTGATTTTCCAAATCCAATAGAAACAATAAGACCAACAGATTATTCTCAACCTTATTATCTTGAAGAAGGAAGGGTGCATATAAGCATTTATGGCTATCCGGGATTATTTCCAGTAACATCTTCAAGAATATATAGTGAGCAGGTTGAACCGCTTATTTTATTAATTGCTGATAACAATGGACTTAAGGGAATTGGCAATAGGGGAGATTTAGGCGCAGCAATTAAAAAAGCAATTCTTGAGCCTAGAAAAATGAATTTTGAACAATATAAACCATCTGATATTCAACAAGGTAGCAGGATTGAATAAAATTTGAGTAAAGGCTTACCATGGAAAAAGACAACAAAAGTTTGCTTATTCTTGGAAAGGGAGATAAAGAATATAACGATAGAAATGCAGCAAGACTCTTTACATATGCAAATAAAGTTGATTTTGATGTTATAAAATCAGATTATTCTGAAATAAATTTGATTAAAGGATTTAGAAATGAAACAATTTATGTGATGTTATTTTTTCCGTATTCTTTTTGGAATGAACATTGTGAAATACCAAGTGATAATCTATTATATGGGACATCAAAAATGGTTTATGAAATGTTCAATAACTTTTTTCTTGATGTAAAACATCAACTAGAACAGAAATTTAGCAATCATTATCAATTGAAATATATCATCAACCCGGAAACAGCTGCTTTAGATAGAGATAAAGTTGCAACACTGAATTTGTTGAAGGCAAACAATGTTCCAACCACAGATATTATTACATCAAGAAATCTAATAGATCTCTTAAATGATATAACTCCTGAAAAAGGCATATTTATAAAATGCAGATATGGCGCAGAAGGAAAAGGCATTACTTTATTAAAACATAATAAATGGGTAACTAATTATAAAGTGAAAAATATAGCAGGAAATGCTTATCTTGTAAATTATGGTGTTTATGATAAGTGGATATTTTCGGATATTACTGAAAGAGTTGATTTATTAGAGCAGTTGTTAGATCAAGAAGTTATTGTTGAAAAAGAAATTATCTCTCCAGATATATTTCCAAATGAAAAATTTGATATTCGCGCATACTCTATAGATGGTAAAGTTCCTCACTTTTTTGCAAGGATTAATAATAAAAATAATGTTGTAACTAATTTTTCTCAAGGCGCAAGAATTATGCATAGTCCTCATATAGGATTGTCAAGAGAATATATTGATGCAGCCATGGATATAGCAGTAAAAGCTTCAAACGCATTAAAATCAACATTTATTGGCATTGATCTTATGTTCGATGGCTCACCAGATAAAATTAAAGTTGTTGAAGCGCAAACATTCACTGATTTTCCAGATATAAGGTATTTTGATTTAGCAAAATATTTAATTACAGATAGTTTTGCAAAACAAAATTCTCTACAATAATCGTAACACAAACACAACACAGCCGGCAATAACTGGAATGCTTATATTATCATCAATGATGTATTGTTTTATCTTTATTTCGAATGATTCAAACGTAATTGCAAATAATGATGCTAAAAATGCTTCCAATGGTGAAACAAAGAAAAGCGCTGCTATAAAACCAACAACAATGCCAGCAATTGTGCCTTCTAATAATTTTTCATTGTTTAATGGATGTTTTATATTTCCATAGTATCTTCCAATCAGATGAGAAAACGCATCACCAAATGCAAGGATTGCAATAGCTGCTAATGCAATATCTTTTTGAAATGCAGCTGTTACTATTGTTGCTCCAATCAAGAATGTAAAAACACCTTTGCCAGGAAATGTATTTTTTCGTTCAAAATTATTTAGACACCATGAAATTATCGGCAATTTATAATATTTTATGCTATATGCAATAATTAATCCAATAATAATTATCGCAATAAGAATTATTACTGTAAGCAGATTATAATAGAATAATGTCATTAAAACAATGCCTAAGAGAATGTGCAGCAGTTTACGTTTTATTTCAAAATATTGGTTCATTTTTATACCTTTTTGTGTTAAAGATAATTTTTTATTATATATTATTATGAGGTGAATCTAATTGATTGTGTAATCTTGCAAATACCTGTATTTCTCTCTAAATGAAACAACACACCAACCAATTATATAACCAACTAATGCGCCAGCAAGCACATCACTCAAATAATGCGCATTGAGGTAGATTCTACTGATGCTAACAATAATGGCAAATGCTAAAAAATACCATTTTAATTCTTTCAATCTTTTGAAGATTAAAGGAAGCGCAGCAAACACAAATGCAGCGTGCTGCGATGGGAATGAATAATCTAATCCTGAAAAACCAAAAATAACTTCTGATGGACGTGTTCTTGCAACTGCAACTTTAATAATTACCGTTACAACTAAGGTGAGTAATAAAATTATCCATAGTTGATAGATATTTTCTTTTTTTTCTTCATAGAAAAAGATTATTGATATAAAAATAACAATTATTGCAAATATCAGCGAAAAATCACTTATCCAATGAAAGAAATATGCTGTATAAACATTGCTGTTTGTTTTTGCAAACTGCATAATAATATTGTCTAGAAATATGCTTGCAAATAATATAATAATGCCTATGCTGATGATAAACAAAGGAAGCTTTTGTTCTTCAATAAATCGTTTTTTGTGGAATTTGAATGGCATAATGTTATTATCATATCTCTTAATATAAAAGTGTTTATATTTTTCAAAAGATTTATATAAGTGCGCTCACTTATATATAATCTATGACAAATATAACTTTATCAATTGAGGATTCTGTATATAAACGAATGAGAAATCATACTGAAATCAAATGGAGTGAATATGTTAGAAGAATTATTAAAAAGAAATTAGATGAGCTTGAAAGATTAGAAAAACATCCAGATGCTGAATCAATTATGACAATGCTTGCTTCGGAGCATGTTCTCAAGAAAGATTGGAATAATGAAGCAGATGAACGGTGGAATAATGTATAATCAAAGCGATTAACTATTATTGATACAATCTCTTCTACAACTTTGTCTTCTACAATTCTGCAGATTTTATCCTTTCAGCAATATATTGATTATTTAACTCTGTTTTAATCAGCTGTGTAAGATTTGCATACGTTCTTTTTTCATACGCAAACCACTGCTTTCTTTTTAAAAATGCAGATGTATGTTTTGCAGTAAATGCTTTGCAGCCATCTGTAAACTCGATTGCTGGTCCTTTAATGAGTTTTTTATCTTCTAATATTTTTTTGTCACTGACAAAAAAATAGAGTATTTCTTTCTTATTGCTAAAGTCTATTCCTGAGCCAAACAGAGAAAAATCATTTTCAAGAATGATTTTTCTTAAGTATTCAAATGCTTTCAATGCTTTTGTCAAAACTATGTCTTCTTTTCCATGCAATGGAGTAACTTTAATAATGATTATATTTTTGTTCTTATGATTCTTATTTAATTGTTGTTCTGCTTGTTCTGCAGTGGTTGTTTTTCTTGTGAAAAATTCTTTATTTGGATTGTCTAAGAATTTTCTGGCTATTTCTTTAAATGAAATAAACTTTTCTTTGCTTAATGCTGCGCAGGCATTTCTGCTTGGCAGCAATGGATCAATTACAATTAATGGAGAAATTTTTGATTCATTTAACCAGCGAGCAGTATTATATTTCTCAACATCAATTACTTCAAATAATTTCCATTTTTGCGATTGTTTAAGCAGATTTAGAAATGTTTTATATTGCGCCAGCAAGATGTCAACAACATGGCCAGAAAAAGCTTTTACATATGATTCAGCGCCATATAAATCATTTGCTTTGAAAAATACTTTTGTGAGTATTATTTGATCTCTAAGATGATTATTTATGCGCTTTTTCACCCATTCTACATGCAATGGCGACATATCTGTCACATTTATTGCTTTTCTTGGATCTTTTATGTCTAATACCGGCACTATCTCATAATTGATATCATCTATTTTTACATGATAGTAATCTCTAGAACCATGAATTGTTGCAAACTTATAATTTTGAAGCGCTTTTTGCAGATATTTGCTTAGATTCTGTTCTTCTTTTGCGTATTTATTATAATTAAATCGCACAAATATGTCGCAATCAAAATCATTTTTAATGTAAGTTGATTTAGCTGCGCTGCCGCCAAGCATAACTTTTGCATTTATTCTTTTGTTTTTTAATTGTTGTTTTAATTGAGCTATGAATTCATCTATTCTTTTACTTGTTTGCTTTCTGTCTTTATCTGAGATTTCATATTGTTTTAATATTTGTTTGAGGATTTCATTTACGTTTGCAATAGTATTTGTTTTCATAATAATTATCTAGATAAGTTACTGTATAAAAAACTTGTTGTTGAATAACATAACTATGTTTGTTATAATTGAAAAATAAATTAAAAAAAATAAAAAATCTGCTAAAGCAGATTTTTTTACCAGTCGCTAAATGCATCAAAATCTGAATCTAATTTATCAACAGATGGCTGAGAAAATTCATTTTCATCAGGCAAATCTTGCGCTGTTGTTATATCAGAGTTTTGCGCAGTTGCTGCTGGCTGCTGCGGCGCAGCAGGCGTTGTCTTTGCGCAGGCTGAAATAATTAATGCTGCTAATAACATCATTATACTAATTGCAATAATCTTTTTCATTTTCAATCACCTGCTTTAATTAGAAGCTGATGTTTCAGCATTTGTCTCAGCGCTTGCGTTGTCTAATGTTATCTCTTGATCAAGTGTTACATTATTCTCTGTTATAACTTCTTGCTCTTCCTCATTTTCTTGTTCTTTGTCAATGTTTTTACTGCAGCTATCCACATTTCCGCCATTTTCTTTGATAGCTTTCATTATTTGTTTTACAATCTCATGGCTGTCTTTAATTGCTGTTTTTGCTGCATCTGTGTATGCTTTTCCTTCTTTGTTTAACTTGATTACTGTTTGAATCTCAGTTTCTGTCAGATTTTTGCTTGTTCGAAGTTCAACTGCGCTGTTGAATGAAGCTTTTGCTTTTGTGAAATTCTCTCTGGCATCTGCAATTTTTGCATTGTATCTTTCAATCAATGCATCGATTTCAGCTGTATCTTTTCCTTCTGATTCAAGCTGATTTAATACACATTGAAATTTATCCTCGACTTTTTCACTTCGTTCAACAACACCCTGGATTCTAGCGTTTGCTACATGCAATGCATGTGACTCAGCTTTGAACTTATATTTTCTCCATAAGTTTTGCACTTTTTTTGCAAGAAATTTTATCTCATCTTTTGTTTTTGCTGCTTCAACTCTTAGAGAAATATCACTCAGTAATTTAATCTGTTCATCAATCTCTGTTGATACTTGCGTTGTTTCATCATCAGCAATATTTTCATTCTCATTTATTCTTTCTTTTATCTTTTCTAAATGGTTAGTTAACAATTCAATTGAATGCTGCGCCATTCTTTTTGCTTTATCTATTGCTGATTGCCTTAATTGGTTGCATTGTTCAGTCTGGTTATCTTCTTTGCATGTTTTTAATTTTTCTTTTACTTCAGAAAATTGGTTTCTTTGTTCTTTGTAATTTTTTTCAGCTTTTTCAAAGTTATCTTTTGCTTTAAGATATTTTTCTTCGATCTTGTCTAATTTATCTTTTAATACTTTTTTCTTGTCTTTTACTTTTTCAATTTTCCAGTTTTCTATTCTTTTTTCACATTCTCTTGGATGCTCATTGCACCATTGTCTTGCTTTTACGCTCAAATGCGCATATACATCTAATCCTTTTTCATTAAGGCTTTCTGCGAATTTTGCAATATCTTCATTATTTTCAGACATCTTTGCTAATGCTCGTAGACGAAATTCATCAAGATTTTTATTTTTCTCAGCCATTTTTTGCTTGAATTTTTCTTTTTTTTCACTTATTTTTTCATTGATCTTCATCTTTAATTCAATGTGTTTTCTGCAGAATTTCTCAATTCTTTTTTCATCTGCTTTTGGATGATTCTTAGTTACTCTTTCAATGCATCTTTTTACTCTTGCTTCAAATGGCGAAGCAACATCTGCAGTTGTTTCAGCTGCAACTTCTGCTTTTGCAGTTGTTTCAATCTGAGAATCAGTTGCATCTGCTGTTAATTCTGTGTTTACTTCAGCAGAAGCTTCTGCGTTAGCAATTGCTCCTAATCCTAATTTATCTTTGTCTTCATTATCCTCTTTTGCAAAGGCTAAAGGTATTGTGCCTGCAACAAAAACTAATAACACAAATAATGTAAATAATTTATTACCAATATTTTTTAATTTCATTTTTCTCACCATCCATATGCTTTCTTATTTTCTAATTTAATCTTTCATTTTGTTCTTGACATTCTCAATTGAGTATAATGCTATAATTCTTTGCATTTTTGTATGCTGTATTATGCAGCAAAAAGATCTGCAGCAAAAAATTGCTTCTGTTTATGCTTTTGGTTGTGTTCATGGTTATCATCTCCTTATTAATCTTATCACCTCATTTATTTTATTTGTTAGAGAGAACTTTGCAAAAATTGCTATTTTTGCAAAATTCTCTAAACATTATTTCTTTTTGTGATGTGTATAGTAGGTCTATCTTGTTTATAAACATACTTTCTAAAGAATTCAGTGTAAAGCTTTATGCTCTTTTTTAATACTTTATAATTATTTATTTAAGCTCATTATGATTAAATAAGCCAAAATAGCACTCTTTTTGTTAAAATGACGATTATCTGCGGTTTAGAAAACTTTGCAAAATTCTCTTTAGTAATTGGAAAGTATTTTTTCTTTTATTTTTATAATTGTTTCTTTAGAAATCTCTTGCGGCTGCATATCTGAAATCTTTGGCCAGCATTTGTCTTGGAACTTGTTCTTATCAAATTCTTTTTCTTTCTGATAACGAGGAATAACATGAAAATGGACATGATTATCTACCATCATCAGCATGAGATAATTAATTTTGTCATATGAAAAAATGTTTTTCAATGCTTTTTCTAGTTCTTGGACAGCATCAGAAAACTCTGTAAGTTCATCAGGTTCAACTTGTCCAAAGTTTTCAACATGGCGTTTAAGGATAATCACACATGAACCAAGAGTAACTTGTTTGTTTCTTACAATTACATCCCAATAATAGTAGCTTTTGAGCAGAAGATTTTTCTTTTCAAACTTTTCATAAATATCGCAGCAGTTTTTATCCATTATTTTTAATGCCATGTAAAAAGTAAAAATTGCAAATCATATAAATGTTTTTTGATTAACTTTTTAAATTAAATACAATTCTAGAACTATATGGCGCAAATGATAATTATTGGCAGCATTGGATTAGATGATATCTCTACTCCGTTTGGTGAAATAAAGAATGCTTTAGGAGGCTCTGCAATATATGCAAGCTATGCTGCTTCATTCTTTGGAGAATTCTGCAATGATAAAAGCCATAATTTGCAAAGCAAATTAATTCACCCAGAATTCTCCTCATCAGGCAATCCGCACAATATGAAAGTTACAGAAAATAAGAGTAGTATAGGTTTAGTTGCAATTGCTGGCGAAGATCTTCCAAAAGAACATTTTGAATTGTTACGCCAAAGAAATATTGATCTTCAAGGCGTAACAATACATGGCAAGAACTTTCGTTGGTCAGGAAAATATGAATTTGATATGAATCAAGCGCATACATTAAAGACAGAGCTTAATTCATTAGCTGATTTTACAGCAGATATTCCTGCGGAATATAAAGATGCAAAATATATTCTTCTTGCAAATAATCCACCTGAACTGCAATTGAAGGTGATTGAACAATTGCGTGATCCAAAGTTTATTGTGCTTGACTCTATGAACTTATGGATACAGATTGCAAAAGAAAAATTGATTGAAATAATAAAAAAGGTAAATGTATTAGTCATTAATGATGCTGAAGCAAGAATGTTGTTTGATACAGTTAATCTTGCGCAGGCTGCTAAAAAAGCATTAGCATTAGGGGTGCAGTATTGCATCATCAAAAAAGGAGAGCATGGGGCTTTACTATTTGCGAGAGAATTTTGCGGCACAGCCGCAAAATTCTCAAAACCATGCAATCCGGACAATGAGAATCATAATCAAAATAATAATGGCAATGAGCTTCATTTTAATGCTCCTGGCTATCCATTAGAAGTAATCAAAGATCCAACTGGCTGCGGGGATTGTTTTGCAGGCGGATTTATAGGATATTTAGCTGCAACAGATAATCTGTCATTTGCAAATATAAAAAAAGCAGTTGTGTATGGCTCAACAATTGCTTCGTTTAATGCAGAAGATTTCTCGTTGGAAAGGATGAAGCGATTAACTTTGAAAGAGATTGATGCGAGGTATAAGGAATTTGAGAGAATGAGGAGTTTTTAGATTATCTGCAATACCTCTCCTTAATCACTTTATGAATCTGCGTAGCATCATAGATTTCTTCTTTGATCTCATCTTTTGTGATGATAAATGCATTTGTTTGCTTTCCTCCAAATGCTCCATGACTGCCAAAGTGGTCAACAAAGCTTATCATTTTGCTGTTATTTTTCTTGTCATTAATCATTGAGCCAATTATGATGAGATCTCCTGCAAATGGTTTATCTAACATTTTTATAATCTGTTTTATGAAGATTTCCTGAGAAATCTTCATTTTATAATTATTGAGCAATTCAGTTAATCTTTTATTATTTTCATTTGTCTTTATTTCTCCTTTTATTGAAAATATTATTTCTCCTGTTTTTGTTAAGATGAAAAACTGATTTTTCTCTCTCCCAAATACTGCTCCTATTCCTGGATGTTTGATCAATTTTTCTATGAACTTTGGATAATATTTATTAATATCTGTTTTTGTTAATTTCTTTTTCTCAATCAAAAAGTAAATCTGCGCCAAATTGCAAGATGTGGCAATATTGATTGCAGCAAGCTTGTTCTTTTTTTCTTTTGATAGCTTTTTGCTTTCAAATATTGTTAGTAATTTACCTATCTTGTTTTTTTTGCTTGCTTCTTCGATGTCTTTTTTTACATAGTCAAGCGTAACATCTTTTGCATCTATTTCTTCATCACAAGAAACAGAAACACGCGCTAATTGCTGTATAAAATTACCAAGTGATTGTTTATATGCGCATTTGAATGGGAGCGCATCTATTTGTCCATGGTCTGAAAGAATAATCATTTCGTATTCAGCCGGTTTTCTTTCCCATATTCTTTTAATGTTTCTGTCAATTGCTCTTATTATACGATAAACGCTTTTATTATTTGGTCCTCGATGATGCGATACTTCATCATAACCAATGAAATTAGTATAGATAATTGGAGTGTTTCTTTTCATATCAATTATTGTGCCAAGCGCTGCTAATTCTCTGGAAATTACATTGAGATTCATTCGCACTAATGAATAGACAAAAGGAATTCTTGTTCGTCTCCATCGAAAAAACGCAACAATACTCTGCCATACTCCTTCAAGGTGTTCAATAATTATTTCGTATGCCGCGAGATATGCCACTTTTACAACACGCAGTGGATTTGCCAGAAAAATAAGCAGTAAATCTGTCTGTTTTAATTTTTGCAGTTTGTTTTGCTTCCATAATGTTGACATTGTAAACATTGATCTTTCAGCAGAGCCAGAGAAATGATTAAAATAACTGCTGCCATAATCTGCTAATAAGCCTTTTTTGTCTTTATAATAAGTATTTTCTATATAAAAAGCATCTAATGGTTTTCCAAAGCTTATTGCCTTCTTTTTTTCTTTATCTACAAAACGAAAGCCAGCAACAATATCATTATTGCCATAGAAAATGCCAGCTTGTATTACAGGAGTTGTGCTTGCTAATCCAGGATGATATTGTTTTAAGAAGTATTGCTGTTCATTATCCATGGTAAGTTTTTTTAGAAATGGAGCATAGCCATTGTTCATACAATATATAAGGTCATCATATGATAGTCCATCAATTTGAATAATAGCAAGTTTTTTTTTGTATGATGATTTTATTTGTTTTTTTTGTTTTCTCTTTAAAAAAAAGACAGCTGTCTTTTTTTTAAGTGAGTTAACAGTTTTATAAATCATGATTCTTTATCATTTAATCAAGAAGTATATAAAAGTATTATAAAATAATTCGCTAAAGGCGAATTATTTTACAACTATGCTGCCTTTCATTGTTGAATGTCCTGTACCGCAGAATACTGAGCAAAATATTGTAAATTCACCTTGTTTGTCTGCAAGGAATTCAACTGTTGTTGTTTTTCCTGGAATTATTTCTGCATCTACGCCAAAGTCAGGTATTGCTAAACCATGTTTAACATCCTCAGATTTTACTACTAATCTTACTTTGTCTCCTTTGTTTACAACAATCGGATCTGGGGAAAAACCATAACGAAATGCTGAAACTTGGAACTCTTTTAATTCTCCTGTTTTCTTACTTTCATCTGTTTTTATTGGAATAGATTCTTCAATATCCTGAGTTGTTTTTTCTGCTTGCGCTGTCGGTACTTCTACAGTTTGAATAGGTTGAGCTGCAGGAGCTGGTTGTGTTGCTTGAGTTGTTTCTGTTGCGCTGTTTGCGCAGCTTGCAGAGATTGCAACAAATAATAACATAAATAAAATAACTGCTGTTTTTATTAATTTCATAATATCATCCTCACATGTGCTAAATATGTATAATATGCAAGGGATAATAAATTGTTTATAAACTTTTGTGTAATTGGGGCTTCATCCAATAAATAGATTAACCAGTTAATTCTAATATAAAAATATGGGTAAGCCGAATATTCGGCTCAACCCACAAATAGACTCGATTCGTAATCGAGTTCTATTGACAAAGGCAACTGAGTTGCTTCTCTCAATTG
>JACRKF010000025.1 GCA_016219865.1 Candidatus Woesearchaeota archaeon | reverse complement strand
CAAAGCAAAGGTGATATAATGGCAAAAACAGCATTAATTACAGGAATAACTGGTCAAGACGGAGCATATCTAGCAAAATTTCTTTTAGACAAAGGATACAAAGTATTTGGAACATACAGAAGATCATCAACACCTAATTTTTGGAGATTGCAATATATTGGAGTATTTGATAAAATTACATTAATCCCTGCGGATATGGCAGATATGGCATCATTAATGGAAGCAATAACTGTTTCACAATGCGATGAACTTTACAATCTTGCTGCGCAAAGTTATGTTGGCGCTTCATTTGATCAGCCATTGCATACTGCAGATATTGACGGGATGGGCACAACGAGAATCTTAGAGATAATCCGCCATCTTAAAAAAGATATTAAATTTTATCAAGCATCAACTTCTGAATTATATGGGGCAAATGGCAATACGCCTCAATCAGAAAAGACTGAGTTTATGCCAAATTCTCCTTATGCTGCTGCAAAGTTATATTCGTTTCATATTACAAGAATCTATCGTGAAGCATACAATATTTTTGCGACTAACGGAATACTTTTTAACCATGAAAGTCCGCTTCGAAGCCTAGAGTTCGTCACAAGAAAAGTCACAAATTCAGTTGCAAGAATAAAATTAAATCTCCAAAAGGATTTAAAATTAGGCAATCTTGATGCTAAACGAGATTGGGGTTTTGCTCCTGAATATGTTGAAGCAATGTGGATGATGACGCAGCACAAAAAACCAGATGATTTTGTTGTTGCAACAGGAGAAACGCATACTGTGCGAGAATTTTGTCAGTTAGCATTTGAAGCAGCTGGATTAAATTATGAAGACTTTGTAAAAGTTGATAAAATGCTGATTCGTCCATTAGATGTTCCAGTGTTATGCGGTGATCATTCAAAGATTACTCAAGAACTTGGTTGGAGACCAAAAACAAAATTCAAAGAATTAGTCAGCATCATGGTAAAAGAAGATCTAAAAAGATGGGAAAAATATCATTCAGGAGAAATATTTCCATGGGATTCTCCAAACTATCCAGCAAATATGAGTGTCATCAAAAGAAGTATTATTGAGGGAGCAAGATATTAAATGAATAATGCGCCAAATAATCCACCACAAACAAGAATAATCCCAATTGCAGAACCTGTGCTTGGAGAAAAAGAAATCGAGTACGCAACAGAATGCATAAAAACAAATTGGATCTCATCAAAAGGCGCATATGTAACACAATTTGAAAAGCAATTCAGCAAATATTGCCAAACAGATTACGGAATTGCAGTTGCAAATGGCACAGTTGCATTGCATTTAGCCCTGCTTGCTTTAGACATAAAAAAAGGCGATGAAGTTATTATTCCTGATTTTACATTTGCAGCTACAATTAACGCTATATTATACACAGGCGCAACTCCTGTGCTTGTTGATGTCGAGCAGAATACTGGTAATATTGATGTAAACAAAATAAAAGAAAAAATCACATCAAGAACAAAAGCAATCATGCCAGTGCATATCTATGGCAATCCTTGTAAGATAGATGAGATTAAAGATTTATGCAGCAGCAGAAATCTTTATTTGATTGAAGACTGCGCAGAAGCGCATGGCGCAGAATACAAAAAAAAGAAAGTTGGAAGCTTTTCTGATATTGCCTGCTTTTCCTTTTTTGGAAATAAAATAATTACAACTGGAGAAGGAGGCATGTGCATTACAAACAATGAAGAACTTGCTGAAAAGATGCGTGTGCTTAAAGATCATGGCATGAGCAAAAACAAAAGATACTGGCATGAAATTATTGGCTATAATTACAGATTAACAAATATTCAAGCGGCAATTGGCGTTGCTCAGTTAGAAAATATTGATAAATTTATAGATACAAGAAGAAAAAATGCAAAATTATACAATTCATTATTGCAAGATACAAAAGGCATTACACTTCAAGAAGAAGGAAAATATGCAAAACATGTTTACTGGATGTACTCAATATTGCTCAATAAAGATGCAAAATTATCCAGAACTGAAATAATGCAAAAATTAAAATCTGTTGGAATTGAAACACGAGAATTTTTCTATCCATTGCATATCATGCCGCCATATAAGCAATTTGCAATTGGGAAATATCCAGTAACTGATTATATTTCACAAAAAGGCATGAATTTGCCGTCATCTTCTAGATTGTCAAAAGATGATGTATGCTACATTTGTGAAAAGATTAAAGAAATACTATAATAATTAGTTTAATAAGAGAATATGGAGATAATAATATGTTATTTAATTCAGTCCATTTCCTGATTTTTTTCCCAATAGTTACAGCATTATATTTTACAATTAAACATAAATACAGATGGATTTTGCTGTTATTGGCAAGTTATTATTTCTATATGAGTTGGAAGCCAGAATATGCATTATTGTTATTATTCTCTACAATTATTACATTTTATACAGCAATTGGCATATCAAATACACAGAACCAGAAATTAAAACAATTTTATTTATGGATGAGTATTATTATAAATTTATCCATGTTATTTTTCTTCAAGTACTTCAATTTTGCAAATGATTCTGTAAAAGAATTTTTAGCTTTATTTAGTATTCACTTTGAGCCATTTGTTCTCAATGTTCTTCTTCCTGTTGGAATCTCTTTTTATACATTCCAGGCAATAAGCTATTCAGTTGATGTTTATAATAATAAAGTAAATCCTGAAAGGAACTTCGGAATGTATGCATTATATCACTCATTTTTTCCGCAGCTTGTTGCAGGTCCAATTGAACGAGCAGGAAACCTTCTGCACCAATTTTATGAAGAACACAGATTTGAATACAAACGAGTTGCAGATGGTCTAAAATTAATGTTATGGGGATTTTTTAAAAAAGTTGTTGTAGCTGATAGATTAGCAATCATAGTAAATACTGTCTATAATAATGTAGGAGATTATACAGGATTATACCTATTAGTTGGAACTATTTTCTTTGCATTTCAGATTTACTGCGATTTCTCAGGATATAGTGATATAGCAATAGGTTCAGCGCAAATCATGGGATTTCGTTTAATGGATAATTTTAAAAGGCCTTATTTTTCAAAATCAATCCCTGAATTCTGGAGAAGATGGCATATTTCTCTTTCAAGCTGGTTTAGGGATTATCTTTATATACCATTAGGTGGAAGCAGAATATCAGTTCCAAGAGGGTATTTTAATTTATTCATCATATTTTTAGTTTCTGGATTATGGCACGGAGCAAAATGGACATTTGTGATATGGGGAATACTGCATGGAACATATATGATATTCTCACTTGCCACTAAAAATGGAAGAGAATATATTGTAAATAAAGCAGGATTAGGCAAATTCCCTAGAATACATCATTTATTCAAGATAGCTTTTGTTTTTTCTCTCGTATGCTTTTCATGGATCTTTTTCAGAGCAAACAATGCGCATGACGCATTAAATATAATTTCAAAGATATTCACTAATTTCAGTTTTGATTTTTCAGCGCATCTGCTGAATATTGGTTGGCCAACACTAATAATTGCATTATCCTCAATAGCATTGCTTGAATTTGTTCATTTGATACAGTCGCATATATCCATAAGAGAATTCCTCGACAGCAAAGCATTATATATGAGATGGTGGATATTGATAATTATAATTATAAGCATATTATTATTTGGTGTATTTGAGCAGACAGAATTTATTTATTTTCAGTTTTAAGAGGGATCAAATGATAACAGACCAAAAATTATTCCTAAGAAAGACAGCGGTATTCATAATAATCTTAGTTATAATAGTTATAATAATAAATACAGCTTATTGGAAGATTGTAATAGAAAAAAAAAATGTATACAGAGCTGAAAAAGAATATTTAGATGCAATAAAGCAGAATAAGATTATAGATTACGCATTTTATGGTGATTCTCATGCAAGAGATTCTATAAACCCTAAATATATTGACAATTCATTTAATTTTGGGACAGGAGATGAAAATTATATAAAAACATATTATAAAGTTAAAAAGTTATTAGATAATAACAAAGAAGTAAAAAGGATATTTCTTGAGATAGACCCGCATAGTTTTTCTTCAGCTCCTCTTTCCAAACAAAGAATAATGAGCGATAATTGGTTATACTCGCAATTTATACCAATAAAAGAGATAAAAAAAATTACAAATAAGTCAATAATCTCAATATATTTAGAGTCATACTTGCCTGTTTTAGGAAATGGAGAAGATTTTGCCGTATTATTTATAGGAAAACAGACTGATATGTATTATGGGTGGTATAATGATACAAGAAATTTTTCAGCTGAGAATAAAAGTTTGATAGCTCAAAAAGACAGAAAAGAACAATTCACTGAAAATGATGCCTTTTTAAATCCAATTGCGCTAGAATATTTTGAGAAAACAATCAAACTTGTAGATGAAAACCATATTCCAATTACATTAGTTAGATTTCCTTTAAGCTATGAATATAACCAAGAACTTAAAAAAATAAATTTTCCTGAAGCTGAATTTTACAATGAAATTGCTGCAATAACAAATAAGCATCTAAAAGAATACAACTTGCTTGATTATCATAAAACATATGAAAATAATTCAGAATATTTCAGTAATTCACATCATTTAAATGGCGCTGGAAGCATAATCTTTTCTGAAAAAATAAATAAAGATATAAAACAAGGAAAAGCAACTAATTAAATTAAGAAGGCAATCAAAATGAACAACATATTAAATTATTTCAATAGAAAACATATCAAAAAGATCTATATTAATCCCTTGCCTGCAATTTCTAAAAGAGAAGCATTGCAGATTGCGTCATTTTTTTTTAAACAAGAACTATTTGGAGCTGGTCCAGAGATAAAACAATTCGAAGATGAATTTAAACAATATGCTAATAATAAATATGCTTTAAGCTTTGCAAAAGCAAGAGTTGGATTATACACAATCCTAAAAGCATTGAACATAAAACAAGGAGATGAAGTTATTCTTCCAGCATATACTTGTGTTGTTGTGCCAAATGCTCTTAGTTATCATGGCATTATTCCAAAATATGTTGATATTGAACCTAAAACATATAACATGGATGTTTCTGCTGTAAAAAAAGCAATCACGAAAAAAACAAAAGCAATTATCGCTCACCATATTTATGGACAACCTTGCAATCTTTCTGAATTGAGAGAGATTGCGCGAAAATATAATCTCTATCTTATTGAAGATGCTGCGCAGAGTCTTGGCGCAGAATATAAACATAAAAAAGTTGGGAATTTTGGCGATGTTGCATTTTTTTCATTTGATTACACAAAAAATATCACAACAGGCCAAGGCGGCATGATTACAACAAATAATAAAGATATCTATGAACACATTCTGGAAATACAAAAAACATATTCATTTCCATCAGAAAAATATCTGCAATGCCTGCTTTTGAACCTGACAAGAATTCCGATCCTGCTTGATTCTTCATTTAATATTCTTGGAGAGCCATTGCATCATTTAACAAACGCAATTGACAGCAAAACATTAAAAATACTTTCTCCTTCGATGACAGCAGAGGAGATGTCTGCAGCAATGCCAGCAGAATACAGATCAAGGATGCCTGCAGTGCTTGCAATAATTGGCAGACAACAGCTCAACAAAATTGATGCAATCAACAGAATAAGGATAAAAAATGCAGATTATTTTACACAAGAGCTTGAGAAGATGAATATTGCTGCTCCTGTAATTGCTGAGGATAGGACACATGTCTTCTTACGCTATACACTCCGATGCAAGAATAATCAAGAAATGGCAGCAATCTTTAATAAGCACCAGATAAACATTGGATTATGGTTTAATAATCCTCTGTATCCTGCAACTGCGGATATGGGTAAATTATTATATGCTAAAGGAAGCTGCAAACAAGCAGAGATTGCGTCAAGACAAGTAATTAATCTTCCAAATCATGCAAAGATGACAGAAAATGATTTAGAACGAGTTATAGCAGTTGTAAAAAGATATAAAGAAGAATTCAATCAGAAATAACAAATAAAATGAGGACTTTTTATGCCATACATACCTGAAGAATATTGGAACAATCGTTATAAAACATTCAAAAATGTTGGGCATTCTGATGTTGACTATTATAGATATGAAGAAAGCATTCGTTATGCAATATTCAAGCGATTGATTCATCTGAAAGCTGGGATAAAGATGCTTGATGTTGGCTGCGGTGATGGTGTTTGGGCTGTCAAAAATGCAAAAAGGAAAGCAGAAGTAACTGCAGTTGATATCAGTGAAGAATGTATTTTGGCAGCAGAGCAAAGAAACAAAGAAAATAACACAACTGCGCAATTTAAGGTTTCAAAAGCAGAAGATATTAATTTTCCTAATGAACAATTTGATATTGTATATTCTATCACTGTACTGCAGCACATCCCAACGCAAGAAAAATTAGAGCAAGCAGTATTCAAGATGATAACTACTGCAAAGAAAAACGGTAATATATGCATTCTTGAAAAAGCGCCTTTAGAAGATTCAAAATCAGATGTTGATCATATAACAATACGAACAAAAAAAGAATGGATTGATTTATTTAATAAACATGGTGCTGTATTTATCACAGAAAAAGCAATGCCGCAGATAGGTTATTGTCTTTTGAAATGGTATGATTCTATGATTGCATTCTTACTTAAGAAATTCGCAAAAAATACATTAGAAGAAAGTAAACAAGAAAAAAAAGAATACTTAGCAACAAATGAAGAAAAAAGTTTAAAGATAAGAATATATAACATAGGAAAAGAAATGATCTTATTTTTTAGCTATCCAATTGATCATTTGTTGATTTATATTCCAATCTACAACAAATCAGTCACTCGCTTCTTGCTGTTTAGGAGAAGATAATAGATGGGATAAGATATGAACAAAACATTTAAATAGTATGTCTGAGTAATACTATTTTATGGCAACCAAAAGCAAAGAGCAAGATGTTTTAAGATTAATTTTAGAGAATAGCCCGTTAAAAGAATGGCATTTTGAAGAAATTGTTAAAACTGCAAAATTTACAAGAATGATTGCAAGCAAATGGCTCAAAAAATATGTTAAAGAAGGCTTGCTTAAAAGGATAAAAGAAAGAGGAAGATTTCCTTATTTTACAGTAGGAAGTAATAATGCTGTTTATTATTCTCTAAAGAAAATTTACTTATTAGAAGAACTTCATAAAAGTGGTTTATTGCCAAGATTATTTTCTTTGGAAAATGCTAAAACAATCATTATCTTCGGAAGTTCCATTAAAGGAGACTGGTATAAGAATTCAGATATTGATATTTTTATTTATGGTAATGCTGATGAGCTTGATAAAGATGCCTATGAACTTAAGTTGAAAAGACATATTGAACTGCATCTTTTTGAAAATAAACAAGAATTAGAAGAAGTCAATACTGGATTAATAAGAAACGTTATTAATGGCTATGTTGTAAAAGGCCAGATTCAGGACATTGTTGAGGTGACATAAATGAAGATGAATATTGATAATCTTGATAAAACATACAAGCTTTGCACTAGCACTGGCAATATAAAAGAGAAAATTGTTGATTTAGAATTAATTAGATCATTAAAAACCGTTGCTGAGCAAGGACTTATCTTTATTGCTGCAGCAGCAAAGGACATTCCAAAAGAAAGCACAAACTGGACATTCGTATTTCGTGATAATTATGAGTCACTGAGAGGATTAATTGAAGCATATTTATTATTCGATGGCATTGATGCAGACAATCATCAATGCAAAAATGCATACATTTGCTTTAAACATCCTGAACTGGAGTTAAATTGGGAATTTTTAGAAACAATCAGATTGAAAAGAAATGCAATCAATTATAGAGGACAATTATTGAAATACGATGACTGGAAACAGTTCAAGCTAAATTTTAATCTTCATATCAATGTATTGAAAAGAGAGATTGAAAGAAAGATAAATAATTAGTCTTAAGACAGCAAACCTTTCTCCTCTAAGTTGATAAACAAATAATCCGCTGCAATCTCGTGTCCAAGAGGAGTAAAATGACCGTCTTTAAGATAGTAAAGTTCTTCCTTATTTTCTCTCAGCAATGGCAGTAAGTCAATAACAAAGAGATTATTCTTTTCAGCAAATTCTTTAAAGAAATCCTGCGGCATAGTTGTTGCAAGCATCTCATCAGAGATTTCATAACCAACTTTTTTTGAATATTGATGATATTTTTCAGCTATCTGGATGCTTGGTGGCATAAGCATGAAAACAATCAGTATATTATTGTTCTTAGCAATGGCATTCATTGCAATAAGATTAGATTGTGTTTCCTTCCATGATTGTTGTATTTTTTCATTGTCAAGAAAAAGAACATCATGGGTTATTTGAGGGTGAATTAATGCATTCTTAAGCTCATGAACATTAATTGAACCTTTATTTACTTCTTCCAAAAGAATTGGATCCATAGCATCAATCCTTTTTTGTAATTCATCTTTACTTATTCCTTCTTTAGTGGCAATTGGATATAAATTAGCAACATCTATAGGAAACTTTGTAATAGGCGAATTATCCAAAGCATTACTCTGACCTAACCTAGATAAATGAAGAGATAAATAATTGAAAACATATATTCTCTTGACTAAGTCTTTAAAGAATCTATTAATCTTATTTTCTTGAAGATAAGGATTTCTCACATCAACAATATCATTTCCAACAAAATAACTGACAATAATCAAATCAGGGTCATATTTTAATCCATAGGTTTTCAATAATTGTTTGTATTGGGTTGGCCCATAACCTGTATTCCCAAGGGAAATCACTTCAATCTTTGCAATACTTTTTTCTGATAATTGCTGCAATAATTTCGTTTTCAGCGCTTCATCTAATTTTTGCTCAAGCTTTTTCTGAAAACCATCTTCTGCATTTATTCCTAAACCAAGCACAAAAGAATCTCCAATGACAACAATCCTGTATGTGTTTTTTTCTTTTGCAAATGAATGCTCACTATCTCGAGCGCCAATGCTATTAGTAGTTATAGTGATAGCATATTCGCTTGTATTCAACTGCGTATGAATATTTGGCTGGGCTAGGAGTTGCGGATTAATAACTGCATTTCTCAACAGCATCTCAAATATGAAAAAAAACAGAAAAATAACTACAAGAAGTATTGATAAGTTTATTGCAATCTCTTTCAGCTTTTTTGTAAGTACAGTCATGGTGATTGTTATTTGGTAAGTATATTAATATTTTTTTAAATCTAAGCAGTAGTTCACATTTGTTCGGATTGCCTAACTATAGTATTTGTATAGTATTTGCTGAATGAACGAAGTGAATTCGCAAATACTAGAGCAAATAGTAAATATTTATAAACATTCAGCAAATCACAACAAATAATTATGGCAATAAAGAATAATGAGAAGAATAGGGTTTTGATCATTGGATTAGATGGCTCAACATTTGATTTATTGATGCCATGGATACAAGAAAATAAACTTCCAACAATAAATACTTTATTCAAAAAAGGCGTATGGAGCACGATGAAAAGCACAGTTCCACCTATCTCTGGACCAGCATGGGTTAGTTTTGCATCAGGAATGAATCCAGGTAAGCACGGCATCTACTCATTTATGAAAGACATCAAAAACCCTGAAGCAGGAATAGTCAGCTCAAAAACAGTACCAGTAAAGAGAATCTGGAATATTCTTGATGATTATGGACTAAAAAGTTGTATCATAAATCTTCCAGTAACATATCCTCCTGATAAACTAAACGGAGTAATGATATCTGATTTTTTGACTCCATTAGGTAAACAGGATTATACTTATCCAAAAGAATTGATTACTGATCTCAAAAGCATCGGTTATGATATTCACGATGAATTTAAAGATCATGTCCATAGAAAAAAAAGATCAAAAAAAGAAATTGAATCAGTTTACAATAAACAAATAGAGATAATCAACAATCGATTACAAGTTGTAAAACATATTATGAATAAAGAAGATTTTGACCTATTTTTTGTATTATTCAGGGAAACAGATGTTATCCAGCATTTCTTTTGGCATGACAAAGAAAAACTGTTGGAATATTTTATCAGGATTGATGAAATCATTAAGGAGATCTATGAAATATATACGCAAAAGTACAAGAACAACTTTGCTATTTTCATTATTTCTGACCACGGACATGGTCCAGCTCCTACAAAAAGCTTTAACATTAAGTATTGGATGATACAGAACAAATATATCTCCTTAACTATATCAAAATCACGTCTCTTATTGTTGAAGGGCATAAAAGCAGTTGATAATATTGTGCGAAAAGTTGGCATTGACATAACGCAGATCAACCCAAAAAGCAAACAGGCATACAAAGCAATTGCGGACAAAGCAGTTGTTTCAGAGGAGTATTTTACTATAACACCATTAGGTATCTATATTGCGGAATCACTTAGAAAAGATTACAACGAATACGAAAAAGTGCGGGAAAAACTTATTGCTGAACTACAGAATGTTACTGACGATGCAAAAGCATGCAAAGTTCTCTCCTTTATCGAAAAACGGGAGAATGTTTACTCCGGCAATTATGTCAAAAATGCTCCAGATATTGTCTACCTTCCACATGAAGGATATACAATAAATCTTGACTTATTTAAGACAACATTGTTCTCTTCGTATGATGCGTATCTTACAGGCTATCATGGTCATACGGAAAGCATCAACAGCATATTTATTGCTTCAGGAAAGAATATTAAGGCAACTGGAGAGGAGATTGCAAGCAACAAACTGGTGAAAAAAAATCTGGAGATAATTGATATTGCGCCAACAGTGCTTCATCTGCTTGGAATTGATGCAAATGAAACAACAGATGAGATTGATAACAGAAACAGCGCATTTGACGGCGTTATCAGATATGATATTTTTCCAGATAAGAAGAGTAATATAAGAAATACCATAAAGAAACAGAAAATAAGAAATATATATAAAAAAAAAGCTGAGAATAAAGAAGCAGATTTACTTGATGAAGCAATTGCTAATATTAAGATGCAGATGGTGAAATAATGGATACAGCGCAAATACTTGGTTGGACTGCAACTTTTTTGTTTTCAATCATGATTGTGCCGCAGATGATCAAAACAATAAAATCAAAAGATACAAAGGGAGTCAGTCTGCTTCTCTTTATAATATTCCTTATTGCAAACATCATCGCTTTAATCTATGCAATTCTTATAACGCAGCCACCATTGATCATTAAGTATGTCATTGCAATACTAACCACAATAACATATATTGGAATATTTTTCTACTATTCATTGAAACAAAAAAAAGATAAAGAAAAAAGAGAAGAAATAACTACTCTTTAAATCCTGCCAAATAACAACTGTAACAACTTATGCAGTTTCTCTTTTATTGCGCTGCTATAGGGAAAATACGAGAGAACTTTCCCGAACTTTTGACTGAGATATTGTACTGCTCCAATGCAATATGATTTCGTCAATGGCAGAAACTTTTTTCCTGCATAAATAAACCTTCCATCAGGATAATACGTGAAATATCTGTTCTTAATATAATAATCTCCATTCTTCATAGCTTGTATAATATCTGTTGATGCAAGTTTCTCTGCTGTTACATAGATTGCTGTATCTGAATTAACGCCATTATGAAAATCCTCACCAAAAAAAGCTTTCATTGCGCTCTTTTTTTCCCGCATTTCTTTTAGTTTTCTTAACAGATGAAACGCTGGACATTGTTTATCTGTATGCAATGAATTATACACTTCAAAACCATCAACTGAATCAATCAATGACTTTTTGAGCAGCTCAAAATCTTTCATCTGCGGATGAGCTAGTATAACCAGAGGTTTTTTTTCCTTGATCAATGCTTTTATCTTTTCTAAATTAGTTGGCATAGTTCCTTTATGCCCAATAAATAGGATATGGCTGTAATTATATTGATATTCAAATCCAAAGAGAATCAACTGTTTTTTTCCGATTGAGTTTGGTTTATTATTTTGAATATCTATCTCAGAAATAATCTCATCAAATCGTTCAGAACAGTGTTCATAATGATTGGTAATAGTTATAAAATCATAATCCTTATAAAATTCCCTGATTTGCTGAATGTTATATTTTCCATCGCGTGAATACGTCGAGTGAACATGCAGCAAACCTTTAAATTCCATAACACACCTGTCCTTGCTAGTTCCTATCTCATTTATTATTTTAAAGAATTGAGAGCAGTCCTGAGCAATGCAAATTCTTTCTCTTCTAAACCAGCATCTCCTATCTCTGAGCCTCGCTCTTTATCATGGAAATCGCTCCCGCCTGAGACAAGAAGATTCTTTTCTTTTGCAATCTTCCGCAATTGAAGATTTAATTCCAGATTGGCAGCATTGCTGGTCTTCATAATCTTATCATAAGGATAATCTGCTTCTATTGCAATGCCTTTGCTTTCTGCAAATCGTTCAATTATCTTCTGCATCTCATTCTTTGCATATCTTCCAGGATGCGCAAGAACAGAAATGCCATCTGCTTGTTTTATTATGTCTACAGCCTCTTGTATCAAGAGTTTTTTTCTTTGCACAAAAGCAGGTTTGCCTTTTCCGATTAATGTATCAAAAACATGATTGATTGTTATAAACTTATCTGGATATTTCTCAATCAATATTTTCGCAATATGAGGCCTTCCGATGCTTCCATTTACTTTTTGCAATACTTCTTCAAAGGTGATTGCATAACCAAGCGCATTTAATTTAATGACCATCTCTTTCTTTTCTTCAACTCTGTCTTGTTTGAATCTTTCTGAGAGTTTTTGTATAGCATTGCTTTTGTGATCTATAAAAAGTCCAATAATATCAATCTCTGAGACAAACTCTTTTTCTAAACAAGAAATTTCAATGCCTGAGATAACTTCTATGCCTTTTCCTCGCGCATATTCTAAAGCTTCATCTATTCCTTTTACTTCATCATGATCAGTGATAGCAATTGCTTTCATTTTTTTCTGCAAAGCTGATGCCACCAGTTTTTTTGGTGTCAATTCTCCGTCAGATGCAGTTGTATGCATATGCAAATCAATTTTTTTCATGAGTATCACCATTGCATAAAGTAATTAGTTTCTGGCTAAGCTCCTGCAACCTATTTTCACTAATCTGCTTTTTCTTTACAGGTTTCATTTTTATAAATTCTTCGCCTATCTCTTTGTCTTTGAATACTTCTTTTTTTTCATAGCTTGAATCAACTGTAAATGGCTGCGCAACAGCATTTCTGTACGGAAACAGTTTTATATGGATATGCTCGTCAGGGTGTTTGCATTTTCCGTATGCTGCAATTGGAATTATATTATTATTATTTGATTCTTCTTTGATAATCTTAGAAATTGCATAACTTATCTTCCCAAATATGATCCCATAATTCTGAGCTAATTCTTTCGAGGAATTGATCTCTGAGAAATAGCGCAAGTGCTTTGCTGGAATCAACTGCACAGAGAAATCACACAACGGATCTCCTGCTGTTTTTGGTGAGAGTGTTGCAAACCATGCTGCATTGCTGATGCTCTTATCATTAGCTGTTTTACTATTCTCAACTTTACAGATTATTTTTGCGCCATATTCAGTTGTATCTCCAACATTTTGTTTTTGTTCTTTGCAGAACTCACAGACAGCTGTTGAAAACTTATTATTTGGTTCATTTAAATCTGTGAGTTCTATGATCTTTTGATTGCCCGAATTATCCAATAAAGAAAATTTTGCGTTGCAAAATTTTCTGCTGGAAATTGGTTTAATATACTCATCAGTTATCCTGCCATCAAGATATGCATCAAAATAACCGATGGTTACTCTATAAAACCTGCCTTTTTCTTTTGATGATACTTCTTCCAGAACACCAGAGACTTCTATCATTTCACCTTTATTCGCAAGCATGCAATAATCTCTGGAGTAAAACACAACTTGTTTTATCTCTTTTTCATTGCATACATTTCTTGCAGATAATGGCAGTGGTGAAATTATTTTAGCATTCTTTACTGCATACATTCCCGGTCTTGCAATTGAACTAAAACTATCTTCAATAACTGCCTGAATCTTTACACAACCAAGTTGTTTGTAGGTTTCTTTTCCCCATTTAAACCATGTTTCATCTTTTTCTTCTGCGCAGAATATCACAAACAATGAATTGTCAAAAAAACCTTCTGATTTTTTATTCAGCATCAGTTCAACGAATTCTGTTTCAAGAAAAACATGATGGCGATTTCTTCGCTGCCAAAATTGCTGCCATTCTTCTCTTGTTTTCCAGCGCAGAAGAGGATGTTTTGCAGTCTTAAGATATTCCATCAGTTTCCAGAAATTCTTCTTGCCATAGATTACAATATTGATATCTGATTTATCTGAGAGATAATGTCCTACAAGCGTTGAGTATGTTATGCCAATCTGATCTATTGTTAATCCTGACCCGAGCAGAAAATGCGCTAATTCATGAATTAAATAAAGATGAGCGTCTAAATGCTCTTTTGAGATTTTCATCAACTCTGAGAAACCGCGTTTAGGAAAATAAACTCGTTCAATACTATCAATTGGAACAGAAAACAACAGCCGTTCTTCGCCATGGATATCACTCTGAAGTATGTAATGAGGATATGCTTTTTTAAATTGTTCAATATACTCTTTTAATTTTTTTGCATCTGCCCAAAGATTGAGACGATTCATCCTTTTCCCTGATAGAAATCTATACTGCAATACGTCGCACTCTATCTTGTCTGTTGGAATGTATTTTGGTTTTACCAGTATTGAATTCACAGGATGTTCATTGCCATATACCTGACAATGCAAACCATCTTTTGTTGTAATTATTGAGGCTTCATAAAAATGCATGCTAATCCCCCAATGCTTTCAAATATTCTACATCGCTTCTTCCATTGGTATAAGTATCTGAATAACCAATAACTAACTGATAATAAACGCTTTTTTTTGAAGAAACTTTCTCCAGCAAACCGCATGCTTCTATCGTTTCTCCTTCTTTTGCCTGTAAATTAAATGGTCTTGCCCAGACAACAATCCTGCTTATTACGCCTTTTTTTGATACAGTATTTTTATCTGCGCTGTTCAGCGTTGACACTTTAGTATCAATAATTTCGGAATCTTTTATCTGGTAGTATCCTGGACGTACGATTGAGTTATATGCATCAGTTACGATTCCTCTCATTTTGACGATGCCTAATGGTTCGCGCTCAGATTCCCAATCATACCATTGCTCCTCTTTTTTTTCAGCTACGAAGATAGAGAAAACATTTCCGTCAAAATATCCGTCATCTCTTTTTCTCTCCATATTGAACACATATTCATTAACACTGAAATTGCTTGAAACAACTCTATCCTTATAATATCGCGTCCAATCCTTTTTTGTTTTCCAGCATAAACAAGGGTGCGTTGCTTTTTCCAGATAATGCAATACGTTCCAGCCGTTTTCCTTGCCGAATACAATAATATCTATATCAGATTTGCCTGGTGTGTAATTTCCAAGCAGAGTTGAATGGCTTATACCAAGATCATTGACAGAAACTCCAGATTCCATGATCAAAGCAATCATCCCGCGAACTGCTGTAAGATAAGGATCAAGATCAGATTCAGGAACCATGAGCAACTGCTGCAATCCCTCTCGAGAATCATACTGTTTTGCAATATTCTCAACAGGAACTCCAATGAACCAGTTCTTGTGTTTCTTACAGTCGTAAAAATAATAAGGAAATTTCTTTTTTAATGCAGCCAAATTCTGAACCACAGTCTCTTGTTTTGTGAAAAAATTAAATCGTGTAACGCATTTGCTGAACATAAACCTTTTTTTTTGACCATCTAATTTTATCAATGACTCTGGGATATATTTTGGCTTTGCAATCACAAATCCTTTTGGATGAGCATTTGCATAGACTTTAAACTGAATGCCATCAACACTGTCAATCAATGTAGCTTCACTAAATTCACTCAAGCGCATTTTTTCTTGTTTTATCTCTTTTGGTATCTTCATCTCAAGCAGGTCAAGAATTATTGGCGCTACTTGCGCAATATTTATTTCACCAATATTGCCTTTTTTGATACCTTTGTTTTCTATATTTTTGCCATTTATAATAAATACTCCTTGTCTGGCATGCCCTGCGCTGTCTGCGCCTACTGCAGTTTCCCATGAATATAATCCTTGCTGTCCAAAATCAGGATTTGAAGCCCAGCGAAGATCATCAAAATAAATTGTCAAATCTGGGCATTCAGGATGGTTTGGTATTGCGTAAATATCTTCTGCTTTATAGATTTTTGTAGCAAGAGGTTTTCCTTTATCATCAGGAATTGCTTGTATTTGCTGCATCAATGTTTCTCGCAATTGTTCATACTCTTTTTTTTCTTTCGCAACTTTTTCCTTATTGATAAAGATTCTTGCATTATAAGCGCCGCTGCCGTAAGCAAGTGTCTTGTCCATGTCAACAAGATCAGTGCTGAAACGCTGCTTTTGAGCGCTGTCAATACCCTCCTTGAGAACCATATATCCCTTTTCAATCAGCCAATTGTTGATATTTATCTTTCCCTCTTGTTTCACCATGCCATGATCAGACGCAATTATTATTGTTGTATTCTCATCAAGATACGATAATAGTTTTCCAAGTTTCTTATCGAGATAGATGTAATAGTCTAATAATGCATTTTTGTGCGGAGAATTAGGAATAAACCGCCTATGTGTTTCATCAAAATGACGCCAGAGCATATGCTGCAGCCTATCTGTTCCAATCATTACACAAGCAAAGAGATCCCAGTCTTCTTTCAGAAGAAATTCTTCTGCTAGTTCAAGCTGCATCTCTGTCATTTCGTATGTTTTTTTTATTAAATCTTCTACTTCCATCCCCTTGTGTCCAGCTAACCCAACAGCAACATCAAAAAATATTTCTGGATTTTTTACTGACTTTATCTTTTCTTTTATTGATTCTGGATACGCGCAGTTGCTGTTAACGCTTGGTGTCATAAAATCACTGACAATAATGCCATTCAATGGCTTGACTGGATATGATAATGGAACATAGAGCGCAACTGACTTTTTATTCTGCTCAGTCAAGATATCCCATAGCAGCTTTACTTTAATCAATGAAGAATTTGCCAGTTTTGATTCTCCTTCTTTATTTTTGTAAGTATAACTAAAGACTCCAAGTTCACTTGCATCTTTGCCTGAAAACATGGAATTCCATGCAATAATTGTCAAGGGAGGTATTGTGCTATTCAGTTTTGCGTAGCTTCCCGTACTTATCAGTTTCTTTAAATTTGGCAATAAATGCAACCATTTATCAAAAATTAATTCAGGAGCAGCGCCATCAATACCAAATACAAAAACCTTTTTTTTATTATTGTTTTTCATTTTAAAGGTAACCTAAGTCTCGCAATCGAGCTTTGACATTTTCTTCATCTTCTTTTGTAAACGGATCTTTTGCTTCTTCTGCTGTATTTTCAACTGCAGGTTTTTCTTTTTTCTGCTCTTTGCTTTCAACATTGGAAAGCACTTGCCGTAAAACATACGTCACATAGCTGCTGACAGAATTAAATCCTGTGCCTTGACATCGTTTCTTAATCTTTTCAGCCAATGGTCTTGGTATAGATACAGTTGTCATATTTGAATCTTTTTCGTTTTCTGCCATAAAACATCCCCCTGTTAACTTTATCTAACTTAATAATATATAATTAGGCGCCACTATATATTATTGAAATATATTAATAATTATTGGGATTTATTTGTTGTTTATAAACATTACGGAAAAATTGGCTTGCATTATTTATAGATAAGTGGCATTCGAATTGTGTAAAAACTAATAATTTGCATATCAATTAAATATTAATTCAACAATTATTATATTCTCTGTTTCATAGATTTTTTTATCAAAGAAAGAGAAATATTTTTTCTCTTGTTCAATACATTTCTTAATTTTGAGTATATTCATCTTTCCAATACCATGTATATGTATAAATTTTATCCCATATCTTTTTGAAATATTTATTTTATTTGTAATCTGTTCAGGAATCTCATCTTCTGTCATATTAGTATGCACAAAAACAGCTACAATAGAGTTATTAACTATTTCTTCATAAATTTGATTATATACTTCTTTTTGCGCATCATTATATAATTGCATTAAGAATTGCTCAAAATAACCAGCCGTGCATAGATTTGCAATGTTATTTCCACGATCACCAAATCTTTTTCTAATATCTGCTTTTAAGTTAATAATTGGTTTTCCACTTATTATACCACTCCTAAATTCTTTTCTTAAAAATAAAGAAGCTTCTAACGCTTCGTAATCTTTTAGATTCATAATCAGTTTAAAAAAATTTAGAATTGCTTTATCAGAACATTCTTTATTATATTGATATAATTTAATTAATAAATCATTGGTATTATTCTCTAATAATATATTCTTTTCATCTAAATAATCCCTAACTATTTCAGATAACTCTTTTTTATATTGACTAGGTAAATTCGCTAAATTCAATGACAGATTATTTGAATCATTATGTATGATAATTGATTTGTTATTGTTATCCTTGATTATATTAATCCTAAATAATGAAACAGAAATATTTTCTAAGTTAATATTAAATGGTTTACTAAACTTTTCTTTAAATTTTTCAAACCATCCCATAAAATTACCTTTTAGAGAACCGCATTAAAGAAATCAAATCATTTTTAATGAAAACTTCTGATCCTTTTTGAATACCACCTAATTCTTTTATAGAAATTTCTTCACCCTCGAAAGTCAAAACTTTTTGGAAAGGTTGATCTTTTTCAACTATAAATCCATTATCATCTAATTTTTTATTTAAAAATTCTAATATGTCTTCTTTAGCTGATTTATCAAATATTAATTTAATAGATTCATTCATTTAATCACCATATAATAGATTAGATTTAATTATTTATATCCTTTTCTTTATAAAACTGATTTACAACTTATAAATAGTTATTTAATCAAAATGGGTTATTTCTTTATTTTTTCCATCTTAGGCAAGAATAAGCTTTTCAATACACTGATCTCATCCATTTCAATTATTTTTAATATAAAAATTCCGGAAAGGTAAAGCGCAGCAAATATAGCTCCAAGTATGAAAATATGCAGAGATGCAAAGAAGTGAACCAGATAAGCGATTGAAGCAGAGAGTATGATTAACTTTATCATATACCATTGCGCCGGATTTATTCCATAATGTTTTCTAATCAAGTAAAAGGTGACGAAAAAGCCAATCAATTCTGTCAACAATGTTGCAAGCGCTGCTCCTTGCACATGAAGATAAGGGATTAAGAGAAGATTGAAGATAACATTAGCTATAGCAAGAACTGCAATCAGAAAAGAGGTTTTTTTTTCATTATTTGTGCAGATAAGAAAATGCATGCTGATTGTATTGATAAAGATAAATACCATTGCAAACATCAAGAGTACCAATGCAGAAGATGCGCCAATAAACTCATTGCCATAAAACAGAAGAATAATCTTTTCTGAGAAGAGCAGTGTAAAGAATGCAACAGGGATAATCAATAAGAGCAGAAACTTGATTGATTTTATGTAGACAAAGGAGAGATGCTGCTGCATATTTTTATAGATATTTGAGATTGAAGGAAATGAAGCCCTGCTGAATATTTGCGGAATAAACAGAAATACTTCAGTCACACGAGTTGCAGAACCATATAATCCTGTTGCAATATTACCGTCTAATAATTTCAAGATTGTTACATCAACTCTAAAATAGATATCATAAAAAACAGCAAATAATGCAAAAGGCGTTGCTTTTTTGATAATATCCATCATAATCTCATGCCTGTAATAAAAATGTATCTTGAT
>JACRKF010000024.1 GCA_016219865.1 Candidatus Woesearchaeota archaeon | reverse complement strand
CGATAAAATTGCGAAAGGTTGTTTTTGGGTTGATCCCAAATATAAAGATAAAATTATCAAAGAATTACTAAATCTTAAGTTAAAGTTAAAGGTTTTTGATATCATTATCAAAGGATAGTATATTTATGCAACACAGCAGATTTACAGCAACTGTTAAATATAACAGAATCTCTCCAAAATCAGAGTGATGGGTGAGAATAATGCTTATTATTTTTGATGTTGATGATACGCTTGTAGATTCAAAAAAATTAATCAAAGCAAGAGAAGATGCGCATATTACGAATATTGCTATTTATCATAATATCAATAACAATGAAGCAGCACAATTATTAAACAAGACAAAACTGGAAAATAAACTTCTGGGTAAATTCTCAACTCTTGATGCAATGCTCAAATTAGGATTTACAAGAGATGAGTACAATGCTATAATGAATGGAGTTCCAATAGACGGCAATGTTGTTCTTTTTGATGGTGTTCAAGAAACACTGGAACAATTAGCAAAAAGATATACTTTAGTAACACTTTCCAGCACCCCATCAGCTCCATCAAGAAAAACATTGGAATATACAAACATTATAAACTATTTCAAAGCATTATATTGTCCAGACACGCATAATTTTACTAAACCATCTTTAGAAATTTATAGAAAAATATTGGCGGATTTCAGAATTTCTACTGGTTATTCAATTGGCGATAGCTTTGAGAAAGATCTAGCGCCTGCAAAAGAAGTTGGATTGACGACAGTATTATTCTCAAAAAAACAAGAACCTAGAGCTGACTACTTGATTTCACATTTTTCAGAGTTGATCAGAATATGTCAATAGAGAGAAAATTAGCTAACTTAGGAACAGCAGCAACAATCATGAAAGCAACAGAAACAAAAATAAAGTAAGAGAAAGATAAATGTCTAAAAACAATTATTTCTCATTACTCTCCTTTCTCAACCTCTCTCGCAACCAAAACATGATAAAAGTCATTCATAAAATCAAGAAGTATTTTTATCTCGCTAATTATTTTAAATTCTTTCAATGTATACTCAGCAGATTCTATTTTTTTTACTAATTGATATCGTTTTGCCACAACTTCTTTTGAAATTTTGCCTTTATGCAATGTATTAAAGAAATCACAAAATAATGCAAATATCTCTTCAATATGCTTCTTTACTTGCGTAGTATAACCATTTTCATCAATTTTTTCGCTGAGATGCCTAATTTTATCAATAACATGATCTATTGTCATGTAAAGCGCATATAATGTTTTCTTCTCATCCTCGCTTTTATCAGAGCTATCCAAAGTTCTTAAATAATAATACAAAAACTTGATGATTGAATCATGTTTATCATACATTCCTTGATGAAAATAATGGTAATCTTTGTCAATTGCTTGCAATAGTTCATCTATTGTCTCTTTCAATAAAAAATATATTCTTTTCTCAATCACTTGTAATTCCTGCATATCTTTTAGGATGAAACAAGCTAATTCTGTTTTATTATTTGTCTGAGAAACAATTTCCATTCCAATAAATCTGTTGCATAGATTCATGATGGTATTTTTTATGTTAGTATTTTTCTTATTCTTGTCATCATATATTTCCATATTCGTATAAGTCAGAATTATCTTGTTATAGTTTTCAATATAGAGTATTATCAGATATTTTGAAAGGAGATATTTATTTAGAGAATCAATATTAATAGTAATCTCCTTTTCTTTCTGCTTTTTCTCTGCAACAGAAAACGATATTTCATTCTGAGAAGCATGAAAATGCAGCTCATCCCCAGCCTTCAGATTATTGTCATTTGCCCATTTACTCGGCAAACTTACAGTCAATGTATTCAACCCAACACGATTAATTTTTCTTTTCATATTTTTAAGAGAAAAAATAATTAGTATAAATACTTTTCTAAAAGTAATTACATAATTACACATAATAATTATAATTGGCTAAGATATATATGTTTTGCCTGCAATCTATGCTCTTGTAAAAAACAATGGCTGTAAATATTACAAAAAAAGGAGAATTTTTCCAAATCATGACAACTGAAGAAGATATCAAGATAATTTCAAATTTGCGGAGAAATGCAAGAGCATCACTAGTAAAGATCAGTGAAAGCACAAGCATCCCGCAATCAACAATATATGACAAACTGAAAACATACGAACGAGATGTTATCAAGAAACATACATGTTTGGTTGATTTCAAGAAACTTGGATTTAATGTTGAAGTGCGTATCGCAGTAAAAGCAAAAAAAGAGTCAAAAGCAGAATTATTGGAGTACATTAACAATCACAAGAATGTGAACAGCGCTTTTCATATCAATTCAGGATATGATTTTTTTTTGGAATGTATCTTTCAAAATTATTCAGAGATGTTCCAGTTCATCAGTAAAATAGAGCAAGAATATGGCGCAGAGAAAACAGAATTATACCATATTCTGCACGATATAAAGCGAGAAGAGTTTTTGACAGAATAAACTAATAAATTATTCAAAAATAGCGTTAGCTCTCTAAAAATATATTATTAAGGTGAGAATTATGCAAAGAATTAGTACACTAAACGTTTCATTTGCTGGTTATGATGCATTCAATGAACAGATACATAAAACTATCACTAATCCTTCTTTTAAGGATAAAACATCGCTTGATGTCCATGTTTATCGTATTCTAACTAAAAAAGAAGAACATAAAGACATAGCTATTCCTTTCACAACAGATTTCGAAGAAATCGTATTAGGTTATTTTGATGTGTTAATCTTTGGAGAGTTATATCCTCTTCATGACCATAAAACAGTTTCTCTTGCTAGACAATCTCTTGCAACAGGCAAAAATATAATTGTTACTTATCCATCATTTATTGAAATATACGGTAATAATGTACAAAAAGCAGCAGCTAGTCATATGCTAAATGTCAGACCAGCATATACTATAAGTACAGTTGTAGAATGTCTTTCCAGTTTTGCATTATATCGCGCTCAGAAAGTTCATGGAGCTGATGCGCGATGAACCAACAGCAATCAAAATCAAATGTGAGTATTGGGAAGATAGGAGAACCTTTCTATGATGAGATTAGCGACCGTGTAAAATATTTCTCTGTGAAAGAATATCAAGATTCAGCAGAAATAAAAAAAGATATTGATGCAGCGCGTGAATTACAGATAAAGAAAAATGCTTCACGAATGACAATGCGAGCAATCATAACTGCTGAAAGTTCTAATGCCCTTGATTTAACTTCTAACGATGTTTCTATTGAAGCAATAATCCCATTGCATACTTGGGATAATCATGTTTTATTGTATCTTGCAAATAATAATTCAAGCAGGGTATGCGATAAAGAAACTTTGAATAAAGAAGATAATCAGATAGAGAATGTCAATAATGCAGCGCCATCTATCTTGCAACTTCCTGTTGGATATTCAATTGAAAAATTAAATGATTCTATTTCATTAGCTGATGCAGAGCAACTTGCTGCGCTCTATAAACAAGTTTTTAGAGAATATATGTGTGAGTTCACACAAGATTCTGTTAAACAATTAGTTAATGGCAATCTAGTCTATGCAGCAAGATCTCCTGAAGATCAATTAGTATCTATTGTTATCGCTGAGCTTTCTTCTCTTGAAGTTAATGGGAGAAAATTATTGGTTACAGAATTAAGCGACATGGCAACATTAACAGATTTCAGAGGACTTGGATTAAACAGATTCTGCGCAGATAAAATCTTGCCGCAAGTAAAGCATTTTGATTTAGTTTATGCTGAAGCAAGAGCTTGTTTTTATGGTTCTAATAAGATCTTTAAAAATCTTGGTTTTGAATATGGAGGAAGGCTCATAAAACACTGTTTAATCTCCTCAGATAAGACAATTGAGGAAAAAGGAAATTATGAAAATCTAAATGTGTGGTATCTTAAAAGAGGTGAACAATAATGAAAGTTGTTTATTCACCGCAGCATCTCAAGCATAATCCTGGATTTGAGTATCTCAGAGGAGAAAAAGTGCAGCATTTCGAAAAAAGTGAAAGAATTGAAAATATAAAGCAGGAACTTGAAAAGCATTCTCAATTTCAATTTGTTTTAGCAATGCCATTTTCAGAATCGCATATTGAAAAAGTGCACAATGCAAATTATATCACTTTTCTAAAAAATAATAAGACAACAGGAATTATATTCAATGAATTTTGCGAGGATACATTTACGTTCTTTGATGAGAATGTTTATACAAATGCAAAAAACGCAGCAGACACAGCACTTACTGGAGCAAAATTATTATTGGAAGGAGAAAAAAAAGTTTATTGCCTTACTCGTCCTCCAGGACATCATGCAAGATTTGCAGTTGCAGGAGGATATTGTTATTTTAATAATGGGGTAATTGCAGCAAGATATCTTCAAGAGCAATCAATACAATCATCAAAAGAAAAGTCAAATGGGAAAAAAGTTGCCTTCCTTGATATTGATGTTCATCATGGCAACGGCACAGAAGAACTAGTTAATGATAAGAGTGATGATAATAATAATAATAATTTTCTTTCAATCTCAATGCATCTTTCAACAAAATATGCATATCCATACTATGATGGAGAGCATTCAACACAACAACAGATTAATATTCCACTAAAAAAAGAAATAACAGAATTAGAATTCTTAGCTATAATTGAGAAAGCAATAATTAAACTGAATGAATTTCATCCAGATTTCACAATTATTCTCTTTGGTTATGACACTTACAAAGAAGATCCAATTGCTGGGTTGAATCTCTCAATTAAAAGTTACAATAGCATTGGTAAGAAAATTGCTGCAATTAATTCTCCTCTTTTAATTCTTCAAGAAGGCGGTTATGTTATTGATAAAGCAGGAGAAATAGCGCATTCATTTTTACAGGGGGTTGAGAATAATGACTTATAGTATGGCATCTGATATCACAAGATTATCTCGGATGTATAAATTATCAACAAGATATGGAGAAACAATTAAGTTTTGCACACCATCAATTCCTAAAAAGATTATTAATTATTTAATAGATTTACTTAAGAAAAGTCCACATCTTATTGAGGGATCTGTGTCATGTGATTCTAATAAATATGGCAATCTTGGTGATAATACAGGATTATACAGACTAGCTCAAATAGATGCTGCAAATGCATATGATGTTGCTCGTTCAATTTATGGAGTAAATGGAAGCACTGGTAATAATAGAACAATACTTAAGTATTTTAAGACAAAGAATAAAAAGCATATTCTCAGCAGTAGAAATATCCACAAATCAATTGGAATAGCAGCAGCAGAGTATAATCTTGATATAGACTTTCTTCCAATAAATTATGATAATGAAAATGAATTCTTTCTGCCAAATAATGCGGAAGATGTACGGAAAGCATTGCAAAAATATGAACAGAAAGGTAATCCGATTGATGTTGTTTTGTTGTGCAATCCTACATATGAAGGATTCAGTGCTAATATCCGTGAAATCTCAGATGTAATTCAACAGTACAATGAAGTACGTACAGATAGGAAGAAGGTAATATTCTATGTTGATGAAGCTTGGGGAGCGCACTTACCTTTCTTACCTAAAGATGATTCTAGATTACCAAGGTATTCTCTTCATAATGGCGCTGATATAAATACAATCAGCAGTCATAAAAATGGTGGTGGCTTAAATCAAACAGCAATGATTCAAGTTAGAAGTAATCTTATAGATTCAACTGGATTAGATTCATGCAGCAAACAAGTTCACTCCGAATTTTTTAGTAGTAAAGAACTTTGTGAATTGTATAGGATTCATCATGAGATTACAACAACAAGTCCATCACCTTTCTTAATTACTTCGATGGATTTAGGAATACAGTATTTGTCTAAAGGTGATGGAAGAGAAAGTCTAGATTACATGGTTAATGAGTTAGCACCAATCACAAGAAAGAAACTATCAGATATAAAAGGGATCACAACTATTGATGAATCATATATTTCGACGCATCCATCATTAACAATAGATTTAACAAAAATTATTTTCAATACAGCAAAGACTGGTATGAGCGCAGAATACGTTTCGAGAATATTGCTTGAAGATTATAGGATAAGTGTTGAAAAGAAAGAAGATAACTGTGCAATATTGCTTTTAACATATGATAGTGATTTAAAAGATATATGTAAATTAGAAAAAGCTTTACATGAAATTACAAAAAGCAGCAAACAAGAGATTAGTCTTCCATCAGTTGCATTCCCAACAAAAATAGACAAGGTTCTTGCACCATATATAGTTGAAGAAATGGATGAAATATGCAAAGAATCAAAAAAACTCAATAATTCCCTCATAGGTAGGATTTCTGCTGAAGATATTACTCTTTATCCTCCAGGAATTCCAATAATCTACAAAGGAGAATTAATCACAAAAGAGCATGTTGATTATCTTCTCAATGCACAACAGAGAGATGTTACAAAAGTTGCAAGAGATAAATTGCTGAATAAAGTTTATGTTTTAAACAAAAATGGTGAGAATCATGTCAAATGATGAATCTCACGTAATCTCCGCAAGAAAACAAAAAAGAACAGAATTGATTGAACAAGGAATTAATCCCTATCCTTACAAATATGTTACAACTCATCATACAGATGAAGTAAAGCAAGTATCTGATGAACAAATTTCATTAGCAGGAAGAGTTATGACAAAAAGAAATCTTGGTAAATTAAGTTTTGCTCATCTTCGTGATCAAGAAGGAGATATACAACTTTGCCTTGATCAGAATACATTAGGAATAGAACAATATCAGTTTTATAAGAAATATATTGATAGCGGAGACTTTGTTGGTGTTGCAGGCAAAAGTTTTCGCACGCAAACTGGAGAGTTAACAATAAAAGTAGACAGAATGGAATTATTGACAAAAGCAATCCATCCATTGCCTGATAAATATCATGGTGTAGCTGATAAAGGCATTCTTTACAGACATAGAAGTCTTGACTTGATTGTCAATCCTGATGTGCGTGAAATATTCAGAAAAAGAACGCAAGCAATTCAAATTGTGAGGGATGTGCTTAATAATGAAGGTTTTCTTGAAGTTGAAATTCCTGCATTGCAGCCTATTTACGGAGGAGCATCTGCTCGTCCATTCTCTACACAAGTAAATGCATTAGGAAAGGAAGTCTACTTAAGTATTTCTCCAGAGATGTATCTGAAGCGTCTTATTGTTGGAGGTCTAGAAAGAGTGTATACTATTTGTAAAAATTTTCGAAATGAAGGCATTGACAAAACGCATAATCCTGAATTTACAATGATGGAATGTTATCAAGCATTTGCAGATTATCATGATATGATGGCTATTACTGAAAGAATATATGAGACTGTTTTCCTACAGATAAATAACTCTTTAGAGATTAATTATTATGATAAGAACTCATCATTTGGCGCAGTTGATCTTAATTTTAAATCACCTTGGAAACGAAAATCAATGCTTGATCTGGTAGGAAAAGTAACAGGAATAGATGCAAAATCATTGTCGCAAGAACAATTGCAAAAAGAAGTGATACATTATAATAAAGAGATGGAACAATTTGCTCAGAAGTATAATTGGGGAGAACTTGTGCAATATCTTTTTGAGAATTATTGCGAAAAAACTCTTGTACAGCCTGCTTTTGTGATTGATCATCCAAAAGAATCTTCTCCTCTTTGTAAAGCACATCGGAATGATAATCGTCTTATTGAACGATTTGAACCATTTGTTTATGGCATGGAAATAGGTAATGCATATTCTGAACTAAATGATCCTGTGCTGCAAAGAACATTGTTAGAGGATCAGATGAGACAAAGAGAAGAAACAGGAAAAGAGGTTTATCCGATGGATGAAGATTTTTGTTATGCAATTGATCATGGCATGCCGCCAACAGGCGGATTAGGATTAGGTATTGACAGATTAATTATGCTCTTAACAGCTCAAACAAGTATAAGAGATGTTATATTATTTCCACTGGTAAAATGAGGTTTTGTTATGAATAACTCCATTGATGATTTGGTTAATGATAGTGCAGTATCTAAACGTAAGAGTAAATTAATTGAATGGACTAAAAGATACGGCATTGCTGAAATAGTTAGCACAGCTGCTGCATATGTTTGTTCATATTTAGCAGATGCATTTTTTGAAAATGATATAGCAGTTGCTTACGGAGCAACAGTTGGCGCTACAGTGGGCTTTTATGGAACAATGTTCTTTAAAGACATAAAAAAAGATTATTTAACAGCCAAAAAAAATTCCAAAGCTTATGGAATAAAGGGTGTTTCAAACACCAGCAAGAATTTATTTATTGAGTTTAGTGTGGCAGAGATTTTCGATGTAATTCTCACAAGACCAGCAGCAACTGCAGCAAGCATTTATCTTTTAGAGAAAGGAGCTGGAATTATTGTTGGTAAAGTAATTGCTGATATAGCATTTTATATTCCAGCAATAATTTCATATGAACTAAGAAAAAAACATGAGATGAACAATATAAATAATGTAAATTAGACGGAGGCAATAAACATGGGAAAACTAACAGGGTTGGGTATATTTTTGATAATTTTCGGCGCAGGTTCATTAGCACTGCCTTTCTTTGAACTGCAATTCAAACTATTTATGCTCTTCGAACTTTTGTTTGGCGCATATTCATGGATTGTATCACTCATTTGTATTTTAGCAGGTGTTGCAATGTTTATCCATTTCAAAGATAAAGAAAAAGATGAAGCAAATTAGAATAAATCATCATAACTTTTATAAAACACTCTAAAAACCATTAATTATGCAACAATCACTAATTCATTTCCCGCAAAAAGTACAGCAACAACTTATCTTCATCGAAAAAGAATACAACAATAGAGAAGATTCTTGGAATATTCGCAAAAAAATAAAAATATACAAACTGTGCTTGCGCCGATTGGCAATGGTGTGCAGTTGTGTTATTTGAAGTAAAGGAGAGTTAACTAAAATGATTCGTCAAGCAACACGATCAGATATTAGCGCAGTGAGAGAATTACATGCTAAATGTTATGCAGGAGTTGGATTAGATCATAGAATAGACGATTGTGAAAAGACAATAATAGAAGAACCAGAAAAAGCACTAGTTATTGAACTTAGTGGAAGAATAATGGCTTTTGGTTTGGTATGTTCTTTTAGTTTTATTGGAAATCAATATGATTCCAAAAAAGAATTATTGAATGGCTTTCCTTATACATATCCATCAACAGAAATCAGCAGATTACTTGTAGATCCTGAATATAGAAGAAGAAGATATGGAACAGAAATCACAAAAGAGTTGGAAAAAATAGCTGCAGCTATTAATTCACCATTTATTTATGTTGGTTGCATTGCAAATCATAGCGGAAGTCAAGACATATTCTATGACTTAGGTTATACTTCCAATGCATTAACAATAGCTGTTTCTAATGATTATTCAATTCCTATGGCAGATAATGCATTATCTCATTATACTCTTGCATTTAAACAAAATTTTGCTCCATTAAAAGAACTGCATAAGAATATTATTTATTATATTCCTGAAACAAAGGACTTTACTGAGCATATGTTTAGTCTACTTAAATTAGAAGGAATTGAACTACAAGAAGGGGATTCTAAATTAGGATCAAACTCAGAGTATGAGAATCTAAGAAAAAGAATCTATTTTTCAAAACAATTACCTATAATTGCAATGAGAAAACAACACAAATAGCTATTATTAGCTTGCAAAGAGAATTATCAGCTACAAGATTAATGTTTGCTTTAAAAGAAGGGTTTATACCTGTTGGAATCTGCCCATTTTATAGGATAATGAGAAGAGAAGATAACATTTCTAAATACGATCATGTTATGATGCTTCAGAAATTCTTTAACAAGAACAACCTACAGCTAGAGAGACTAAGAATAAATGAAAGGGATATTGCATTAACCTATTTACGAGATTATATATTTAATAGAATAAAGAAAGAAACTTAAGAAACTTTTTCTTTCTTAGCTATCCTCAACAACCTGAAGAACAACCACTGCGGCAATATTTTTCTAAGAAATGTTCCAGCTTTTGAATCTATGCCAATCGTATATCTTAGTTTTTTACTATTATCATTTGCAGCTTTATAAATTATTGCAGCAACTTTCAAAGCAGATGTAATCTCGAAACTTTTTTTTCTTTTCAATGATTGTGGAAAATATTTATTATATTCAGCATAAATTTCTTGATTAATATTATTTTTCCCTAAATGTTCAGATAAGCTTTTTGCATTTCTAAAAAAATCAGTTCTAATCGCACCAGGTTCAATAATCTTCACTTTAATTCCAAATGGCAAAGTTTCATAATATAATGCTTCAGAAAACCCTTCAACACCAAATTTAGTGCTGCAATAAATAGTATAAAATGGCAATGCAAGCACTCCAACTGCAGAAGAAATATTAATAATTGTACCTTTTCTTTGTTTTCTCATAATAGGCAAAGTTTCTTTACAAATAGTTATCATTCCAAAAACATTTGTTTCAAACAAATGCCTTATCTCATTGTTACTTGTCAATTCAAATGTTTTGACATAACTCCTGATAAATAATAGTAAGTTATAAATATTCCTAATTATTTCATATGCTTATGAAGGAAAAGAAAGACAGTTATCAAGAGATAATGGAACAACTTGAAGGATATTATGAAGGTGCTCCGCCAATTAATTCCAACTTTGCGTTTGAGACTTGCTCTTGTAAACACGAGCAAGAAAATCATAAATGTGATGAAAAATGCGAAGAGAAGAAGAAAGAGTAAAATCGATAATCAGAAATGGTGTTCACATAACTCTATACTGGATCGTGAGCTGGGTTCTAAATCTATAATTTAATATCTACTGGAAACTAAATCAATATTATCTTGATATCTGAACTACAAAATCTTTGTTTAAAGAATAATTATTCTGATTTTGAAGGATCTCTTTCTGCACTGAAAGCATAAATTTATAGAGAAATGATTTCAATTTATCTAAAGCAATTATAATTTGATTATATTCATTATGAGAGATATAACCTAAATCTTTACACAAGAGTAATAAGACATTAATTTATTTATTAGTTTATAGCAATCTAATACGAATTGATAAGATAATTGCCATATTTGAAGATTTTTAAAATCACGTCCCATTTTAATAATTATAATATGAAGATCTTAATAAATATATCTGAAGATTCTCCGAAGACTATCCGGAAAAAAAGAAAAACCATACATAAGTAATTTAAAATTAGAACTATTGGGTCACGCATGCTGAATACCTCGTTACCTTAGTACGTACACACCGTGTCCATCAAACTCATGTTTTATGAGTGCACTATGATATCTCTTTTCAAGGAAAGCTTCGTACTTAGATGCTTTCAGTACTTATCTCTTGGAGCGTAGCTGCCCAGCATACCTTATCAGATAACTGGTAGACCAGAGGCTCCGAACCTTCGTTCCTCTCGTACTAGAAGATCCTTCCTTTCAGATATCAAACATTTCCAGTAGATATTAAACAAACTGCCTCACAGCGTTCTGAACCCAGCTCACGATCCCTTTTAATGGGTGAACACCCCCACCCTTGGCTGCTTCTGCACAACCAGGATAGGAAGAGCCGACAGCGATGTAGCAAGCCGCGCCGTCGATATGAGCTCTCGGGCGCGACAACTATTTTATCCCCGGAGTAACTTTTTTGTCATTACTAACCTCCATAAAGAAGGTATAGGAGTTCGCTAGGCCAAACTTTCGTTTTTGGTTACCATATTATTAAGCAACCAATCAGGCTAGCTTTTGCCCTTGCACTCTCCACTCGATTTCTGACCGAATTGAGCTAACCATAGGGCCCTACTGATATCATTTCAGCAGGGTGCCACCCCAGCCAAACTGTCCACCTATAGTTGTCCTAATTATTCATTAGTAAGCAACGTAAATCTTGAAGAATGGTGTTTCATTATTGTTTTTTTGATCTTGCGATCTGAAAACTACCATCTACACTACACAACAAGGCTCACATCACAGCTACAGGCTACAGTAAAGTTTCACGGGGTCTTCACGTCCCACTGGAAATCCCTGGCCTTTGCACCAGGAAAGAGTGTTCGGAGGAATCTATCTAGGGACAGTGGGGATCTCGTTACGCCATTCGTGCAAGTCGTCAATCAAACGACAAGGTATTACGCTACCTTAAGAGAGTTATAGTTACTCCCGCCGTTTACCCGCTCTTCGTTCCCTTGAATAGGAATTTAAAGTACGGGCACTGGGCAGACGTCACCTTCTGTACACAACTTTACAGTCTAGCAGAAAGCTACGTTTTTGTTAAACAGTCGGACCCCCCTGACCTTTGAACCCTCGAATTGCATACGTAAGTACACAACCATAGGGACCCTTTATACCGAAGCCACAGGGCCATTTTGCCGAATTCCCTTAAATAGATTTATCCTTCACACTTTAGGTTTCTCACCTAGGGGCACCAGTGCTGGTTCTGGGTATGATTATTAAAGATTTTTTTAAAATCCATTTTCACGGACTCCTGATATAGACCAAATATGCACAAGGCATACTATTCCCCACTTAATCAAGTTCTCACCATAATGGTACTTACTTGATTTGTTTGAGTTAACATAAAAGAAAATTTATGTTGGTTTAACCAAAAACGTCTGGATTTTAACTTGTGTTACCACGCATACTCTAATAGTACTGGAATATTAACCAGTTTCCCTTTCCAAAGCGTCATATTATGAGCTAAGTTAGGATCAACTAACCCTTGACTGATTTTCATTGTCAAGGAACCCTTGCCCTTTCAGCGACAGAGATTCTCACTCTGCTTCGTTCCTACTACCGCCAGGATTTTCATTACTTACAGGTCCATATATAATCTCTTACATACTTCTATCCTACAAGTACGCACTGTCTACCACATGTCTTACGACAGTCTTCAGTATCGGTGATCGACTTAGCCCCGTCCATTTTCGATGCCCATACACTTGACAAGTAAGCTGTTACGCACTTATTATAGGGTGGCTGCTTCTAAGCCAACCTCCTCGCTGTTTTTGTATATAGACACTCTTCAACCATTAACACTTAGTCGATACTTTGGGACCTTAACTGAAGTCTAGGTTGTTCCCTTCTCTGGATACAAGCTTACCCCGTATCCACGTCTTCTAGAATCGCTGATACTAAGATATTTGGAGTTGGACAGAAAATCGAACCCTTTCGAGTCCTAAATTTTCAATCCGTAGCTCTACCACCTTAGTTATCTCATCTAGAGCTTGACTGCGGCCAACTTCGACAGGAACCAGCTATCGCGGATCTCGATTGGCTTTTCACCCCTTATCCGCAGTTAGAAAAGCACTTGCACATAGCACATCTTCAGGCCTCCACAAGGTTTTACCCTCGCTTCACCTTACTACGGATAAGATCGACCCGCTTCGGGTCAATGACGTGTGATTATTAGGCATTTTCATACCCATTCCCTCGTAAAAACTGCGGAATACTTGCTTTCGCTAAGAATGCTTCTTTTCAAGAATTATCCTTACCACACGCCAAAACTCCCTGGCACGTTATTCTAAACGCACGGTAGAACATCTAAATGCCCTACCTTACTATCACTATTAGGTTTCAGGCTTTTTTCAATCCCTGCTAAGGGTTCTTTTCAGTGTTCCCTCACGGTACTCATTCTCTATCGGACTCGACTTATATTTAAAGTTGGAAGTTGATACTCCCTAATTCCTGCCCAATATCCGATGGACAGTACTCGAGATACAACCACAATCCAAAAACATTTTTTCATACGGGACTATCACCCTCTGAGGTCTCTTTTTCCAAAGAAGTTTTGATAATATTTTTGGACTTAAAAGGTAGTCTCATTACACCACATCTCTATAATATTACTACTACAGATTCAGTTTGCCTTCTGCTGTCTTCAGTCGCTCTTACTAACAGCATCTCTATTGATTTCTTTTCCTGCAGTTACTAAGACGTTTCAATTCACTGCGTTCCCCATCCTTTCGGATCTAATGTGAAGTCACATTCAAAAATCTCTGGTTCAACAACGACATGCGTTTACCCAAAGCTTTCTGCAGCTTGTCACATTCTTCATCAGTTATCGAGCCTAACCATTCACCTAATAGTTTTGAAGATATAAATTACTTATGTATGGTTTCATAAATATAAACTATTTCAACCAATAATTCGATAGTGTTTAATTATTGAATTATTTTTTTAATGATTATGATATTTGATTTATAACTTATATTAAAGCATTTCTTTTTATACTTTAATATAGGATGGACCCGTCGGGATTTGAACCCGAGGCCCCCGCCTTTCTTTTGTGATATTTTATTTTTAATAAAATATACTATGCAAGGGCGATGCTCTACCGGACTGAGCTACAGGCCCATAAATATAATCTCGGATCTGGATATTTGTGAATCTTATGAAAATAAAAAGGAGGTGATCCAGCCGCAGGTTACCCTACGGCTACCTTGTGACAACTTAACCCACCTCACTGAGCTTAGATTCGACTTAATCAATCAAATTAAGTCTTATCAAAACCCTGCTCGGTTGGTTTGACGGGCGGTGTGTGCAAGGAGCAGGGACATATTCACTGGAATGTGATGAGTTCCGATTACTACGGATTCCATCGTCATGAGGATGAGTTACAATCCTCAATCTGGACTAAGATAAGGTTTAGAGGATTAACTTCTCCTTTCGGAGTTGTAGCCCATTGTCCTTACCATTGTTGCGCGCGTGTATCCCAGAGT
>JACRKF010000023.1 GCA_016219865.1 Candidatus Woesearchaeota archaeon | reverse complement strand
TAATTTTTTGCTAATATTATATATATTTAGGCATATCATTTTGCAACACTCCATAATAACTCAAATTGCTTCCTATAGGTTTCAGCAACTTGCTTATTTTCAATTATAACCAAATAATAAGGATTACCAATCAGAAATAATGCAACTTTATTGCCATAGATAATCTGTTCAGTATTGCCTATGTATTTTGCGTCAATCTCCTTGTGCTGCACATTCTTTTCAGTAACTTTTGCTGCGCCTTTCTTGATGATAACTTTTTCTTTGATTCCTTTTTCCTTGATGATTGTAAAATATTGCTTTAAGTAGATAGGTTCAACTTCTGTCAACAGTATGTTTTCATCTACGCCAATCAGGTAAACTGTTTCATTCTTTTTGATAGTTGAAATAATATCCTTAAGCAAAATCCTGTAGACTCTTTTTCCTTTATGAAGTTGCACATTGGTATCTTCTTTCTCAAAAGTGATCATTTTCTGCAGAGAAGGAACTATCTTTTTAAAATTTTCAAGTTTCAATAACAATAATTCTGCAATATTTTCAGGCGCAGTAGCTTGATAATGTTTTTTATCATTCTGCAAAAGGGTATTTACTACTTCTTTCTCCTGCATCCTTTCTAATGCGTCATAGACATAGCCGCGATGCAAGCCAAGTTTCTGGCTTATTTTGCCTGGATTCATCATCCCATGCTGGAGAAGCAATAAGTAGATCCTTACCTCATTACTCGTCAATCCAAGATCTTTAAGTTGTTGTTCGTACATGGTAGCTATTGATAGATTACTCGTTTATAAAACTTTCGCATCTTTAGATGCGACAAATAATTTTATAGTTGCTGCAATGATTACTACTAGATGGAGATTAAAGTAATATATTACAAAACTTCAGAAATGAAGACGAAAAGGAAGACAATAATTGAAATAAAAGGAAGAAGTAAATCAATGAAAATAGTTACTGATCATGTAGCATATGCTAAAAGAGATCAAGTTATGCCTTTACATCCTGAAAACTTATTTTTCATCGAGCAGATAGATGAACGGAAAATGAAGAACGCGTCAGTGCTTGACATAGGTATAGGATGTGGAGTGTTGTCAATAGCAGCAGGAAGATTTTTTGATGCAAAACATGTTACTGGTTTAGAAATTAATTCAAGAGCAATAACTTTTGTAGGTTATAATATCTTGCAAAATGGATTAGAAGATTGTATTGAGATAAAAGAGGGCAATCTTGAAGAAATCTTCAAACCTGTTACAGGAAAAACATTTGATTACATTATTGCAAATCCCCCATTTGAGCCAACACCACATGGATTTAATTATTACATGCATTCAGCAGCGGGAGTTTACGGAACAGATATATTGGAAAAGATATTGAAAGAGATTAGTGATTATATGGCTCCGAATGGTTATGCACAAATTGCATGCTATGGCGTAGGCAATCATAAAGGACCAATAATATTGCAAAAACTTTTAGCAGATAGTTGTGGTAATAAAAAATTAGTTGTTAATCAATTGCCTGTTGCATATCCTCTTTTTATGCAGCGATTTGCAGCATTAGGAGTAACTGCTGAAGAGTTGAGAGATATAAACAAAAAAGCAAATAATGAGGGGATTACACATATTTGGCTTTGCATGCTTCATTATCAGCATGGTAAACAACAGTTAATAATTACACCCTCACAAACTATCTATCAAAAATGGGATATCCCCTTAGATTCAGCAGTTCCAATGGGTTGTAAATCAAGGTGATTTTATGAAAAAAATAATAAATATAGCGGTAGCTTTCCTATCCATTGCAATAATCATAAGCTGTACAGCAACAGGAAAAGTAGTTCAGCAGAAAACAGCGAATGAACAAGAACAGATAACTCTCGCATGGATTGGACCGATGACTGGACAAGTTGCATCATTAGGATTAGATAATCTGCATGGTGTAGAACTAGCGGTTGATAAATTAAATAAGAACGGTGGAATTAATAATCGACAGATAAGATTGCTTGTTGAAGATGATCAGTTGGATGCAAAACAAACAATTGTTGCGTTCCAAAAAATAACTTCAATCAATGATCCAAATGCAATCTTGTCCCCAAGCTATTCTGGATTGTTGTCAATTGCTTCAGAAGCTGATAAAACGAAAAGAGTAATTGTTGACAGCTTGGATACAAGCGAAGAGATTGCAGCAGCTGGAGAATTTCTCTTTGGAATTGGCGTATATGATGAGGGAATTGGTTATGTATTGGCAGAATTTGCAGACAAAAAGCTGCAAAAGAAAGATGTCGCAATCATTTACTTTAATAACGATGCTTTTGCTGTGCTTGTAAAAGATGCATTTACTCAGAAGTTTGCATCTCTTGGAGGAGATTCATCTGCTGCTTTTGGTTATGCTGCAGATACCACAGATTTCAGAACAATATTGTTAAAGATTAAAGATAAAGGAATTGACACAATATTATTTGTTGGCTATGATGAATCTGGATTTATTGTAAAGCAAGCAAGAGAATTGCAGTTGAATGTTACATTTTTAGCGATTGATACAGTAATGAGCCAGTATTTTTTTCAAAATGCTGCAGAAGCTGAAGAAGGATTGTACTTCAGTTCATGGAATCCTGAAACTCCAGAATATAAACAATTTTTGCAAGATTATAAGCAGAAGTTTGAAGAGCTGCCGCAACAACCATTGTACTCAGCTACAGGATATGACAGTGTAATGGTGCTTGCTCAAGCAATGAGATCAGGTAATTATGCAGGAGAACCTTTAAAAGATGAACTCTACAAGATTACTGGATTAAAAGGAATCTCAGGAACCTTAACTATGAGTAGTGATGGGATTGTACGAACAATCGAAGAATCAATGTTTCAGATGAAGAATAAAAAAGGGGTTGCTGTGCAGTAGATTATTATTAATTTTAAGAATTCTCTTGCTGTTATTATCTTAATATTATTATAATTGTTTAAATTAAGAAGATGTTTATCATGTGAGATAATATAATCAACATTACCTGAAATTGCACATTCTAAGATTATATTATCATCAGGATCATCTTTAATAACATCTATCTTATTCAAGCTTTTTACTATTTCTGATAATAATCTTAGTTTGATAAGAGTAAACTTTGCTTCAAGATTATTTAGTTCTATTTTTTGTTTTATTTCATCATAATTAAGTACTCCATAATATTCTTCAAGTATTTCATCAGAAAGAACTAAAGTTAATTGTTTATTCTCAGCTAGTTTTATTATTCTAAAAGAATCACCATACCAAAAGGTTGCAGAAACTAAAATATTTGTATCTACTGTTATCCTCATAATCCATTCTTCCTTTTTCTGAATCTTTCTAGAATATGTGGAACATCAGACTCTTTGAAGTTTGCTTTTTCTGCTAGCTTATGTAATGGCCTTGTTATTTCTTCAAAGGTAGATGTATCTACTTTCCTTATCAATAAAGTATTATCTTTTAGGAAAAATATTATTTTCTGTCCTTTATTTAACCCTAGTTTATTTCTTACAGAAGAAGGTATAGCAATCTGACCTCGCGAGCTTATAGTTCCTAATTCAATAATGTGTTTCATTTTTAATCACAAGATACATAAGATATATCTTGTATATAAACTTTTCTGGGGATTAATATAAATAAGAATATTTTTATAGCAGGTTTATGATAAGAACTGAAATGGAACGTAAAAGCAATTGTCCTAAATGCAAATCATCTAATATTGATTATGTTAAATACTTAAAAGAATATTATCTTATCTGCGATAATTGCGGCTATGATGCAAGCAGCAAATATCAACTTCTTGCAGAAGAAAAGACATCTCAGAAAGCAAAAGGAAATTATTCACCGTACAGAAGCAGAACAACTTGATAGAACTTTATCTGGAGAATTTTGCAGGTAAATTAATTGCAAAACAATTATGGCTTTTACCACAAAATTCTCTTTAATAAACTCTTCTTCTATCAATCTGTGACTGAGTTTGCTGCCCTTGCAGAATTCTTTCAATATTTGATAAACGCTGATTAATTGACTCAATATTTGCTCTAATTGCATCAATCTTTGCATATAATAATTCTACATCTTTATTGTATAACATCTGATGTTGTGAAACTTGCTGCTGCTGAAAAGGTGATTGTTCAACTTGCCGCACAACAGCTGCGCCTGTGCCTGGATTTTTTGGTGAATAATTCTGCGAACCAAATTGTTTGAATGACTGTTGCTGATTATCTAAATCCAAACCAAGATTAGTATTATTACTAAGGTTTGGATCATTATTTAATCCCAAGTCATTACCTAATTGCGGATCATTAAGGTTTAATGCTGCAAAATCTCCTTTTGTATCTATACCTAATCTTGCATCATCATCTTTTTTCTTCCAAAATGCTAACTTTCCAAATAGGCTCATAGTTTGCTCTGAGATGAAGAGATATATAAAGATTTAGTATTTCCGAATTCGCTTCGCTCATTCAGGAAATACTAAGCTCTGCAATACGGAGAGAAGAAACTACGACTAAATCAAATTTTTATTATAAAACTGCAACGAATTATACAATGCATGCTTTGTACCATTGAATTTTGCTTCTAAAGCATCCAATAATTGATAAAGATCATCTTTTCTGTTGAAAGGAACTTTTAGCTTGAATTTCTCAGCTATAACTTTTATTTCTTCATAAGTAATTGTTTCAAATAATGAATGCAGAGCTTGTTTTTTTATTTGTTGGTCTGCAAAATGCGATTGCAGAAATAGTGCGCAATAATCATCTAATAAAAGCGGGAGGAACAAGATTTCGTTTTTCTTCATCTTTTTTCTGAATAGTTTAACTTCTTTGTTTGTAAAAATTGTGTAATTATATTCTTTAATATTTAGTTCTTTTTTGGAAAGTCTGACAATGTTTACTGGAAGTGTTACAATTCTCTCTAAGAAAAACATTGTCAACGGATCAATTACATAAATAGTTTGATCTTTCTTTAAAATATCCTTTGATCGAAGATTCTTCCGAATTCTTTTCTCGATGAGATTAATCAACTGTTTATCATATTGATTTTTGTTATTATTTGAGTTTATTTGTAAGATATCCATGTTTATTATGATAATCCTTTTTGTATAAATAGTTATGCATTAATATCTCCAATACCATTAATCAACCGCAACCTTAAAAAAGGATTGGATTAATCTTCCAAATTATGGGCAGCTAGCTCAACCTGGTTAGAGCATCCGGCTCTTAAGTTTTTTCGAAGAAACCGGAAGGTTGCGGGTTCGAATCCCGTGCTGCTCATTGCCATGTGATATCAGCAGTAGGAACGCAGTTCGTTGTACGGCTGAGCAAAGCGAATGCCGTACTTAGGATGTTTTTGATCAAACTTTTTAATAAAAAGTTTGTTCGATTCCAATGCTGCTCATATTATCTTAAATTTATTGCTGAAGTAAATAATTTGATCAATTTACTGTAAACAATTCATTATCATGATCTACATCAAATAATCCAAGTCTAGCACCTGCATCTAACCAGCCATGCGCATAGTTTAATGCAGCAAATGCTGTGACAATATCGCCTTTTTTCTTAAAATGCTCAGCATCTTGATAATAGCGAGTTGCCATATCTAGAAAATCCTCAGCAGAAGCTTTCCAATTAATCCTTTTTTCTTGAGCTATTTTTACTTTGTTTAATGCTCGTTTTGTTACATCAAAGTATTTCTCTAATTTAGTATCAGTTACTTCACGCATAGTATGGGTAAATCTGCTTCACTATATAAAATTAGTGTTTTAATATCTTTGGAGTAGTAAATATACTAAGTTTTATATACTGGCTCTTTTTCTTAAACAATATGGCAGCACAACAACCAGATGAAATAAAAGTTCCAAAGTATAGTATCCCTAATTTGCAATATGTTCATTATAGAAGTATTGTTTCAATGCAATTACAGAATACTGTAGAAAATCTAGGGTTTATTTTCTCACCTGGTCAAACACCTAGAAAAGAATCCGCTGCTAATCTTGTGCTTGAGAATTTAGTTGAAGTTAATTTTAATAATAGCAGTGGTACAGGATTATTATTGACAACAGATGGATGGATATTAACAGCTGCGCATTGCATTAGAAATGAATTAGATATTGTAAAGAAATATGTCGAGAGCAGAAATTTATCATTCTTATCAAATCCTGAACAAGAATTAAAAAAAGTTGGTCAGAACTATTTTATCAGGAAAAGACTTGAAAAAAAAAGAACAGTCTATCCACTAGATATTCGATATTATGCAATTGATGTGGAACATGATATTGCCTTGATTAAAGCTGTAACTAGAAATGGCGTACAAAGAGTAAATTCATTTGATATGTATTATGAACCAATTAGAACAGGTGATTTTGTTTCAATATATGGATTTTCTAAAGATTCTCCTTTGATGTCACGCGGAAGAGTAATGCAAGCTTCTGTTTCATTAGTTAGAATTGATAGTCAAAATTATTTTAAAGATTTATTTGCAACAAATATTTATGTTGAACCTGGAGCAAGTGGAGGACCTGCAATTATTGATGATAGATTAGCTGGAGTTATTTCAACTGCTAAGTTTAATGTTGATAGAGCAGGAAAACTAGTTGAGATAGGTCATGGAAAGATTGCAAAAATTGTATATGCTCGTGATTTAGTTCAAGAATTTTTAGAATATTTGCAAACAGTAGTTAGCGGTAATACTTCAATGCAAGTTCCAGATGTTTGTTATAAAATGTTGTTATAAAATCCGAAAACCTTATTAATTAGAATTATTATTCTATAAATTATAAATAATATCATATAATTAAAAATTTAAGGGTGAAATTATGGAATGTTTAAGAAAATATATAGATGGTATGTTAGGAAATGTATTATACATGCTATTTAGATTTTTAATAGGAGCAATGTTTTTTATGCATGGAGCTCAAAAACTATTTGGATGGTTTGGAGCAAAACAAGCTATGGGATTTGTTGGCTTAATGGGATTTGTTGGAACAGTAGAATTCTTAGTTGGATTAGCTGTTATCTTTGGATTCTTAACAAGATTAGCTGCATTTGGTGGAATTGTGATTATGGCAAGCGCATTTATTAAGGTTCATTTAGGAATAAATCCACTTGCAACAGGTGGAGAATTAGCAGTAATGTATCTTGCAGCATTTTTAGTGCTAACAGCATTTGGCGCTAGAAAATGGTCATTAGATCATCTGTTGTTTAAGAAAGAAGTGTTTTAGCTTCTTTAGAGAATTTTGCAAAATTCTTTGCAAAGTTCTTTATGTTATTAATTCCCTATTGTCCGGATTGCCTGCTGAGGAGAATTTTGCAAAAATTGCTATTTTTGCAAAATTCTCTTAAAAACAAGAAAATATTTAAAGTCTTATGTTATCTCATTTTTACGAACGAAGTGAGTAAAAATGGAATACAAAACAAAATCTGCAATTATCGGAAGAAAGAAAAGAATCAATCAAGAAGACACAAAACATCCTTGTTTTATTAGTTTATTCTCTATGAATGATCCGCATAAATCAGGAAAAGTGCCAGATAAGATAATTGAGTTTGATTTAATTGATAGAATGGATATATATGATTTAGATATATCATACTTATTATCTGGAAATGATCTTGTTATTAATAATCTAGAATCACTGAAAGTTGAACAAGATGATAATTTTAGACTGCATATTAGCGGCAAACAGAAAAAATAATTCATTAACTTTTTATATATAGTTATTCTAGTAATTTATTTATGCAAACTCTATTACAAGAAGAATACGTAATCTTAAAACAAACTTTGCTTCAGATTACATTAGCACTTCCACATATTGCAAAGGAACTACCAAGTTTAACGCATAATGTTTATGGTTTTGGAAAAAGAATGGTTTCAGGTAATAGAATTGGCACTCCTGAAAATCTACGTCATAAACTTTATGATGGTATAGTTGATAGAAAAACAGAAGATGAAACAAATCCATTGTTAATTCTTCCAGGGTTTATGCAGAAAAGAGAATGCTTAGAACGTGTTGAGAGATATTTTGGAAGCAATGGACATACAGGTAAAACATTTGTTGTTGATTTACCAGTGCATGATGGAATTTCATTAAATGCAGAAAGATTAGCAGAAGATATTGATTATATTAAAAGAAACTCAGGCTACCAACAAGTTTCATTACTTGGATATAGTATGGGTGGAGTACAAGCACGAAAAGTATTGCAAGAAGATAAATCATCAATTGATAATGTAGTTACACTTGGCGCGCCGCATTTTGGCACATTATTAGCAACTGCAGCTGTAAATATTGAACATAGAACAAGAATGGTTGAACATGAATTTGCAATGAAAGTTATCCAACTCTTTGGCATGGGTGGAAAATGTGTAGAAGAATTACGTTATGGCAGCGCTTTTCTACTTGAACTAGCAAAAAAAGACACAGATGAGACATTAGCAAAGATAATTAATCTTTATAGTAAAACTGATTTAATCATAATTCCTTATAGCAGTTCTATTTTAGAGGGAGCAAGAAATATTGAAATTGAATCTGCTTATGGTATTAAAGGAGTTGGACATCAAAGATTAGTATTCAATCAAACATTATATAGAAAGATTGGAGAATTGTTTGAAGTGAGGAATTGAATTATAATGTAAACTCTTTATTTCGTTCAAATTCATTCCAAGATATATATTTTCTCTTCTGTTGCTCAGAAAGTACTAAATCTAACATTCTGCCTTGTAAACCAGTAGTTGCTAATCTGCTCATAACAGCTTTTCAAGGTCTGGAACTGCCCCATTTTCGCGTGGCGCTTCGCACGCACTAATTAACACTGGCGCCTCCGGCGCTACCCCAACCAGACGACCACAGTTGTAGACGAGATTGTAGTTGCCATAGGCATCAGACCTATCGTTGTCGTCAACAGAGCCGACACACAAAAACCGCATTCCTTTAGTAAATGTCATAGGCATATAGAGACCCATCACTGAATTAAATGTTAGATTTAATGAATCGCAAACATCAGTTTTATATTTTTGTGTAAGGTTTGTATTTCCTCTTGCAAAAAATTCCCAGACTTCTTCTCTTTTTGTAGGCAGAGCATAATTATTATTTCTAAACTCTACAAGTTCACTCTCAACCAGAACTAATCCATCAATAGCATGATATTGTTCGCTGGAAACAAGAATTGTTCCATTAACTAATTTTGTTTTTTCATTTAAAGCATCCATTACTGGATGACCGTGAGTAAATTTGATCTCATTTGCATCCGGATTAGGAACTACACAAACACGTGTATCAACATAAATTAGCTCTTAAATAAGCTTTATCGCCACTTTCTCCAGTTAATCTTTGTTCAAATAATTGCGCAGGCGTGATTAATTCTCTTGGAACATCAGTTTGCTTACCTGTTTTTGGATTTTTTCCTGTCAAAAGTTCTTGCATCCTTAATCTATTTTGACCTTCAAATGGTTTAAATCTTCGTACAGGAATTGGTTTAAATCTTCGTACAGGAATTACTTGACTCATTGCATAGTTTTCTGCCATTGTTAATCACATCTCCATTAAATTGAAGTTTTCAGGTTGTTATGAGGACGTTATTTATAAAGCTTTAGCTGTTAATTACTAAATAGTAGTATTTGGTTGGTGGTTTCGCTTTTTTCCCAATTTTTATCCAATAAGTTAGGTTTCATTGTAATCTCTGCGCAAAGAAAAAAGGTATATTACTCCTGATGCACTTCATACCGCAAGATAGCAGCAGCTTTTCCAATATCTCGCAGTTGCACTCCTTCTCTTGTTTCTGTTGATATTATCTTAACAATTGAATTAAACTGCTGCGCTTTTTCTTCAAATTTTGTGATTGTTTCATCTGGCAAAGATTCAGATAAAAGCAATGTATCAACAACACCCATGTCTAGAAATTTTGCTGCATCTGCCTCACCATAACATACCATATTTGGTTTTGTTGAAAGCAATAAAAAGAATTTGTTCATTATCCTTTTTTCGTCTGCAACTTCTTCTTGCGCTAAAACATCATCACTTCTATCAAGCAATTCTTGCAGACCTACTTCTTCAGTATAACCTATATCTTTAATTGCTATAACCTTTCTGCGAACTTGATCAGTGATATAATCTCCTTCAACGAACTCATACTTTGTTTGTCCAGGACCGCCAACAATAATGCCTTTTATCTGCCCAATCATTGGCAAGAAATTATCTTTCATATAATCTCCTACTTTTTTGAGATGGTCTTTGAGCGCAAGTTCCCTGTTTCTTTCAAATCTTACTGATGATTGTCCACCAGCTCGCATTTTACCTGGAACTTCTGAATGTGTTTTTGCAACAGGCACAATTGTTTTTCCTCTCAACAAAGCGAGATGAGCATCTCGTTTGTCAAGCACAACAAAAGCATAAACCTCTTTTTCCTCGCACATATCACGAAGCACATCTAATACAAATTCTTTATCACATCGATATAATCGCTGATTTAATGGCACAGGAGGTTCAATGCTCCAAACTTTAACATCGCTTTGTCCTTCTCTTTCTGAAACATTTCCTGAGAAAACCATTAATCCATTTTCAGCTGTTCTTTTGTAAAGACGCAGATGCTGAATCATTTTTTCTAATGCATCAGTTACATTCTTTCTTGTTGCTGTGGATTTTATATTAGAAGCAGTTCCTACTTCTTGCGAAAGATGATTAATTATCTTGTTGAGATCATAATCTTTGGGAATGTACACAGTAACTAATTCAGTATGCCTTCCTCTATATGTTTCTAACTCCTTGATTATCTTTCGCAGCTTAAAACGCTGCATTGCAGTAATTGACATATCGTTAATAGAAAAAGTAATGGTATATAAAGGTATTTTTTTCTTAGAAAACTTTATATAAAGATGGTATATTTTGCTAAAAATGGATGAGAAATCAGTAGTTTTAATAGTGGTGTTCCTGAGCAGATACCTGTAAAAAAGAAGAATTTTATACAAGCATTACAGGAAAAAGGAATACAAATCAGAACAAAAATACTAAAAAATAGAAAAATGGTATGTCCTAATTGCTCTACAACTCATGAAAGACAAATCCAAAAAGGAGTAGATATTTCATTAGCAACAGATATATTACGCCATGCACTGCAAAAAACATGTAATATATGTATTATAGTTAGTGGTGATGAAGATTTTAAAGATGCTATTGAATGCGCAAAAGATGCAGGAATAAAAATATGGGTTGCTTCTTTTAGAAATAGTCTATCAAAAGAAATTAAGATTACGGCGGATAAGATTATATATTTAGATGATTTATTTAATGACATAAAATTCACTGAAAAGTAAGGCAAAAAGTTTATATATTAGTCTTGACTTCATAATAATATAATGTTTAAGGAGAGGGTAGAGTGGAGTTATACCCAGTATAACTTTACCCTTTATACCTTTTAAATTTTAATATTTAATCTAATCAATACTAACAATCTATTGAACCATATTTCTAATCTTATACATCATGCATAAGGTAGTTGATTCAATAGTTGTATGCTTTTCAATAAAATTATATTGCAGAATAATTTCATTAATTTCAGTTGTCCGATTTTTTCGGACACTTCAAAACATTCATCAACAAGCCTACCTTTCCAGCGTCAGCACTTGTTCTGCTCTTGAATTATGTCTGTAAACTGTAATTCCTTTGCAGCCAAGTTTATATGCAAGTTTATAGATATCTGTAACATCTTCTTTATGAGAAGTATATTTTAAATTGACGCTTTTAGAAACACCATTATCACAATGCTTCTGGAATATTGCCTGCATTTTGACATGATAATCAGGAGATATTTCATGAGATGTAACAAACACTTTTCTTATATCTCTTGGAATCTCAAGGAATTCTTTTAAACTGACTTTATTCGCAATTGACTTCATTAATGCTTCGTTGTAAAACTCACGTTCTTGCGCAATTTGTTCAAAATATTTGTTGACATAAAGAAAATCTTCTCCATCTAAAACACGTTTGATAAAAGAAATTGCAAAATTAGGCTCAATTCCTGAAGAAACATCTGCAATCATGCTTGTAGCTCCTGTTGGCGCAATTGCAGTTGTTGTTGCATTTCGCAGTTTGATTCCTTTTTCTGCATACTTTTCAGCGTAAATGCTTTTCTTAAAGTTTGGAAAAGCTCCTCTTTCTTTAGCAAGATCAGCTGATGCTTTTTTTGTTTCTTCATTAATAAATTTCATTATAGTTTCTGCAATTTCTAATCCAGAATCACTGTCATAAGGAATTTGCAATTGAAATAACATATCAGCAAATCCCATTATACCAACACCAATCTTTCTATTTGCTATTGTTGCTTCTTCAGTCTCTTTTGTTGGATATTTTGTTAGATCAATGCAGTTATCTAAGAAATGCACAACAAGCGCGCATGTTTCTCGAAGTTTATCATAATCAACTTTCTTATCCTTAACCATATTTGCAAGATTTATTGCTGCTAAACTAATAGCTTCATAAGGATAAAGCAATGCTTCTGCGCATGGAGATGTTGCTTCAATTTCACCAAGTTCTGGCAAAACATTCTTATCATTGATCTTATCTATAAAAATAACACCAGGCTCTCCATTGCGCCATGCCATTGTTGCAAGAAGATCAAATACTTCTCTTGCTGGCAGTTTTCTAACAACTTCTTTTGTTCTTGGATTAATAAGATTATAGAGTTTATCTTTTTCAACTGCATCCATAAAATCTTTTGTGATGCCTACAGAAATATTAAAATTTGCAAGTGATTTTGGATCTTCTTTTGAAGTGATAAATTCAAGAATATCAGGATGATCAACACGCAATATTGCCATGTTTGCTCCTCTTCTTTTTCCACCTTTTTTCATTATTTCAGTAGATTTGTCATAGAGCTGCAAAAATGAGATAGGTCCGGAAGAAAATCCTTGCGTTGTGCTAATATAATCATCTTTTGGACGCAATCTTGAGAATGAGAATCCAGTGCCTCCAGCTGATTGATGTATCATCGCTGATGTTTTTAATGAATTGTAAATGCAATCTAAATTATCTTCTACTGGAAGAACATATGATGCATGTAAGTTCTGCAGTTTTGTGCCTGCATTCATTAAGATTGGCGTGCTAGGAACAAAATTAAAACTCATCATTGATTGGAAAAATAGCTCTTCTATTTTTTTATAATCTGCGCGTTCGACTTCGTATAATTTATCAGCTTGCGCAATTGTTTTTGCAACTCTTCTAAATAACATCTCTGGAGTTTCAATAATTACACCATTATCATCTTTTCTTAGATAACGTTCTTTTAATATCTTCAATGCATTCAATGAGATTCTTTTATCAACCATTTTTCCAAGGATTGCATGTTTTAAATTCCGTAATTTTGCTTTTTTTTCTCTATAAAGAATAAATGCTTTTGCAGTATTTAGATGATGCTCTTCAAGGAGAATACGTTCAATTGTATCTTGGATATCCTCAACAGTTGGATTTGTTGTTGTGAATCTCTCATAAACTGATGTTTTTACTTTTTCTGCCAGTTGCTCTGATAATGCCTTATCATTGCCGCCAACAGAATGCGCAGCTGCAAAAATAGCTTCCACTATCTTCTGCTGATCAAAATCAACTTGTCTTCCATCCCGCTTGAGTACTTTTAATGCCATACTAATACTCAACTCCTCTTCTTGCTTTTATTCCTTTTTGCCATGGATGTTTTTCTCTAGAGATGACAGAAATATAATCTGCATGCTCAAACAATTGCTTTGGCACATCTCTTCCAGTTAATACTAATTCTGTTGTACCATGAGCATCAAATAATTTTTTAACTTCTTCAAGTGTTATCAAACCTTTGTCTAATACGCAATTAATTTCATCTAGAATAACCATCTCATATTCTTTTGATTGAATAATAGAAAAAGCTTTTTCTAATCCTAATCTGCAAGCTTCTCGCTCAATTTCATCTGCGTTAAACCGAAATGTATCAATATTCTCAGTGAATGTTTGCAGTTTTTGCTGTCTTTCCTTGATTGCATCACTGCCAAATTGTTCAATTACAAAATTACCTGTGAATTTCTCCATTGCATGCAACTCGCCAGTATTGCCTGATTTAAGAAATTGTATCATATATACTCTGTATCCACAACCTAAAGCGCGCAATGCCAGCCCTAAAGAAGCAGTTGTTTTACCCTTGCCATCGCCAGTATAGATATGAATTAGACCAAGTTTAGTTTTATCACTGTCACCTTCAACAATAATTGGCGCGCGCAGTTTTGTTACCATAATAAATTTCCCTTTTTAGAAAAGAGGAATTATTATTAGATTAAAAATGTTTTGATTCAAATTAGTATTTTCTCTATTGATAATCCACTTTTTCAAGGAATTGCGAAATAAAGTCAACACCAGGTGCTTTTGTTGAATCAAGTTCATCAACACCTTTTTTCTTTAGACTAAAAGGCACATGGAAAAAGAATGTTAAGATTCTTTTATTATCACTGCTTTTCATAAAAGCATAAGCATGAATGTTCCAATTAGGTTCACCTGAAGCGCTTCCAGCAGTACACATCTGCATAAATGTGAGTTGAACAAAAGTATTCTTACCATAAGTCTTAGTCTCATATTTAGGATCACTAAGTTTACATAATGGACCATACTTTACTATTTGATTAGCTGACATCTTATATATCTCTTCTGCTATCTGCAGTTCAGTCATCTTTTGTTCAGTTGCATCTTGCTCTGTATCTAGAAAGTCAATACGATCAATATTAAGAGCTTGCTTTCCATTATTTAATTTAGTTTTTTCAACCATGCGTTCTTTATCAATTGTATCAAACAAAAACGATTTGCTATCTGAACCTAAAGCTGTTTGTGAACTATATCCCATGCCTGAATAAGGAGTTGGCGGAATATAAATTGTTTTAATTCCAGGCATATCTTCAATCTCAGAAAGTTTCATCCAGCCATCTGAATCATAATCTGATAAATCTACATCATGTCCTGGACAACTATATTGCGCTCCCCAATAAGATGATAGATCATATCCTCTTTCATAACCTAGTTTGTATCCTTCATCGTATAATTTATTTCCAGCATCTACACCTTGAGGATAATCATTATATGCTAATTGAGGAATTGCTTCACGATCATTTCTTCCAACATTATATCCATTAGCAAATCCAATCTCCCAATTCTTACCTTTGCTGCCCATTATTGTTCTAGTATCATCTAAGCAAGAAATATGTTTTTGCCATGCTGTTTGAAGATTAAAGCGATACATTCCATTTCCTGTAGGCGACTTGTAAATATCTTTTCCATAAAGCCCTACTAAAACAATTCCTTCTGGAGCTGGAAATGGACCTTTGTAATTTGCATCAATAAATTCAATTTCCGCTGAAGAATCTTTTGCATTAGTTGGTGATTTTGTTTCCACAATATTGTTTTCTGCTGCACTTTCATCTTCTGCAATATCATCTTCAATTTCTGCAATGTCATCATCAATTGAATCTTCTTTATCAACTTTAGTTTCAGATGAATCTTCTTTACTGCAAGAAATAACAAACAAAAAACTCGATAGAATTAATAAAATCATCAATAATGTAATCTTTCTCATAAATACACCTCTTTTTCAACAATTTAAAATTATTCTGATAATTAATAATTAATTTATTCAACTCTTTATAAATTTTTACTATTCTTGTATGTAATAACTACAGACTTATTACGTACGGGTTTCAAGTTTTAATTTTGTTTTCTTTAAGATGATTGAAACAACTTCTTCAGAATTGTCAAAGAAATTAGCTGAGAACTTTATTTTTTTATCTTTAGACTCAATAATCAATGGAACTACAGTAACCACATTAATAAATACACCTGGCGCAGCATTTCCCATATACAGCCGCGGACTAACTGGTTTTGCCAACATGATTTTTGTAATATCTTTATAACAAATAGTTTTTGTAAACAACATAGTATAAACAACAGCATCGTCTAAAATAACAATCTTTGCCCGATAAGCCATAATAATAAATAGAATTCCAACAGGAATCCCTATTAAACTAATGAAACATATAAATGCAGCAATATAAAATAATATTTTTCCACGCATTTGAAGATTATATATTTGTTCCATTGTTATATTCCTTTAATCAAAGATTGCATAGATAACTTTGCAAAATTCTCCTTACTCTTCACAAGTTTTGATAACCTTGCCATCTTTTAGTTCAATCTTGCATACGCCTTCTTTTTCTGAAACTTCTGTTGTATGCATTGTTACAGTAATTGGATTCATTGTAACTGAATCTAGCTCTAATATTTGCAGACTAGCATTATTGCCATTGTTCTCCATTGCATGAAAAGCTGTTGTAATCCTGCCATCATCTGCAGTAAATACCTCATCACCTTTTACTGTAATTTCAGCATTTTCTAAAATAATCTTGTATGTTTTTGCTTTTATTTTCTGGAATTCTGATTGTTGTGTTGCAACGCTTAATATAGGATATCTGCTTCCATCTCTGTAAATAGTAATTCCTTTTAAACCTTTTTTCCATGCTTCAAAATAGATTTGCGATACTGTTTCTGGTGCAATACTCTCTGGCAAATTTACTGTTGAAGAAATACTATGATCTATATATTTTTGACAAACCCCTTGTATCTGAACACGTTTCATTGGGTCAATAAAATGAGATGTTCTAAAAAAGAACGCTGGCAAAATTGTGCGCATTTCATCAAGATCTTCAAGATTCTGAACATGATCTTGAAGTTTCATCATATCAACATATGCTTGCACAGTTGGATGATATACTGTATAAAATTTACTGCTTTCTTCTTTATTTAATGTTTCTGATCTTCTTCTGTAATATAAAGCAAATATAGGTTCAACACCAGAACTTACACCTACATAATGTTTATTTTGTGGATCAACAAAACCAAGCACTGCATTTGATATTGTCCCAGTTGGCGCGATTGATAATAATGCTATGTTTCTTAATCCATTTATTTTTACTAATTGTTTTACATCATCAGAAATAATTTCTTTATAGAATGGATTCTGTGAATATTGCTCATAATTCCATAATGATGCAGGTGATTTTTCTTTAGCTAATAAAGCTGATGCTCTGTAAGCTTCATTTGCTATAAATTCCATAATCATTTTTATTAATGCAATTCCTTCATCGCTATCATAACCTATGCCTAACTGATTAAACATATCAGCTATACCCATAACACCTAATCCAAGTCTTCTTGTTTCATTAGCAGCAACTCGCTGTTTTTCCAGAGGATTAAGTTGTTCATTCCAAGTGATTGTATTATCTAACATTCTGATAAAATCATGAATTGTTATTTTCAATAAATCCCAGTCAATTGCAGCTTTCTCTGTGTATCCATTGTTTACAAAACGAGAAAGGTTCAAACTTCCTAAGTTACAAGCTCCGCCATCTTGCAATGGGATTTCACCGCATGGATTTGTAGAGATGATTGGTCTTCCAATATAATTTGTTGGAGAATATTTTGTCATTGTTGACCAGAACATTAATCCTGGTTCTGCAGTCTTATAATTGCTTGCAACAAATTGATTCCAAGATTCTTTTGCTTTTATTAACCGTTTAATCTCTCCTGTTTGATCAGAATTAAAATAAAGCATGAAATCTCCAGCATAATGTAAAGCAAGAGCTTCTGTTTGATTAATATTTAATATATAATCACCAAAAATGTTTCTTTTAGTTTGGTTTTTTAATTCTTCTTCATTAAGTGAAACACCATAATTTTGTAAAAAACCATTTACCTCAGTCATATCTGCTGATGCAAATAATAATTGATAATTACTTATATCCTTCGAAGGTATTCCGATAGAATAATGAATCTCACTTTGTTTTGTTTTTAATGGAGTATCATTATGAAGCCTTTTGTAAACACAAATAGTATTTACATTATTATGAAACTGTTCATCAACAGCCTGCATGAATTCATCACTCATTTTTAAACTAATATTAGCAAATCTAACTTGAGTATTTTCTCTGACTTGTTTTTCTACTTCTTGCAATTGTGATTTATTAAACTGTCCAGACCAATTGCATTGATCTACTATTTGACGAGTTACCCAATTAGGTATTTGTTTTATATTGATAAAATCAAGAACATCAGGATGCTTTACATCTAATGTTAACATCAGTGCTCCTCTTCTTCCTGATTGTCCAATCAATCCAGTTGTCAATGAGAATAACTCCATAAAAGAAACACTCCCTGTTGAAAAATCTGATGCATTATGAACAATAGAATTTCTTGGACGCAATGATGAGATGTCTACACCAATACCGCCGCCATAAGAATATGTTCTTGCGCATTCGTATGCGGTTTTATAGATTGATTCTATATTATCTCCATCTATCATAGATACAAAACAATTTGCCAATGTTTTTAATCGATATAAATCTCCTGCGCCTGTGATTACTCTTCCACCTGGCAAATAATGACCATGATAAAGATGATTATAAAATTTGATTGCATATTCTTTTCTGTTTTCTTCAGAATCTTCAACAGTAGCCAAGAATGCAGCAATTCTTGCAAATACATCTTCTGGTTTTGTTTCAATTGATTTTCCATCAAGATCTTTTACATAATACTTTCGCAAATAAATATCTTTAGCTAAAAGATTATCACTAAGGTAGTTTTCATGCACAGGCAAAATTCCTTGTTTTTGCATTGTTCTTAACATAAACAATAATTCTTTATATTTACCAAGAACTTCAGATGAGATTAATTTGAGGATCTTTGTTTTATGCGCAAACATTAATTCATAAGGATCATCTTCTTCAGCAATTACACGCTCTTTGCTTTCTATTGGCTGAGATTCTTGGAAAACCTTACCCTGCTCTTCTCTGAGCTGTTTCTTTTCATTTCTATAAAGAATATATGCTTTAGCTGTCTTTGCATGTCCCATTTTAATTAAAACTGTTTCAACAGTATCTTGGACTTCTTCAATAGAAGGGGTGTTATTTTCAAAAGACTTAAGATTAAGCAATTCTATGACATTATCTGTAAGCTGTTTTGCAATCTCAAGATTAGTTCCACCTACTGACTGCGCAGCATTGAAAATTGCTTGAGTTATCTTGCTCTCATCAAATGCAACAATAACACCATTGCGTTTTTTTATTTGTGTAATCTTCATATTTCTATGTTGAGAAGTTGCTGCATTTTCCATCTAATAATCACCCTTTTTTTAAGATTAAAATTAATTAAGACTAAATAATAAAAAATCAAGTTAGTTGAAGATATATAAAGATTATTATAGTTAGAAATCTATCTTTTAATCTATATACTAAATTGAGACATTACTACCCAGAGAGAATTTTGCAAAAATTGCAAAATTCTCTACATAAAATCTTTCATAACATTTTCCATCTGCGTTTTAACATCAAGAGATTGCTTCACTAAAACTTGCTTTTGCAAAGCTGGAACTTGTTCTTCATATGTTGCTTTGCTTTCTTTGTAGAAAACACCGATTGGAATCTTATTTCCCCATTCTTGTGCTTTTTCAAATGCTTTTATCTTATTGCTTGCATCAAATTGTTCATCTTCTAATTTATAGACTCGTTGTTTAAAGTAATCAAAAGTGTTTAAGTGATTAAAAGTAATACATGGTTGTAAAACATCAATGAATGCAAATCCCTTATGGCTAACTGCATCCATGATTAGTTTTTTCAGATGTTGCATATCTCCTGCAAAACCTCTTGCAACATATGTTGCCCCAGAAGCAATTGCAAGCGCTATTGGATGTATAGGTTCTTCAATAACAGGATCTGGTGTTGCTTTTGTCCTGAATCCTTTTTCACTTGTTGGCGAAACTTGCCCAGTTGTTAATCCATAGACTTGATTATTGAAGACAATATAAGTCATATTTATATTTCTTCTGCATGAATGCATGAAATGATTACCGCCTTCAGCATAACCATCGCCATCGCCGCCAACAACAATAACAGTTAATTTGTGATTTGCTAACTTTAATCCTGTTGCAAAAGGCAAAGCTCTGCCATGCAAGCCATTATATCCATATAATTTTACCCAATAGGGTGTTTTACTTGAACAACCAATGCCTGAAATCAAAAAGAGTTCATGCTGGGGTATGCCTAGTTCAACAATTGCATTCTTTAACCCCATCAGAATACCAAAATCTCCACAACCAGGACACCAATTTATTTTTGCAGGTGTTGCTAAATCTTTTAGGGTGAAAAGAGGTAGTTTTATTGCTGCTGTTTCTTTTTCAGCTGTCTTAATTTTCTTATCTTTTTTTTGTTCCATTATTCATATTCCTCTTTAATCTTTTCCTGAGTGAGCGGAGCG
>JACRKF010000022.1 GCA_016219865.1 Candidatus Woesearchaeota archaeon | reverse complement strand
GTTATTGAATTTGAACACCATCTTAAACTTAATTTAGTAAGACTAAGAAAGGAATTACTTCTTCAAACTTACAAACCAAGACCATTAGAGACTTTTATTATTCGCGATCCAAAAACACGTAAAATTAGCAAATCTGATTTTAGAGATCGAGTTGTGCATCATGCTTTATGCAATATTATTGAACCGTTATTTGATAAAAAGTTTATCTTTGACAATTATGCAAACAGAATAGGCAAAGGAGCATTCAAAGCAATTGAGCGATTTGATTATTTCAAAAGAAAAATATCAAAGAATAACAAAAGAATTGCATATATCCTCAAAGCTGACATCAAGCATTATTTTGATACAGTTGACCATGTTATTCTTATATCAATCATTAAGAAGAGTATAAAAGATGAAAAGATTTTACAACTCATTGAGATTATCCTTTCGAATCATAACACATCAGAAAATGGCAAAGGCATGCCACTTGGCAATCTTACTTCGCAATTTCTTGCAAATGTATACCTCAATGAACTTGACAAATTTATCAAACATGTATTAAAAGTGAAATATTACATTAGGTATGTTGATGATTTTGTAATTTTGGATAGTTCAAAAGAAGTATTGGAAAAATATAGAGAAAAAATTGATTATTTTCTGAACAAAAAACTGTTATTAGAGTTGCATCCAGATAAATCAAAGATAATCAAATTGCATTTTGGCATTCTTTTTCTTGGTTTTCGTATTTTTTGTTATCATAAATTGATACGAAAGAAAAACATCAGAAAATTTCATGGCAAGTTAAAAGAAATGAAGCGATTATATGAACAGAATCTAATCGAGCGAGAAAAAGTAATAGAACGTTTTGAAGGATGGCTTGCATATATCTCCCATGCAGACACATACAAGTATAAGCGCAGCATTACAAAGATAATAAATCGTGATTTTCCAATTGACAAACAAGTTCAGATCATTAATATTAGAAAGCATGAATCTTTTGCGAAGAAAGTTGAACAAAGTAACTTTCAATTTTCACAGCAAAAAACATTACAATTACTGAAAAAGAAGATCTCTATCAAAGATATAGCGCTTGGAAGAAATATTAAAGAATCAACTGTTTGGGAACATATTGCGCAGCTTATTGAGTTTAACCAATTATTTGTTTATGATATTATTCAGAAAGAAAAAGCAGATAAAATAAGACGTTGTATAAGAAATGAAAATGATAAGCTCAAAGAAATAATGCAGAAAATAAACGATAAATCAGTTACGTTCAATGAAATTAACTGTGTTCTTGCGTGTGTTAAAGCAAAGCATAGAAAGAAAAGTATTTCTCAGATTATTAAATGGTACAAAATAACAAACTGCTATAGAAAATGTTACACAAATGCAAAACAAAGAGAAATTTGCAATCAAAAATTCACTTACTTCGCTTCTCAGAATCCAACACTTACAATGAAGCAGAAAGAGTTCTTGGATTTATTCAACAATCACATGAAAATATGCGTACTTTCTGAGCAACAGAAGAGAAAATATGTCTCTTGGAATGAATTTCAAAAAAATAAACAAATGGTGATAATTGTAAAATCATAACTATCCTGCCAACAGTGCAATATACTTCGCTGCCTGCTGAATGTCATCTTTGATGGAAACATTGCTTGATTTCTTCATTGCGAATTTAATCGCAAGCCATAATGTGTAATTGACAATAGCAAAGCAGGTTATCATCACAAGAATTTTTATGTTCTCAAATAAGGGAACTTCAATCAGTTTTGAACATGCTAAAATAATAAGCAAGTCAATAAAAGTTATGAAAATGAATATTCCCAATAAATTGAGAATAAACTTTCCATAGCCTTTTAGAGGCGGAATAAAATAGAAAAATATTCCTAAAGGAAATAATACAACACCAAAGCTAACAACAAGATAGCGTAATACAAGCATCAGCATAGTAAAAAATAATGTCAATGCATAAACAAATGACATAATAAATTCCAAACCAATATTAACAAGATTATCTGCCGTCAATAAAAAGAATTTTGGATCAATCATAGAGAGAATTGTGCTGTTCATCACACTGCTTAAGCTCAGAATTAAATCATAAATATAATACGATCCCTGAATAAGAACAATCATAATAAACGTATTTGTAAGCATATCTTTAGCATACGATCGTTTAATTGGGTTGGCATTTGAGGTAAGAAAAATAAAGCCAGCATAGAGAAAGAAGAAAACATAAAAGAAGCTCAGAATATATCTGATAACCGACCATACATGCTGGAAAATAGCAATGGAAACATCAGCAGTAAGCAATTTCTGAACTGAAATCAACATTGGCAATAAAGGAGCATTAATTATCATGAGAATATAGTTATACATTTTTTCTGGAATGCAGGAAGCTAAATTTGTTAAGCCACATTCTTCCTGCTGCGGTTCAGCAGCGACAAAAGGAGCGGCAATCAATAAGAGAAAAATAAAAACAAACGTAAGCTTTTTCCATTGTGATTTTAATATTTTATAGATAATATAAATAAACAAAAGAAAAATAAGAATATGCAACAGAAGACTTAAATCCACTTTCTTTTCTATTGTTGTTAATTGCTCAATATTCTCCTGCTTTAAGGTTAAATCGCAAGTTGTATTTAATTGATAAAAATGATTATAAGCAAATAAGTTGCAGCTATCAATATTTTTTACAAAGAAAGTATTATCTGTTAAGAAGAGATTGCTTTGTGTAGTTATAGAAGTATTATGCGCTTCTAAGTAAGCAATGTAATATGGTTTCTTATCAAATTGGAGGTCATAATAGTATTGCTGCTTTATAATTGATGAATTTGGAAAGCTGATTTTGAAGAAGCTGTAATCATTAGCTAAAAATGTGCCTTTTGTTGTGTTAAGATAGTTATTTGTTACTGTTATTTTGGCAGAAGATTTTTTACTATAAAGCTGAACATCTTTACTTTCTGAGATGGTAAGACTATCTGAGTCATAGCTTGTATATTTGTAATTGCAGGTGTAACAATACTGCACACATTTGCCTTTTTTCTTTGCACAGCAATATTTATCCCATTGATAATGATCAGCTTTTACCTGTGCCGTTATTGTTAATTGTGATGTTAACTTCCCATCGATGTTAATCGAGATAGCAGCTAATTTGTCTTTTCCTTTGTTCACAGAGTTATGGAAATATTCCACGTTTGCAGTGTTATCTATTAAACTGTATATTGTTTTACATTCTGCATTCTGTTGCTTGTTTGAGGAATAATAATTCTGAGGAATCTGAATATCATAGTTATACTCGCTCCAAATTTTAACATTTTTGGGAATAAACAAAATCTCCTTCTCAATGACAGAAGGAAAGACGGCAAGAAAAGAAAGCCATGCATTCTTAATATATTTTGAATAATAAAACTGCGTATTTTCTGGCGCAGAAGTAATTATCTTTCCTAAATTGTAATCTTCTATAAAAGCATGATCTGGATATGAATTTTTCTCATAAAGCAAAGAAGAATAAAGAACATCTTTTTCAGTTTCATTCAACGCAGAATTTTCAATCTTATTGCAATAAGCAGGATCACTTGTTAAACTGCATTGAAAACCTAAAACAATAGGAAGCAGCAATAATGCTGCAACCAAAGAAATAATTTTCTTCATGTGAAAATATACTTGACAACAAGTGGAGCAACCCAGATGACAATAAGTCCTATGACTACACCTACTGCCATATTTTTTGCTCTCTCTTTTTTGCCAGTATCTCCTCCAGATGTTACAAATGAAATTCCTGAAAACACCAGCATTAGTACACCTGCAACAGTTGCAGCATACTTTATGAAGTTGTAAATCTTCATCACTGGAAATAGAATTTCATCAAATTTCTGTTTCTCATCTGCCGTTAGGTCTTTGTCAAAGTCTATGTCTGCCAGTACAACATGTACTGCTACCAGCAGCAATAGAAAAAGTATTGGCGCCAATTTTTTCATTGTGCTTTCCCTCCATCTGTTTTATTCTCAGAAAACAATTGTCTGAACGCAAGCAATTCATCTGGTTCTTCATCATGTTCAATGAGCGGAATTGGTTTACTTTTTTGTAATGGAATAAACTTTGTTCGAACAAATTTTACTGCTTTTTTGCGAGGTTCACATAACAAAAAAATAACAATAATAACTGTAACAATCAATAAACCTAACAAAACTCCCATTAATACTGCAATTATTTCATCCATGGTAGAAAACCTCCCTTATTTTTTCTGCAAGAGAATAAGACAATAATGGCAGAACGATGGGAAAGCAGTACAGGAAGACCATATACTGATAATCGAATTTGGAAAGATTATAATGAGGAATTAGTAGTTCGAGGAGAATTTCTCCTCGATTTAGATTGGGTT
>JACRKF010000021.1 GCA_016219865.1 Candidatus Woesearchaeota archaeon | reverse complement strand
AGCAGACAAAATGTTTGAAATGGGTTTTGTTGAAGCAGTAGAACAAATATTAAGGCATGTTCCAAAACAACGGCAGACTTTATTATTCTCAGCAACATTGCCTAGCACAGTAATGCATGTTGTGAATAAACATATGAATCATCCAATTGTTTTAAAAAGTGATCTATATGTTGATAAAAGTTTAATGAAACAAGTTTATTATGACATTAAACCACAGGAGAAGTTCTCATTATTGACTCATTTTTTACGCAATGAAACTAGCGGATTAGCGCTTGTTTTCTGCGCAACAAGAAGAGAGACAAACAATGTTTCTAGAAACCTTAAATTTCAGCAAATAAATGCATTATCTATTCACGGGGGATTAACACAAAGCAAACGTTTGCATGCATTAAATGCATTGAAGAATAATCATATCAATGTGTTGGTTGCAACAGATGTTGCTGCAAGAGGATTGGATATTAAAAATGTTTCACACGTCTATAATTATGATGTTCCAAAAACACCAGAAGAGTACATCCATAGAATTGGGAGAACTGCTCGCGCTGGAGAAGAAGGAAATGCAGTTACTCTTTTAACTGAATATGATCATGATAATTTTGGAAGAATTTTGCGGGATCGCACTTTGCATATTACAAAAGGAGAAGTTCCTCAGTTTGAGAAAGTATTCTTCAAAAAACAAGAATTGCAGACTAATGACAGTCATTATGGCAAGCGAGGATTCCATGAAAGAAGAAATGGTTCTTATGGTGGATATTCAGGTGGCAATCGTTCTAGTGGCGGTTATGGGAGATCACGAGATAGTCAGTCAGGTGAACGATTAAGCTATGGTGGGAAGTCAAGTTATGGCCAATCATCTGGTTCGTCAGGTGGGTTTCAACGATCATCTTCAGGATTTCGAGGTAGATCACATACAAGGAACGCAGGAAACTCTGGAAATTGGAGAAGGTAGAGGATTTAGTTTTTTCTTAACCTTTGTAGATATTCTTGCGATGACCAAGTTACTTTTAGTTCAATAACATCAAGTCGAAGATTATTTATGTTTTCGTTGACTTGCTCTAATGTAATAGTTTTCATATTTATTCACCTATAAATAATAATCTCTTTTTACTATATAAAACTATTCACTAATTCTGAATTTTTACTGCAACCTAAACATATCTTTTACTTGCTTTAAATCACTAATTTCATCAACTCTTCTATCTTCTCGTAACCTTACGACTCTTGGAAATCGCAATGCATAGCCAGATGAATAGCTTTGAGAAACTTGAATCTCCTCAAAATTAATTTCTATTACTATCTTTGGTTTCACTCGTATAACTTTTCCTTTTTCTGAGATGATTAATGGTTTTAATAATTCTGTCATCTGTTGAAATGTAACACCTTCACCTTCTAATTCTTTAAAGCCAGTGCCAACTTTTCCAATCTCTAGAAAATCTCCATTTTCATCAATACATGCTAATGTAAAGCTTGTTAGCCAGCTTGTTCTTTTACCTTCTCCCCATTCTGCTTCTGTAATAACTAAATCAAGACTTTCCATTACTGGTTTTATTTTTACACCAAAGCCAACTCTTGAACCAGGTTTGTAGATGCCTTCTAAATTCTTGCCCATGATTCCTTCTTCTCCTGCATCAAGAGCTTTGTGATAGAATCTTGTTGCTTCTTCTTCATTATCTGTTACAATTATCTGCGATAATACTATTGCTCTTGCTTTTGGTTCAATTATTTTGTTAAGCAATGCTCTACGTTCATGAAATGGAAGCTCTATTGTTGGTTTTCCATTGCAGTACATGATATCAAATAGATTTAATTCAACTGGAAATTCTTTTGCTAATTTTTCAATATCAAATTTTCTCTTTATTCTTTGCGATATACGTTGGAATGGAAGATATTTGTTAGTTTTTTTATCATAACCAACAGCTTCGCCATCTAAAATGACAGAATTTGCTGTGACATGCTCTTTAATAATTTTTACAACATCAGGAAATTGTTCAGTAACATCTTCAAATCCCCTGGTAAATAGCTGTATCTTTTTATCGCGCATATGCACGCTTAAACGAAATCCATCATATTTATATTCAAATGCAGCTGGTTTACCGATCATGGTAAATGCATCTTTGATATCTTTTGCTTTTTGAAATAACATTGGTTTTATTGGATTTCCAGGAGTTAGTGAGATTGTTTGTAATCCAATCAATCCTTTTTCTGCAAGTGTTGCTGCAACTTTACTCCAGTCATTGCATTTACTATAACCATCATCAATTTGTTCAAGAAAATAATTATAAATTTCTCTGGCAATTGTTTTTTGTTGATTTTTGTCAGAATTATTAATTGAGATAAATCCATAATCATCTAATTTCTTCTTAACCAGTTCTTCTTTGTTTTCAACAATCAATGTTTTTCCTTTGCTTAATAGCAAATATTCTTTGTTATTGTCACCTAATTCTAACTCTTGCAGTTTTGGCAAATATGCATATGCTAATGCATCTCTTATTACTCCATCACCAACTCCTATGCGCAAATCTTCCAATAGAGTTCTGATAATATATTTTGCTTCAATAGGTGTTGCGCTTGTTAATAATTCTGCAATTATCTTTAGTTTGCTATCAACTGCGCCTGTACCTTCAATTGTTGCTAATTTTTGGAGATTAGCAAATACTTTCTTAACTTGCAATGGGGATGAAAAAAGTGTTGCTTGTTTTTTCGTTGCAATAGTTTGTTCTGCAACTAAACCAAGATCGCCTGTTTTTTTCCAAAGTTTCTCAAGATCATTTGCGCTTATACCTGTTGCTATATTAATTGCTTTTAACACTAATCTATCAGCTATGCCAATCTTACGGCTGTCCCAAATAGGATATACTTTTCCCTGCAATAATAAAATATTAACTTCTAATTCTTCAGTCTTAACTTTCTGCAAGAATTGCGCAATAAGCAATGTTTTCTGCAATCTTTTTGATGTAGATTCCAATTGTTGATATATTTCTGCTAAGCTAAGATATTTCATAGATTATTAAAAGAATGTGGTAATTTATATATGTTATTAATTATTTTTGTGCTAAAAATAATTAATCTGTTTAGAAAAGAAAAATTATTTAAATCAAATAAAATCTCTTTTACTTAAAAAAGGAGGTTTTGATTATGCAAGAATACTTAGATATTATTAAAACAGTGCTTGAAAAAGGGCAGATCAAAGAGAATCGTACAGGCATTGATACACTTTCTTATTTTGGTGCATATTATAAGATAGATTTAGCAAAAGGTTTTCCATTGCTAACAACAAAAAAGGTGAAATTTGATTCTATTCTTCATGAATTATTGTGGTTTTTATCTGGAGAAACACATATTAAAAATCTGAAAGATAAAACTAAGATTTGGAATGCTTGGACTTCTGAAGAAAGAAATTGGGAGCTTGGACAAACTTATGGTTATCAATGGACTAAGTGGGATCAATTTATTAAAGATTCTGCAACCGGAGAAGTGCGGATAAATCATATCAATCAGATTCAGAAAGTTATTGATGACCTAAAAAAAAATCCTTATAGCAGAAGAATGGTTGTTTCAGCATGGAATCCTGCTGATTTTTACAGACAAGAAAGTGATCCAAAAAAAACAGTGCAACCTTCTGCATGCCATACAATGTTTATGTTTTTTGTATCGCCTGATAAAAAATTATCTTGCCATTTAACACAACGTTCTGGTGATTTAATGCTGGGTGTGCCATTTAATCTTGCGTCTTATGCAATCTTAACACAGATGCTTGCGCAAGAATGCGGATATGAATTAGGTGAATTTAGCCATTATATCAATGATTGCCATATTTATGTAAATCATATCGAAGGAGCAAAACTGCAATTGCAGAGAGAACCTAGAGAATTACCACAGTTGCGTATTATAAATAAACCATTTTGGGAATTAAAGTTTGAAGATTTTGAATTGCTAAATTATAACCCTGAATTACCAATTAAATTTGAGATAGCGGTGTAAGTTTAAAATGGAAATTATAATAATTGCAGCAATTGCAGATAATAATGTCATTGGAAAAGACAATAAACTGCCATGGCATTATAAAGAAGATTTTCAACATTTTAAACAACTAACTCTTAATCATATTGTTGTAATGGGAAGAAAAACATTTGAAAGCATCGGAAAACCACTCTTAAATAGGATAAATATAGTGGTTTCCCGAAACAAAAGTTTAATTATTGAAGGCTGTACTATTGTTCACTCATTACAGGATGCTATTATTTTTTGTAAAAAAAATAATATTGAGAAAATGTTCATCATCGGCGGGAGTTCATTATTTGGAGAAGGATTACATTTTGCAGATACAATGGAATTAACTTTGGTGCATAAAGATGTTGAAGGAGATATTTATTTTCCAGTGTGGAATAAAAATCAATGGAATGAAGTTTCAAGAGAAGATAAAGGAGAGTTTAGTTTTGTGAGGTATGAGAGGAAATGAACAAAAAAACAAATTCAATTGTCATTTTGTATACAGATGATAACAAAATCCTCATGCAAGATAGAAGAAATATCAGGAAGTGGGGAGAAGAATGGGTTTTTTTTGGCGGTGGAGTTGAATCAGGAGAAAATAAAGAAGCTGCTGCAATCAGGGAGATCAAAGAAGAGCTTGATTTTGAGCTAAAGGATTTTATTTATATTGGACAGATTGTTGGCACTGTTGCACGTTATAAACCACCTCATGAACAATGGCAAATTACTTCAGAAATATTTGTCACAAAAGTTGCAGACGATCTTTCGCAGTTTACTGTCCATGAGGGTTTAGGCGCGCAATTCTTTACAATTGATGAGATTAAGAAAATGAATCTTGCTCCTGATATTGATCTGAAGATATTGGGTTTATTTGAGGAGTTTATTCTTAAGAAATAGAAGTGTCATTTTATCACTATTTTATCCTTTTTCACTATCTCAATCTATATTTGTTTTTAATTGAAAATTTTTCTTTTCAGAAAAATTTTCGTAACATATATAAACTCCTCTTTCCAGAAATAATGGAATGGATACTCTTGAGTGCATCTATACGCGACGTTCTATCAGGAAATACGTCGATATTCCAGTAGAATGGGAACTAGTTGGAAGAGTTGTTGAAGCAGGCACATTAGCTCCAACAGCAGGCAATCTGCAGGAATTTCGGTTTATAGTTGTTACAGATGAATCTAAGAGAAAAGCAATAGCAGAAGCATCATTGCAGCAATATTGGATGGAGCAAGCTCCTGTTATTATTGTAGCATGCGCTGAGACAAAGCGTCCAAAACAATTCTATGGTTTGCGGGGAGAACGTCTTTATACTATCCAGAATGTTGCAGCAGGATGTGAAAATATGTTGCTAGCTGCGCATCATTATGGCTTAGGCGCTTGCTGGGTTGGAGCTTTTGATGAAGTTGCATTAAAGAGAATTTTAAGTATTCCTGATTATGCACGACCGCATGCGATTATTACACTTGGCTATCCTGATGAAGTTGTGCCAATGCCGCAAAAATATAAAATTGAAAATCTTGTTTACTTACAAAGATATCATAATAGAATCAAAAACATCCATACTGTGCTGGGTGTGTTCTCGCCAAATATTGCAGCAGCAGTTGCAGCAACAAAGCATGCAATTGATAAGCATGCAGCAAGTTTTGTTGAGAAGATAAAGCATACTGTTTCTACAATGAAAGATAAGATGAAATCAAGGCATGGAAAGTATAAGCATTAATTTTTTTGCTTTTGCGAAAGCAAAAAAATTAAATATTAAGTGCGATATAGCTTTGATCAGAACTCTCTCAGTTGGGTAATCCAGACATAAGAAATTTAAAATTGGCATGAATCTCCGTTTTTCTTGAGCCATTGTTCTTGGTCTTTATAATCTGGCATTGCTTGCTGCACTAAATTCCAAAAATTAGATGAATGGTTCTGTTCAATCAAATGAGCCAATTCATGGATGCAAACATATTCCAGCACAATCTCTGGCGCAAACAAAAGTCGTGTTGATATGTTAATGTTTGCATTTTCTGAGCAGCTTCCCCATCGTGAATTCATATTCTTGAAGAAAATTCTATTGATCTCCTTTTGGAAATGTTGTTGGTTAAGCTCATGAATCTTCCTTTCTAAGATAGGCAGACGTCTTTTTGCGATAATTCTGCTTAGCAATGCTATAATATGCTTTCTTTTTATTTCTTCGTTTAATCTACTGGATATGTCCAATACAATCTTGTTCTCTCTAATTCTTCCAGAACTTGAACTATTGTCGCAGTATCCTATCTCAAGTAAAAACTGTTCGTTGTTTATTTGCAGAATATCGCCTGATCTATATTGTTTTTCTTCTCTTTTCTTAAATCTTTCTGGATCTCTTGTTATTTTTTTCACAGCCCATTGTTTCATCTCAAGAACATTGCGAAACTGTTCTTCTCTGTTAATGCTGATTGGAACTTTTATGATAATCTTATTTTTTCTTATTGATACTGTTACGTTATTTCTCTGTTCAGTATAGATTTCAACAATATACTCTTGATTATTGATTACTATTTTCTCAGTTCTCATGCTCTAACACCATTTTAGCTCGCAGCGATGCAAGATAACATTTGATCTCATTATATGATATTTCTTTAGGCAATAACTGTTTTAATTCACTCAATCGCCTGTGTTCTCTTGGTTGAATTATATTTTTCATCTTATCTCTTTTTTCTTCCGAGATTACTTCTTCAATTGCCACAATCTTATGTAAAATACAATCTTCAAGGTGGTCGTAGATTGTATTAATCTTGAGGTTCCTCTTAAGAGCAACGTCTTCAACTGATCTATTTATCTTGAATAGTTTATATGTTTCCATAATTGTTTCACTTAGTTTATGATATTTGGTAAAGATATCTTCAGGTATTCCGAAAGGTATATCTTTGTTTGTGTCTATTGCAACACTTGCTTTTTCTGTGAGATGAATCTTAAATACAGGAAAATCTACTCCTAATCCATCACTAATATTCATATATCTTAGATAATCCTCTTTCAAAAGTTTGTCAAGAATACAGGTAATCTCTTCTTCAGAAAGCCAATACAATGCTCCAAAACATTTATTGAGATGATAATTGTTTGCAAGAATATCCTTCTCTTTTGATCCTTTTAAGATCTTCATAAGAACTGTCTTTCCTAATGATTTCTCTTGTATTAATGCAAAGATAATCTTGGAAATGTTTGTGATTTGCTTCATCCAGTTGTTGTGGAGATTAGGATTTATATTGTTGATGGAAAAATTTATATATTACAGTAGACTATAGTATGTTATGGCAACAACAATACAAATCAGTGGAGAACTGCAGCTACGATTGCAGAAGCGAAAATTTTCTGAAAGAGAAACTTATGAAGAGGTCATATGGGATTTATTAGAAGATACAATGGAAATTAATGAAGAAACAAAAAGAGAAATAGAATTAGGCAGAAAACAAGCAAAAGAAGGAAAAACATATAGTTTAGAATCTGTTAAAAAGGAGTTTGGACTATAATGTACGGAATAGAATTTACTGATAATGCAAAAAAACAGTTATCTAAATTACATCGAGATTTACAAGAGAGAATTATTATTAAATTAGAAAGAGTAAGAATAAGACCTGAAACATATGTTGAAAAACTTGTAGGAGAATCTGCGTATAAACTTAGGGTTGGAGATTATCGTCTTATTGTTGATATTGATAATAAAAAATTAATTGTTCTAGTAATTAAAATAGGTCACAGAAAAAATATTTATAAAGAATTTTGAAAAATTCGCTTCGTTTAGTTTTTCAAAATTCTTAAATTATCTGTCAAACGGAATTTCTTTATTATACATATCAACAGCTTTATTCCATGCTTCTGCGACAAAAGAATTGCTAACCATATATGGTTGCAACGGCGATGTTGTGCATAATCCTTGTGGAGTAAGTCTCTTAATAATCTGCAGGTATGCATCGTTTACCAGAGCTCTGAATTCAGGATCTGGATGCGTTAATTCAGAAGCAAATGCAACAAAATCTAAATTCTTGAATAATTTTGGATCATTGAGGATAATCTCTTTTTGCGCTTGCCATTGTATTGCATTCCAACCATCATTTCCTGGAACAAAATCTTTTGCAATATGCGGGCGCGCAACAACTCCTAATTCTTCTGCCCTATTAATAGCATAACTGACTGTTTTTTGCAAACTTTCTTTAGTATCACCTTTTTGTTTACCTGAAGAATGATAACCCATGACAAGCAAAGCTTCTGGAGTAATCCCTAATTTTTTTGATTGAGAAAATGCTTCATCAACTTGTCTCAAGCTTTTGTATCCTTTATGCTGTGATCTCCAGACTTCTTCTGTGCTACCATCAACGCCAAAACCAATGATAGAGATGCCAGCAGATTGAACAAGTTCAGCTAAATAAGGTTCTGCCTGCAATGCATTAATGAATGAATCAATTCTGCTCAATACCCGCAATTGCAGTTGAACATCATATCTTTTCTTTACTGCAATAATCTCTTCAAGTTTTTTTTTGAAATCTGCTGGGTTTTGAAATGCATCAAGAGGTGAGAGATAAATCTTTACTTGTTTCATATCAAGTTGTGCAGTTTTTAGCAATATTGCATCTAGATCTTCTCCAACTGTTGTACTGAATGTCTCTCTTACTCTTTTCTTTCCGCGTCTGCGCACAGCAGTGCAGAAGTTGCACGCATACTTGCATCCTTGTGAAACATAGAGGCTAAATTCATTCTGCAAATATTGTTTGAGCTTTTCAGGAGGAACTTTTTCCAACTGTTCTTTAATATTCACTTCTCCAACAGCAGGGAGTGCTCTTACTCCAACTATCTGCTGCGTGTTATTATCATTTCTGCTTTGCAAAGAATTTTTGCCGTATATCCTTGAAAATTCAGACACTGATAATTGTTCAATGATCTGCCCTCCTAAAATTGGTTTTTTTCCTGTCTTAGAAAATACATCTTTAGCAATATTAAGCGATGACGGAATATAGGGGGTTCCAAATGCAGCAATCCCAATAAAATCAAATTGCTCAATATTCTCTGGCAGCTGTTCAATGTTTCTGTCTGCAACAGTTGCTTCTATTCCAACACTCTCGAAACGCGCAGCTATTTTGTACAAATCAGTCGGCATCCATAGCTGCGGCTTGCCGTATGGATATTCTGGTCGGATTAACAAGATATGTTTAACCATCTATTAGTAGATACTTCTCACTGATATTAAACTTTCTAACTATATTTAACCATTTAATAGAAATATTTATATAATATGACATAATATGGTAATAAAAATGGAGAAAATAAAGTTAGATCTGGTTGACAGAAAAATATTATCAGAATTAGATAAGAACTGCAGAATCTCTACAACACAACTGGCAAAGAAAGTAAAAAAATCACGTGAAGCTGTAAAGTACAGGATACAACAATTGGTAAACAAAGGCATCATCACAGGTTTCATCACTTCTATTAATCCAAACATTCTTGGTTATTATATGTTTAAAGTCTATCTGAAATTAGAAAATATTTCTGCAGAACGTGAGAAGTTCTTTCATGAACTCAAAAATAATAAAGATATCTATTGGTATGGCATCTGCGATGGCGCTTTTGATTGTGTTTTTGCAATTGTTTCAAAATCGACGACAGAATACTTTGAAAAAGTTAATATTTTGTTTTCACGATGGAAACATCTGATCATCACTAAAGTTTTAGGAACAATGGTTGATACACGGCAGTATAACAAAAAATTCTTTCTCAATGAGACATCAGGAGATTGTGTTCTTTTTGGTGGTGAGACCAAGGATTATACTATGGATGCATTAGATTCCAAGATACTTTCTGTGCTTACAAATAATGCGCGCATCCCTCTTTTGCAATTAGCGCGAAAAGTAAATTCTTCAATAGAGATTGTCCGTACAAGAATAAAAAAGATGGAACAGAATAAAATTATCTTATCTTATAGGATTGCAGTTGACCTCAACAAATTAGGATTAGAATTCTTTAAAGCAATTATTTATTTTAAGTCATTGACGAAAAAAGATGAGAATGCATTATTTGAATGGATGAAGAACCATCCTAATTCACTTTATTATATCAGAAGTTTAGCTCCTTGGGAAGTTGAGTTTGAATTTGCTGTTGAAAGTTATCTGCACTTTAATAAAATCATCAATGAATTGCGGCAGTTATTTCCCCATGTTATCAGAAATCACGAGCATCTGATTATGAGCTATGAATCTTGGATGCCTGCGTATCATTAGAGAATTTTACTTCAATCTCTCTTCAATAGTTTTCTTTAATGTGTTAATATACAGATTTATCTGAAATTCAATCTCTTTCCATTCTGCTCATAATGAATCTTGTAAATAGCATTCCATTGTTTTCCATCTTTAGGTGAATTCTTTTTCCAGTCTTTGACAGCTTCAAAATCAAGCAATGCCACTTGCAGCATTATTTTTATTAAATCTTTGTCAAGCTTTGCAATCGGTACAAATGACCCTTCTTGATTGCAAATTGTATAAATACTTTTTTGCGTTCTTTCATTATACATGTGGTTTTACCTCAATAAATTGTAAATCACCTTTAATCAGATAACCCTCTATGATATTCCTCAAGAGAGCAGAATTATATTTTTGCAATTGTTCTTCATCTTTACATATGAATAATTGAATCTCTCTTCCTAGTCTTTTTCTGTAATAACTCATATCAAAGCCTTCTGTACTGCCATATACAAAAATATCAATGTCACTTTCATCATTCCAATCCCATCTGCTAAAACTACCGAAAAGAATAATGTTATTTGCTTTTGGGAGTGTTGTAAGATGCTCTAAAAAGCCACTTTTTTCAAAATTATCTAATGCATATAATCGTTTTTTAATCTGATATTGTGCATTTTGATAATTTGCAATGTAATATGGCATTCTTCTTTTTTGTTTTATTCTTATGATGATTTTTTCTTTGATGAACTTTTTTAACCATCCTGTGGCTTGCGGCCTACTAATTGCTGCTGTTCTTACTATATCTTCAAAATGCCACTGTTTTGTAGGGTAATTAAAGAATATTTCTAAGATATTATCTGCTTTCTTCATTTTAGTTAGGGTAAAGCTAATCAAATTTAAAAATGTTTTGGTTTTCATGATATGTTACACATTAACAAATCTTCCAGAACTTGCTCAAAGCATAAATGCAAGAATACCAAAAGATAAATAAGAGAATTTTGCAAAGCAAAATTCTCCAATCAAATTCTTTTCTTTTTCATTACCTTTTTCTTTCAAATTTTTCTTCTTTTTCTCGTCGAGAAATCGGATATTTAAAATTAATATATAGTTTTTACAATAGAAATCTTTAAATATAAGTTAACTCATTAGAAATGAAATAAAAATTAATTGAAATTAAGTTTTTGGCGAAACTCAATTCAATTGGCGTTTGTATCATTTAATAATTGGCGTATTCGAAAACATATTGGCGTATGTGTCGAATCTGAATTCTAAGAAGATTAATGAATATACTACTATATAAACATTTTTGTAGTGTTAACTATATTAAGCAATATATAGTTTTTAGTATCTATTTATTAATCAAGTACTTAAATAAGTACTAAAAATGGGTAAAGACAAAAAAGGGGAGGGGTATAGTATGGATTTTGCATCAAAAAATACAATGGGTTCTAACGACTATTCTGACATTGTTGTTGGTCAGGCAAATATTAAGGTAATTGGCTGCGGCGGCGCAGGAAATAATATGGTCAATTGGCTGTATAGAAAAGGAGTAAAGGGCGCAGAAATTATTGCATGTAACACAGATAAACAGCATCTTGATATTACAGAAGCTGATAAAAAGTTCTTAATTGGACGTGATATTACTAGAGGATTGGGCTGTGGAGGATTTCCTCAAAAAGGAGCTGAATCAGCGCAAGAATCAATACAAGAAATAAAAGAAGTACTAAAAGGTTCAGATATGGTTTTTGTTTGCGCAGGAATGGGTGGAGGAACTGGCACAGGTTCAGCTCCAATTGTTGCGCAAGTTGCAAAAGATACTGGTTCTATTGTAATTGGTACTGTAACAATGCCATTCAAAATAGAAAGAGCAAGAGTTGATAAAGCTGAATTTGGATTGCAGCAATTACGAGAAGTAACAGATACTGTTATTGTAATTGATAATAATCGATTAGTGCAAATTGCTGGAAATTTGCCGATACAACAAGCATTTGCAGTTGCTAATGAATTAGTATCAACAATGATTAAAGGAATTGTTGAAACAATCGCAATTCCATCATTAGTAAACTTAGACTTTGCTGATGTAAAAGCAATTATGACAAATGGCGGTGTTGCTGCTATTGGAGTAGGAGCTTCTGATACAAATAATAGAGTAGATGAAGCAGTTAAAGGAGCATTAAGCAATCCATTATTAGATATTAGCTATGAAGGAGCAACAGGAGCTTTAATCCACATTTCAGGTGGTCCTGACTTAACATTAGAAGAAATCAACAAAGTTGGTGAACTTGTAACAGAAACAATGGATGATGATGCAAACTGTATCTGGGGAGCAAGAGTTAGTGAAGATATGAAAGGAAAACTAACTGTCATGACAATTGTTACAGGAGTTAAATCACCATGGATTGTTGGAAAATCTGACAGAATATCAGCAAATGTTTCAAAACAAAGAGCTGAATTTCATGAGATTAACGACGAATTAGGTATTGAAGTATTGAGATAAATACTTCACTTCATAATACCCCAATATGTCTTTAGGCAACTATTTTCTTGCCTTCATCTCTTTTCACCCCCAACACTTTAGAAAACGATGAAGGCACTTTTTGGTCCCTTGCAGGGATCTTTTTTTCTTTTTATATAAAAAATTTTGCTCTGCAAATTTTTTTTCATCAAGCACATTTATATAGTTATTTTCTTTTCTTTTGATAATGGTATTAACAATAGTCGGTTTAGGATTAGGCAATGAAAAAGATATAACTGTAAAAGGTTTAGAAGCAGTTAAAAAAGCAGATGTTGTTTATTTAGAAAGTTATACTTCTTTGTTGCAGTGTTCACAATTAGATCTGGAGAAATTTTATGGTCGAAAAATAGTTTTAGCAAAAAGAATTGATGTTGAACAAGAACAAAACAAGATAATTGAAGAAGCAAAGAAGAAGAATGTTGCATTGCTTGTTGTTGGAGATCCAATGTCTGCAACAACGCATATTGATATTTTGCTTCGCGCAAAAAAGGAAAAAATAGAATGTATTGTTATCCATAATACTTCAATTCTTACAGCAATCGGCATTGTTGGGTTGCAGTTATATAAATTTGGCAAAACAACATCTATACCATTTCCACAGGATAATTTTAAACCAGAAACCTGCTATGATGTACTAAAAATTAACAAAAAGAATGGAATGCATACATTGTTCTTGCTTGATTTGAAACCAGAAGAGAATAAATATATGACTGTGAATCAAGCATTAGAATATCTGTTAGAGATTGAGCAGAAAAAAAAGCAGAAAGTTATCAATGAGAAAACGCTTGCGATTGGCTGCGCTCGTATTGGAAGTGATAATCTTATTAAAGTTGGAACTGTGAAAGAACTGCTTTCTGTTGATTTTGGCAAAGCTCTGCATTGTTTGATAATACCAGCGAAAATGCATTTTATGGAAGAAGAAGCGTTGAAAATGTGGGAATAAGCGTTTTCTTGTAGTTAAATTTAAATACCACTAATTTTCTCACTAGCAATAGCTTGGCTCGGAAATGATTGGATAGCCCCGTAGAAGAGTCTTTTCAAGATAACTGAGAAAGATTTTGCGGAGTGTAGTGGCCAATCATTTCGGACTTTGGAATTAGATGTCTTTGATATAGCATCTGATACAGAAATCCGAAGACCTCGGTTCGAATCCGAGCGGGGCTATTTTATTTCACAAAAACTTTATAAACCAACAATTATTCTTATTCTCATTCGAGAGATAAGCTTGTCTAGGCTTGCTTATACTGGAGATAAAGAACAAAATTGTTCACTTCATGAACAATTTTGAAGAATAAGAAATCTTATTCTCCTAAATCTCAATTTAAAGAATAAAAATATAACCTATTTTTATTTTTTTTACGGAGGAAAAAAATATGGGAAGAATGTATTCAGGAAAACATGGAAAATCAGGTTCAAAAAGACCTCAGAAAAAAACAATTCCAAGCTGGGTTAGGTATAAACCAAAAGAAGTTGAGATGCTTATTGTAAAGCTTGCAAAAGAAAAAAATACTCCTTCACAAATAGGAATTATCTTAAGAGATACTTATGGTGTTCCTAGTGTAAGAGTGTTGTTAAATAAAAGCATAACGCAATTCTTAGATGAAAAGAAATTACAAGGCGCATTACCTGAAGATTTGCTTGCGTTAATTAAGAATAGTATTATGTTAAAAAAGCATTTAGAGCAAAATAAAAAGGACATGGTAGCAAAACGAGGTTTGCAATTGACTGAATCAAAGATTAAGCGTATTGTAAAGTATTATAAAGCTACAGAAAGATTAGCAAGTGATTGGATATATGATCCTGATAAGGTAAGATTATTAATTGAATAAAAATTGTAAAAAATCAAAGATTTTTTACAATTTTTAAATCTTTTTTTGTTATTGAGTCATTTTTTATGACTTATATCCTTTTGCAACTTATTTTTGCGAAGAAAAGAGTGATGAAATGAAATTTTGCACACTAAAAAAGATGGATGTAACTAATAAACGAGTTCTTGTCAGAGTTGGCTATGATGTTCCATTAGATGATAAAGGAAATGTTGTTGATAATTCAAGAATTAAAGAATCATTGCCAACAATACAATATCTTCTGAAAAAAAAAGCAAAGATTATTCTTCTCACACATCTTGGAAGACCAAAAGGAAAAGCAGTTGAGAAATTACGTTGCGATGCTGTTGCGAAAGAATTATCTTGTTTATTGAACAAACCTGTAAAAAAACTAGATGATTGCATAGGAAAGATAGTTGAAAAACAAATCTCTGCAATGAAGCAGGGAGAAATAATTCTTTTAGAGAATGTACGATTTTACTCGGAGGAAGAATCTGATGATAAGAATATAAGATATTCTTTTGCGCAGAGAATAGCAGCAAATGCTGATGTATATGTTAATGAAGCTTTTTCAGTTTCTCATAGAGATTCAGCTTCAATGTCAGTTTTGCCATTGTTCTTATCATCATCTGCTGGATTGCATCTTGAAAAAGAAGTTAGTACAATTACTGCTGCTTTAAACAATCCAAAACATCCTTTTGTTGCAATTATTGGCGGCATTAAGTTAGAAACAAAGATTCCAGTAATAAGATATATCCTGCCAAAAGTTGACAAAGTCCTTTTAGCAGGAGCAATGATATTTACTTTCTACAAAGTGCTTGGTTATGAAGTAGGCAATTCTGTTGTTGATGCTTCACAATTAGAAGAAGCGCGAAAGTTATTAGAACAATACAAAAATAAGATTATCCTGCCTATTGATGTTGTAATTGCAGATAAAATAGATGCAACAGCAAAATCTCAATCAGTTGATTGCACAAAGATTCCTGAGAAAATGTTGGCTTTAGACATTGGTAAGAAGACAACTGATAATTTTATTGCGCATCTATCAACAGCGAAAACTGTTTTATGGAATGGACCGTTAGGAGTATATGAGATTGAACAATTTTCACAAGGAACAAAGAAAATAGCTCAATATCTGTCAACATTAGATGCAACAGTCATTATAGGCGGCGGTGATAGCAGCGCAGCATTAGAGAAATTAGGTATTGCAGATAAGATTACTCTTTTATCAACAGCAGGCGGGGCAGCATTAGCATTATTCTCAGGAGAAAAATTGCCTGCATTGATTGCGTTGGAAGAAAGCGCTAAACATTAAAAAAATTTAAATAAATGGGTGTTGGGCAATGGAAGAAGCAATGTTACCTGAAAATATTGAGAGAAGACTTACTCTCTCTTTTAAAGCAGTTAGAAATGATATGGAGCTTCTTAAAAAGCAGATTATAATCGCTCAAGAAATAAATGCAGTTTCTCCTTCATATGATGAACTAAAATCTGAGATTTTTATGAATCTTGATAAGTCACTTCTACAATATGAACAAAAAATTAGTTCTATGTTTAATGAGGAACTGAAGAAACAAAATAAATTATTGCAACAAATTCTTGAAAAAGTAAAACTGCAAGACCAACAGGAAAAGCTGCAGCAACAGCAATTATCAGGATATTCCAAGGAAATCAAGGAATTAACAGAATTCTCATTATCATTTAAAGAGATGAAACAACAATTTTTAAAGATGAAGAAACAACAAGATGTTCTTTTAAATGAATCTGTTGATATGCAAGATGTTGAAAAGAGTTTTATGACTGAAAAAGATGCAATGTCACTTCTTAATCAGAAATATGATGAAAATTTTAAAAGAAATAGTATACAGTCAAATGAAAAAATAAAGTCACTTCGTTTTGACTTTGATGAATTACATGCAAACTTGCAGCATATTCAAAAAGCATTGAAACATGATGAAAGTGAAACAAAAAAGAAAAATGCAGACTATGAAAAACTAAAAGCAGCTTTAGAAACAGCAGAAAAACAGCTGTCTTTAGTCTCAAATAATGTTGATATCTTTATCAATAAATTAAATGCTCTTAATAAACAACTAATGGATAACAAAGAACAAAGCACTGCAAAAAAAGAAGTTCTGAAACTAATCACTGAACAATACCAAAAACTCAATGATAAAAATAATCTTCAGATCTATGATAAAATGAGTGATCTACGTCATGATTTTGATGAAATTGCTATATATAATAATCAACTCCATAAAAAAGTAAAAGCAATGGAAGAAACAATTGTTTCCGGAAACTTTATTAATAAACTGAAGATGGCAGCTGATGATCTTGCTAAGGAAAATGAGCAATTAAAACAGAGATTAAGTGATATAGAAAAAGATATATTTTCATTGCATCATAGAAAGCATAAAGAGGAGGATATTGATATAATGCTTAATGATATTGCGCGATTGAAGCAAAACAGCATGACTAAAGATGATGTTCAACACATGCTTGATGCATTCTCTAAAAAAATAAATGTTATGCGTCAGGAATTAGATGATTTTGAAAAGAACCTTGATGCTGTTGATTTGCAGACAAAGCAGTTTCATGTATAAAATAATCTTATAATTTATTCTTTTTTATACCTAGGTAATAACCTAGTAAATTAAATCCTATATGCAATAATGGTCCTACAATGAATGCAAATATTATCACTTTTAATGGCGGCAAATATACAGAACTTATGAATATTAATCCGCCAATTATCAAGTCAAGTTGATCAAATGGAATCCATGATTTTCCTGGCGCAATATCTGCTCTTCGTTTAAAGAAACTTTTGACTGCATCTCCTGTTAATACTCCTAGTCCTATCAGAAATCCAAATAATAATGCATTTACTTTTGAGAAATCAACAAGAGTAAGTTCAGCAAAAAAAGGATACTTTGCAAGATATTGTTGCAATAATATAATTAATATTGCTCCAAGTATTCCGAAAAAGAATCCACGAAAAGTTTTATGGTCTCCAAAGATTCTTTTTCCTTTGTATTCTTTGCCAAAATCAATAGGATAATTAAGAAAATTAACTTTCTTTACAAATACTGGCATGCTATTTGCAACAATAGCTGGTATGAATAGGTAAAGACTTTTCACGATTAATTGAGTTATTGTGGTTATTGTTTCTGACATAATTAGTTCACCTAATATTCATAGTAAATAATATTATAATGAAATAAAGATATAATGAATTAATAATGGAATAATTATCCCGAATGATATTCCAATTATCACTTGCAATAATGTATGACCTTTAATTACTGATACTACATCAAGTTTTGTTTTCATTTGTCTTGTATTTTTTCTTTCTTTCCATTGTTTGTTTATCATCAAAATAATCTGATTTAATGTCATTGAATGGTCTCCAACTGATTTTCGCACGCCAAATGAATCTCTTATGATTATTGCAGAGAATACCAGGCTTACAACAAATAAAGGTGTAATTCCTTGATATAAAAATAATGAGAAAGTTAATGCTGTTACTAAAGCAGAATGCGAGCTAGGCATTCCTCCTGTTTCAAAAAAGCTTACAAGATGCAATTTTCCTTGTTCAATTGATGCAGTAATTGTCTTTATTAATTGCACAACTAATACAGCAAAAAAACAATTGATGATGTAGATATTTGTAACTAATTCAAAAATAGTTGTTGTTAATTCCATGTTTTATTCTTACCTCTTTTTTTTTACTTTAATTTAGGAATTCGAAATGATGATATCATGAGTATCCCTAACAAAAGATAAATGTAAATAAATGCGTTGCTGAAAGGTATTGAGAAATATGCTGTAAGAAAATATAATACTGGGAATACAATACCGCTTGCAGTTATTGGAATTCCTATAAAATGTTTCAGTTCTAATATGTTAAATCGAGCTAATCGCAATACGCCGCATAATGTGAAGAAAATCAGAATGATGATGCTGAAAAAATTGTTTAAACCTTGCATATAGCCAAATATTGTCGGAGCAATGCCAAAGGAAACTGCATCGCTTAATGAATCAAGATTTTTCCCTAATGTATTTTGTTTTTGTGAAAATCTTGCAATTTTCCCATCAAGGTAATCGAATAATACTGCAGCGAGCAATGCAAGTGCTGCAAATGCAAATTCTTTTTGTATTGAAAATATTATTGCAAACATTCCTGCAGCTGCATTTGATAATGTGAAGAAATCTGCAAATTTAATGAGCTTGTGGATTCTGATCTCTTGCGGGTCCTGCATGTTTCTTGATTCTATCCTACTTTTCATATTTTATCACTTTTTCTTATTCTATTATTTCTATTTATTTTCTAAATTCTTATTTAATATCTGCAATTATTGTTTTTCCGCCATATATATATTGACCTTCTTTTATCTTTAAACTGCAATTGCTTGGAATAATTAAGCTTACTTGACTTCCTAATGTGATTAGACCAATTTCTTCACCTTTTTTAACTTCTTTTCCAGCGCGTACAAAGCAAACAATTCTTCTTGCTAATACTCCAGCTATTTGTATTACTTTAACTGAGAACTTTTTGTTTTTATTTGTGAGTTTTTGCGTGAATACCATTTCATTCTTTTCATTTTCCAAGCAACGCAATGAAGCTGCATCTTTTACAGCATTCTGAAACTTTCCTTCTGTGTATGAAACAATTGTTACTGTCCCATCAATTGGAGCTCGTTGGTAATGCACATCAAAAGGAGTAAGCATTATTTGGATTAAATAACATTCTTTATCGACATCTTCAATTAATGTTTTGATTTTGCCAAACATTCCTTTTGTTATTGTAAGATGTTCAGTTTTAGATTTGTTTGTCTTATTTTTGTTATCTGTCTTACTTGAAGATACTTTTATAATCTTTACAATCTTTCCATCAGCTGGGCTTACAATGTTATTTCCTTTTGGAACAGTTCTTTTTGGATTTCTAAGGAAATAGAATTTGTAGAAGATGTAGAATGCTAACACTATTGCTGTTAATGAAGAAATACCAATCAATAGGATGTCAGTAAGCATTCTCTGATTATTATGTTCTATTTTAATAAAGCTTTCGGTAAGAGAATTTTTCTGAGAAGAAAAATTCTCTAATAATGATAAATTATTACTTCTTGATAATCAAAAATCAAAATTATTGTCCCAATAACTATAAAAAATTCAAAACCATTATAAATCAGTACTTACAATAATATCTTATTATATGAAAGCGTATATCGTATACTTTCCCGCAATTAATATACAATTGGCATCTTTGTATGCAATTCGTAGTTCATGATGATAAAATAATTTACGCAGTGAATTATTTTAAAATAAGTAAATTATTTTAAGGTAAAAAAGATGGTGACAATTCAATTTTTAGGCAGCGCTGAAGAAGTTGGCAGGTCGTGTATTCTAGTTAATGATAAGTATCTTCTGGATGCTGGAATTAAAATTAGTCAGAATGGACAGGAATATCCGCTTATTAATCTAATTGATCCTCGTCAGATTCAAGCTGTATTTTTAAGTCATGCGCATCTTGATCATACAGGCGCATTGCCTTTGTTAAATCATAATGGATTAAACTGCAGCATTTATTGCACAAAAACAACAAAGAAAATAACAAAGATATTATTGAATGATTCTATTCATATTGAAATGTTGTCTGTGAAAGATCCTGCATATACTGAAGAAAATATTACTAAAATAATGAGTCTTATGACAATTGTTGATTATAATAAACAATTTAAGCAAGGAGATCTTTCTTGCACATTTCTTGATGCCGGTCACATTCCTGGAAGCAGTTCAATACTTTTAGAAATTGACGGCAAAACAATTCTTTATACAGGAGATATCAATACATTAACTACACGTTTAACAAATGGCTTGCATTTTCATCAGCAATTAAAACAAAAGATTGATGTTATGATTTGCGAATCAACATATGGCGACAGAGATCACAAAAATAGAGCAGAAACTGAAGCTAGATTTTTACAAATAATAAAAGATACAATTAAGAAAGGTGGAAAAGTGATTATTCCAACATTTTCTGTTGCGCGCGCGCAAGAATTAGTGATATTTTTATCTAAGCAGAATTTCATGGTGCCAATATATTTAGATGGTATGGCTAGAAAAGTAACTGATACACTTCTTTCAGATCCTGATTCAATAAATAATAGCGTTGCACTGCGCAAAGCATTGAAAATAGTGCAGTATGTAAAAAGTTATCAACATCGTATTGATATTACAAAAGAACAAGGTATTTTTATTACAACATCTGGAATGGTTGCAGGTGGTCCTGTGTTAGATTATATTAAATTTCTATACAATGATCCAAAGACAGCAATATTATTGACTGGGTTTCAAGCGGAAGGTTGCAATGGCAGACTATTATTAGACCAGCAAAAAGCATTTATTGACGGCATTGGATTAGCAGTGAAATGCTCAATAGAACAATTTGATTTCTCTGCGCATGCTGGAAAAAAAGAGCTTATTCAGATAATTACTGCTTTAAAACCAAAGAAAGTTATTTGCAATCATGGAGATAAAGAATCATGTTTAGCATTAGCAAAAACAGTTCCTAAAAGTGTTAAAGCAATAGTTCCAAAGTTAGGAGAGATTATTGAAATCTAGCTGATTTTGCAATTAAAAAAAGAGGTGGATTTTATGAAGTTGAAGATAAATGAGGCAATTACTTGCATTGAAGATGAAGATTTGTATAAAGTGCAGCATGATCTTAAAAATGGCGCATTAGTTCTTCAGAAAATGATTGATGATAGAATTAAAACAATTGAAAATCAAAAAAGACAGTTTTGCGCTGTATGCGGCAATGATCTGAAAGGAAAAGAATCAACATTTACTTTGATGTTTGGTCCTGATGATTTTAGGAGAAAAGGCTCATTTTGCGAGATTGATTGTTTGGAGTATTTTGTTAATACGCATATTAAGCAGATTAAACAGTGAATCATAGTTTTACTTTTTTTGATGCGGCATTCCATAAATGTTCAAAATGATTTTGGTACGTTTTGGCAATGGTTTTATTTTTTATCATAACAGCCATGACAGGAGTTCCCCATGCAACAATAACCACTTTATTGCCATATACAAAAGTATTAGTGGGATTAAATTGTTTATCTTCTAAAAATCTATAATGCGTAGTTGGGGCTAGTTCTTTCTCGAATAAGAAAACACCTAATTTCTTTAAAGTTATAACTCTCTCGTTAATATTGTTATTGCGAAGATCTCGAAAATATTGTTTCATAAATATGGGAAGCGCCTCTTGATATTTTTGATCATCAATTCCAGTTATTAATACTTCTTTTTTTGTTTTAATAATATCTTTAAGAAAATATTTTAATCCCTCATTTCCTTTAAAGACTTCTACAAAAGTGTCTTCTTTAGAAATTTTAGTCATAGCCTCTAATTCAGGCAGAATAGAATCTACTGCTTGCTCTTGCACTTCTAACACTCTTTTTTGATCTTCAAGATAATGTTTGATTTTACTAGGATGGGTGGCTTGGAAATATTTCTTAGCTCCCTTATATACATGAGTAACTAAGCCTTTATCCATTAGTTGTTCAAGTTTATCATAAACGTGTACTCGATAGATTCCAGTTTTCTTGCCAATATCGTATGCTGTACTTAAACCTGTTTTGAGTAAATTGAGATATATTTTAATCTCATTCTCAGTTAAGCCTATTTTCCGTAATATATCAGTGTCCATTTCTTTATTATAAATTAACTATTATTTAAATATTTCGTACCATACTAGTACGACAAAGATTAATATAACTGCTGTGTCACTACTTATCTATAATAATAAGTTGATTAGGGCGTGAACAAAATGAAAAACGATTATATTGCTTACAAAACAATATCAGCACTTTATCAGGATGGAGAGCAAACAAATAGATTAATGCTTGTCTTAAGGACTCCTCCTTGCGAGTACAACCTATGCACTATGTGCGGTTTTGATAATAATGCTGGCAGAAATATTAAATTACAAAATATTAAAAAACAATATCAGAATGGCATAGCAGGAGTAAATTTCTCAGATATAAGAAGGATAGATTTTCCTACAGCAGGTTCATTTTATAATGATAGGGAATTGTCTCCAGAATCAAGAAATTACTTGTTTTCTGAAGTAAGCAAACTACTAGTTGATTCAGTAATGGTTGAAACTAGAATTCATTATCTTACTGAAGAAAAGGTTAGAGAATCAAAAAGATATCTTAGGGGAGATCAGATAATTGAATTAGCAATTGGACTTGAAAGTGCAGACGATAATATCAGAAATAAAGTATTGAGAAAAGGTTTAAGCAAGAAAGGATTTGAAAAATTTGCAGATATCTGCAGAAATACGGATTCACAGCTTTTGGCTTATGTCATGATTAAATCTCCAACTTTGACAGAAGCTGAAGCAGTAGAAGATGCTGTTCAAACCGCTGATTATGTTTACAGAATTGCGAATGAGAGAGGAATTAAGGCAAGAGTTGCATTCAAGCCAATGTTTATTCCAGAACGAACTGAACTTGAAGCGCAGTATTTGAGAGGAGAATATCAATTGCCTAAATTGTGGACTACAATTGAGATAATTAAAAGAACTATTGAATTAGCAAATTATCAGCCAAATTCTATTTTTGTTGGCATGTTTGATGAAGATTTATCAGGAAATAGATTTTCAAGTAATTGTAACAACTGTAATTCAAAAGTAGTTGAAGCTCTAAAGAAATTCAATGGAACTCAGGATTTGTCTGAATTAGAGAGATTAAGCTGCGAATGTAAAACAGAATGGGAACAAGAAGTAAGAGGTGAATGAAAATGAAGATGTATTCAGGAATAATCCCCCCATTAGTCACTCCAGTAGATTATAATGGAAATATCTGCGAACAAAGTGTAAAAAATCTTGTCGATTTTGTTAGACCATATTCTACTGCATTAATGCCAACATTAAGTTCAGGAGAAGGCTGGGCATTAAATAATAAACAATGGGAAGACATGATCAGATTCACTATTAAACATTCTTTGGGTATGTCTGTTTTGGCAGGAGTAGAGTATAAAACAACAGAAAAAGTTGTAGAAAAAGCAAGAAAAGCGCAAATATTGGGTGTTGACGCTGTTGTAGTAACTACTCCATTTGAAAAAGATATCTCTCAGGATGAAATCTATCAACATTTTCAACTAATAAAAAAAGTTGGTGTTTCTGTATTTATCTATAACGAAAAAGCAATTTCAGGAAATTCAATAGAATATGAAACAATTGCAAGGATTTGCAAATTAGGAAATATTGTCGGAATAAAGGAAGCTAGTGGCTCAGCAGATTTTACTAAGAAGTTAGTTGATTTTAGGTTAGGTGTTTCTGTATTTCAGGGATGGGAACATCTTTGTTATCAATCTAAAGGAGTTGATGGATATATTGTTCCATTGGCTAACCTAGAGCCAAGAGTATGCTTAGAGATGCTAAAGGATCCTACTGTTGAAAAGCAGAATGAAATTGATTCTCTTTGTAAGAGATACAATATTCTTGGAGATGACTGGTATGTTTCTCTAAAAAAGGAACTGCAACGAAGAGGAACAATAACAACTGAGAGAGTGATTTAAATGATAATAGACTGGCTTAAACAAAATAATTGTAATGAATTACATATCCAATATGATGCTGGCTCTTGTTGTACTTTTGTTATTGCTCTTAATACAATCTATCATAATAGAGGTAATGGTGGAACTAGAATGAAGAGTTACTCTTCTGCAGATGAAGGAATAAAAGATGCTATAAAATTAGCAAATGCTATGACCAAAAAATGTGTTGTAATAGGTGATGAAGATAATGGAGGTTATAGCGGAGCAAAAGGAGTAATTATTGGAGATCCTGTAATACAAAAAACTCGTGAAATGTTTAGAAGCTATGGGAGATTTGTTCAATCTCTTAATGGCAGATTTCAAACTGGCTGTGATATGAATATATATCCTGATGATTTGGAATATATGGCAGAACAAACTCAATATGTTGATGGACTTTCATCTACTAGATTAGGTGACGGAGGAGCTGCAACTGCATATGGCGTAATTGTTGCTATGAAAACAATTTGTCAACAAAAATATGGAACTAATAGTTTGAAAGATAAGATAATTGCTGTTCAGGGTGTTGGAAGTGTTGGATCTGATTTGGTTAGAAGATTATTTGAAGAAGGAGCAGAAGTTATTGTGACTGATGTTAATTCTGATAGATTGAAATATGTTATGGATAAATATAATGCAAGAGTTGTAAGTCCTGAAGAGATTTATACTGTCAAATGTGATATATTCTCACCTAATGCTTGCGGAGATGTTTTAACAGCAGAAAACATTGGCAAATTAAACTGTTATTTGGTTATTGGCGCAGCTAATAATCCTCTAGCTAATGGTTTACAGTCTATCAAGCAAATGCAAGAGAGAGGAATTGTTTTTGCGCCAGATTATGTAGTTAATATTGGCGCGCAAGTTTTAGCTATTTGTGAAGTAATTGGTAAGAGCTTTGATTATGCTAATAATAAAATTCAAGAGATTATTCAGAAAAGACTTCGACAAATAAGTTTAGAAGGTGAAACAATGTACGAAGCTGCTGAAAGGATAGTGCATCAAGAGATGTTAAGAACTTAGCATCTACTGATTTATAACAAACATTTACAAAAATTCAATCTCAACCTCAAATCCATCTTGAGTAGGATATTCTTCAACTAATGCTGGAAGTAAATTATATTTCTTTATTTTATTTGCATATTGTTTTGCAACACTTCTTGGAATGATTAATCTGCATTTGTTTGAATCAATAACTATTTCTTTTTCACTTAATGTTAAAGTTTCTAATAATTTATTGCGAATAACTGTTAGTTTTTCAATAAAATCATTTTTATCAGCGTTTCTTAGTTTTTCTCTATAATTCATTCCTGGCGCAAGTTCTGGGAGGTATATGCAGCAGCGCAGTAATGTTCCATCTTCTGTTTTTTCATCAAATAGTAATTTAATGTTTTCTGCTCTAATTTGTAATCTTTTCTTGACTTGTATACCATCTTTTAGTCTTGCAGTGCAAAAATGCGCAGATAATCCTTTTTCTTTAGCATATTCCAGCATTTTTATTGCCATCTCTTTGCTTCCTTTTACACCATAACTAATATTATCTTTTGCCTTAAACCCTTTTGTTGGCAATGTATAATGTTTTGTTTCAGTATCTGAAAGTTCAAGTTCATTAAGATTGATGAATGATACTTTGTTTGGAGAATTTTGCAAAAATGCAAAATTCTCCTCATTAGGCAATTCGGGCAATAGGGAGTCTGCAAAAATAATGTAATCAATCAGTCTCATTGTTTTTTTTTCATATCCGGGAATTGCTGGAATCTCTATACCAATTTCCCATCTGTACTTTTTTGCAATTTTAATCCTGTTCCATAAAGAATTATCATCTAAATCAGGGTGAAACCTTATCTCATCAAGTCCAGCAGCAGATAGTTTTTGTAATCTTTCTTTTGTTACTAATTTCAATGGCGTGTATAAATGAATATGAAATTCTTTTCCAAACTTTTTTTTTAATAATTGGATATAATTGCAGCATCTCTTAATATTCATCAATGGATCTCCGCCAGTAATTCCAGCGCCTTTTGCTTGCGTTAGTTCTGCTTCTTTTATTAATTCAACAGGATTGTTCGGATCTTCTAATTTCCATTCATTAGCATATACAACATCATTGCCAAACTTTTGTTCTCCTACAGGGCAATAAAAACATCTTTGCGGGCATAATCCTGTGATAAATAACACTAACTTTCTTCCTTGCACACAATATGCGCAGCCTTTTGAAATCTTTCCAGTGCACCATGAATGCCAGGGTGTTTTGTTGATCTTAAGTATTTTCGTATTCACTTCGTTCATACAGAAAATACTATTTAATAGGTTAATTTAAATCTTGTCTTTTCCTATGCGCATATAAGTTCTTTATTAATTTAAGTATAAGAGTATTATTTTCTGAGTGAGTGAAACAAACTCGAGAATATTATCTGAATAGTATGTGTTTAGCACCTTCGAAATTCTCGACGGGATTTCCTAAGGAGCTGCGTTCCCGGATGGAGCATCCCCTCGCGACGCTCTCGTTGAGAAATCGATTGAATTTCGACCTTAGGGTGCTAAACACATACTCTGAATAAATAATTTTAAATAGTAGTTCACCATAATCACTTTATGTCTGAAAATACACCAAATACACCGCTTCAAATACTTGAAATAATTCTTGCTGAAGTGACTGGACAACAACCTAATACTTTTTTATACCAACCACATCCAGCAAATAATTTTCTTTATGTGGTTTGTAAATTGTCAGATATAACAGAAGTACATCCATATGTTCTTGCGCGTTTTGATAATAGAACATTGTATCAAGGTAATGATTCAAAAAATGTTGCTCCATTCTTTGAGAAGGTAGGAACTGATATAATTTATACTAAAGGTAAACCAATTTTTCAAATATTTGATGAATTTGTATTTTCTCTTGCAGATCCTATGAGCCAACTCTCTCAATTATCTATACAATTAACTCCTGAAACATCATATGCATATATATGGGATAATGATGATCTTGGTGATAAGTTGTCTAATCTTTTGGTATATGCTGCACCAAAAGCTTCTGTTATGGATTTTCTTGCAGCAGAAGAAAGAAAAGGAGATGTGAAATATAATTATTGGTCAATTGAGTTGCACTATGAACTGCAAAGCAAAACTTCAAGTAGGCAATCATTATCTCCTCAACAATTATCTGGCAGTGTTCAAGAGATAAGAGAAGCGCAACGAAGATTGGATAAGATATTACCCTATTTTGAGCAATATGAAGCTGCATTGCAGGCATTTGCAGAAGCTGTGAATAAAGGATAATTGTAGAAAGATAATTATAGAGTATATTATTCCATACTACTAAAAGATAGTTTTTTATATGAATTCTAATTAATTATCGAGTATGTACTTTTATAATCAGAAAATAGAGGATGTGTATAAAGAATTACAAGCAGATGGCAATGGATTGTCAGCTATAGAAGTTGAAACACGTCTAAAAAAACATGGTTTTAATGAATTGCAGGCTAAAAAAAAAGTTAATCCTTTTTTCTTATTTTTGATGCAATTCAAGAATGTTGTGATTTATATTCTTTTTGGCGCAGCAATACTTTCTTTTTTTATGAATCATATGATAGATGCTTTTGTAATACTTGGAATTCTTATAATTAATGCAACTGTTGGTTTTATTCAGGAATATAAGGCAGAACAATCAATTGAAGCATTAAAGAAACTTGCAAGTTTACAAGCGAAAGTTTTACGGGATGGGAAAGTACAGATTATTATGGTTTCTCATGTTTTACCTGGTGATATTATTCTCTTGGAGACAGGTGATAAGGTGCCAGCTGATGCTCGTTTAATTGAAGTTGTTAATCTTGAAACGCAAGAAGCTTCTTTGACAGGAGAATCATTGCCTGTACATAAAAATCTTGCTCTTTGCGAAGATGATTCTGGATTAGGGGATCAATGCAATATGGTGTTCTCAGGCACAATTGTAACAAAAGGAAGAGGTAAAGCAATTGTAACTGCAACTGGAATGCAGACACAAATTGGAAGAATCGCAGAACTTATCTCAGAAGAAGAAACACCATCAACACCTTTGCAAGAAAATATCAATCGATTTGGAAAAATCTTAGGCATAACTACAATAATCCTCTGTGTTTTAATATTTGCAATAGGATTTTATACTTCAGGTGAGTTTCTTAATATGTTAATGACAGCTATTGCGTTAGGTGTAGCTGCAGTTCCTGAAGGGTTGCCAATTGTTGTTACAATATCATTAGCATTTGGCACGCAGAGATTATTGAAAAAAAATGCATTGATGCGAAAACTTGCAAGTGTTGAAACTCTTGGAAGCACAACAGTTATTTGCACAGATAAAACAGGTACATTAACAAAGAATGAGATGACTGTTAAAAGATTATATTGCAATGGGAAGATTGTTGAAGTAACTGGGGATGGTTATGAGAGTGCTGGAGAATTTATATCTGAGAATAAAAAAGTTCCTTCAGAAGAAATTAGACTTCTTTTAACAACAGGGATATTAAACAATGATTCGCATCTTGAAATGAAAGATGGAATCGTAACAGTTATCGGTGATCCTACTGAAGGATGCTTGCTTGTTGCAGCTAGAAAATTAGGATTGCAGCAACAATCTCTTGTTCATGAATATAAGCGTGTTGCTGAGATTGGTTTTGATAGCACACGAAAAATGATGACAACTATCCATCATGTTGGCAAGAAGAAGATTGCTTTTGTTAAAGGAGCTTCTGATATTCTCCTTGAATTATGCACGCATATAAAAAAAAATGATCTCATCAAACCATTGAAAGCTTCAGAAAAACAAAAGATAATTGAAGCAAATAAACTATTTGCTAAAGATGCAATGCGTGTTCTTGCGTTTGCCTATAAAGAATTAGATGCAAAAGATGAGATAACTGAGAATGATACAGAAACTTCACTTACTTTTCTTGGTCTGCAGGCAATGATTGATCCACCTCGTGAAGAAGTAAAAGATGCAATTGCGCGATGTAATTCTGCAGGTATTAGAGTAATTATGATTACAGGAGATGATGAGATAACTGCAAAAGCCATAGCAAAACAAGTTGGGATAGAAAGTGATTCAATCTCTGGGAAAAAATTATCTGTTCAGAACATTCCTGAGTTGTTAAACAATATTTCTATTTTTGCGCGGGTTAATCCAGAACATAAACTTCAAATTGTCGAGGCATTGAAAAAGAAAGGCGAAGTTGTTGCAGTTACAGGTGATGGTGTGAATGATGCTCCTGCTCTTAAAAAAGCAGACATCGGTATTGCAATGGGAATTACAGGCACAGATGTAAGTAAAGAGGCATCAAGCATGGTGTTGGTAGATGATAATTTTACAACAATTGTCAATGCTGTTGAAGAAGGAAGAAATATTTATAATAATATAAGACGTTTTATCAGTTATCAATTATCAACAAATATCGGCGCTATAATATTAATTGTAGTAAGTATTATATTTCTTCTTCCATTGCCAATATTACCTTTGCAATTATTATGGGTCAATCTTAGTGTTGATGGACCTCCTGCGTTATCTCTTGGGATTGAGCCAGGCAATCCAAATATAATGCAGCAAAAACCACGTAAGAAAACCGAGAATATTATTTCATTAAACCGCGCTTCTTATATGTTTTTCTCAGGCATTATTATGACTCTTGGCACACTTGCTTTGTTCTTATATATTCTAGTTAAGAATAATTGGTCCTTTTTTGCTTCAGTTGAAAGAACTGATCCTGTGTATATGTATGCAGTGACTGTTGCATTTACTACTTTTGTTATGTTTCAAATGTTTAATGTAATTAACTGGAAAGCATATGAAGAAAGACTATTTACAACTAAATTATTTCAGAATAAATGGCTTTGGTTAGCAATTGCATTATCAATCTCTTTGCAATTATTATTACTTTATACACCTTTAAGCAAAGCATTTGGTGTTGTGCCACTTTCAATAAAAGATTGGGTTATGATTATTGTTGTTTCATCTTCAGTGTTGTGGTTTGGAGAGATTGTTAAGATAGTAAAGAAATATTTAAATAATAATAATAATAGTCAAGTAGAATAGTAATGTTAAACTAAGATAAGAGTGTGATTATTGTGGAAGATATCAATCAAGAAGAACAATTCAACAATGAAAATCAAGAACAATGCATCCATGATGAAAATAAATCAAAAAGCAATGATGATGTTTATTTAGAATGGAAAAAGTACATAGAACTACGAAAGAAGGTAAAAGAAGATAATCAAGAGAATTTTGCAAAAGTGCAAAATTCTCCTAGCCAGGCAATTCGAGCAGGGGAAATCTTGCAGAAAATTAATAAATAACTAAAGAATTCAAAAAAGAATGATAAAAGCTGTTATCTTTGACATGGGTGGAGTTGTAGTAAATAAAACTGATTATATTGTTACAGAAGAAATTGCTCATTCTTTTAATGTTTCATTAGAAACTGCAAAACAAGCTTATGATAAAGCACTGAACGATAAAGCATTTCAACGAGGGTTGATTGATGAAGAAGAGGTTTGGCAGAGAATACAGCAGCTGTTGAATAAACCACTGCCGCAAGATTATCTTTGTAAAACCACAGCCAGAAATTTATAAAATTGCTCTGCAAAAAATTAATTGCAAACCAGAAGAAACTGTTTTTATTGATGACATGCAGAAATATGTTGATGGCGCAAATGCAGTTGGTATCCATGGAATACTTTTTCAGGATGCAGAGCAATTGAAAGATGATTTGAAGAAGTTGGGTGTGAAGGTATAAGTTATTTTTAAAATCTATCGGTTTCTATTGAATCTTTTCTACTAAACTTCTATCCAATCTCTTCTACTAACTTTTCAACTAATTCTTTAATCTCATCTCGTATTTTGCAATGAAACTTATAGGTCTTATCTTTTGCATCAGGAATATCCCAGAAAACAATTTTAGAAACAATTTCTGGATTATTCTTCAAATATATGGGAAGATTTTCTTTTTCTGTTATTACAATTATTTTGTCAGCAGTGTTAGCAGTTTCTTCTGTTAATTGTTGCGGAGTATTCTTGGATAAATCATAACTTTCTTCAGCCATACATTTTATAACAAATTCGTGCAATGGTTTTCCAGCGTTTTCACCAACATGCGTTCCAACGCCAATTGCTTTGTTTTTCTTTGAAAGTGAATTAAAAAAAGCAGTTGCCATCTGGCTTCTGCCAACATTTGCTTTGCAGATGAAAAGAATCTTTAAGCTGAGAATGCTGTCAATTATCTCTTTACTGCAGCTATTCCAAAAATCTAAGATCTGTTGCACTTGTTCTATTGTGACTTGGCAGCCACGATAATTAACATCATGCCTGATATGTTTAAATCGGTTCAGAAAGTTTAATTTGAAATTCTCAGTTATATCTATCTTTTGCAGAATCTCCATACTGACTTCATGATTCAATGGTTCATATCCTAATCTCCACCATCTTGCATCGCCAAGCTGGCGGATAGCTTCATACATCTCTCGGAAGATCACTCTTGTACTTTCGTTGTTTATTGGAATACTTTTTGCAACTTTAACATCTCTTATAATTGAGCTAACTAATGATTTTATCTTTTCTTCATCTGTTTGTTTTATTCGTAATGCTCCTCTCTTAACCAAAATATCAATCATTTCTTGTCTCATAGATTAACCTCTAAAAAACCAAATAACACAATGCCATTGGCAATATTGCTGAATACATTCTTGTTTATATCTGCTCTATTGAATAAATGAACCTGTATTTTTCTTTGCAGATGTTTTTCTATTTCTTTCAGTTCTTTTAATTCAAGTATCTTATATTCTTTAATTGAATCATCCTCGACTGCAATATCAATGTCTGATGTTGAAATATCTTCACCTTTCCTATAACTTCCAAAGAGGACAATTGCTTTTGGATTGTTGTAATATTCATTCAGAAAGTCAACTAAACCTGAATTGTAAATGTTCTGCAAATTATGGACTATCTTCATTCTTATAAATAAGCTATTTTGCTGGTTTGCACGTATCTGCCAAATTGTTTTCAGTCTTGCTATTGTGATCAAATCATTCTTTTCAAAATGTTTTAAAATCTTTCCAATGTTTTCTTTTCGCATAGAAGACTGCGTTGCAAGATCAGATAAACTAAACTCTTTATTAGGATCAAGAAAAAGTCTTCTTAATATTCTTTTTTCTGCGGTTTCATTATATAACAACTGTATTGTTTTGAAACTATGCGGATTCTCCATATAACTATAGTTATGGGTTGGAACTATATAAACCTTTCTTTTTTTGGTTATCATTATAAATCCTTCTTGTTTTTTATATAATTATGTTACAGCAAATCAACAATAATAATAATGGCAATAACAACGTAGAAAAGATAACTCTTGTTCAACTAAAGAAGAACAAGCAAAACAAGTTTGCATTCTATAAAGAGCTGCTTAAAACTCTTAAACAGAAATCACTCAATCAAGATAAGATTAATTCTTTAAAAAACAAACTCTGCAAAAAATATGGCATTAAAGCTCCTCCAACTAATATCCAGATATTGCTTGAAGCTCCTGCTAAAGATTTGCCTAATCTTAAACATTTGCAGACAAAACCAACGCGATCAATTTCAGGAGTAAGTGTTGCAGCAATCATGTCAGCGCCATATGCTTGTCCGACACAAGCGCAATGCATCTATTGTCCTGGCGGGCCTAATTCGCCATTTGGAACTGTGCCAAAATCTTATACAGGACATGAGCCAAGCACTATGAGAGGTATTCGTAATAATTATGACAGTTATCTGCAAGTTTTTAATAGGTTAGAACAATATGTTGTGCTTGGTCATAATTTTGATAAAGTTGAGTTGATTGTTATGGGCGGCACATTTACAAGTTTTGCTAGAAAATATCAAGAGCAATTTATTACCTATGCATTCAAAGCTATGAATGATTTCTCAAATCTTTTTTTTGCAAAAAAAAGATTTGATGTTGTAAAGTTTAGGAAGTTTTTTGAATTGCCTGGAGCAGTTGGTGACAAGCAGAGAACAAAGAATATTCAGGAAAAACTTTTGAAACTTAAGGGTGAGACAACACTTGCGAAAGAAAAGGAGAGAAATCAAACTTCTTTTATCAAATGTGTTGGCATAACATTAGAAACAAGAAGTGATTGCGCAAAGCTCGATGAAGCTAATTTTATGCTAGAGCTTGGTTGCACGCGAGTAGAGATTGGCGTGCAGAGTGTTTATGATAATGTTTTAAAATATATTAAACGAGGAAATACTGTTGCAGATAATATTGAAGCAGTTAGAATCTTAAAAGATCTTGGGTTTAAATTAAACTTTCATTATATGCCTGGATTGCCTGAAACAACAAAAAAGATGGATCTTGCTGGAATGAAACAGCTCTTTAACAATTCTGATTATAAGCCAGACATGTTGAAAATTTATCCATGCATGGTGTTTAAAGGCACTGAGTTGTATAAACTATGGCAAGAGGGTAGATTTGTTCCTTTGACTACAAAAGATGCTGCGCAATTGATTGCTGAGTTTAAACCATTTGTTGCAAGATATTGCAGAATCATGCGAGTGCAGCGAGATATTCCTACAAAAATGATAGATGGCGGCGTTGATAGAACAAATTTACGGCAATATGTTGATGAGTTAAATCCTGTTTGTCATTGTATTCGCTGCAGAGAAGTTGGACATGTGTATAATAAAAAGGGATTATTGCCAAGAAATCCAGAGATTCTTGTTGAAGAATATGAAGCAAGCAATGGCAAAGAGTTTTTTATTTCTTATGAGGACAAAAAGCAGGATATTCTGTTGGGGTTTGTTCGGTTAAGGTTTCCTTCACAATTTTTGAGGAAAGAGATTACAAAAACGTCTGCATTAATCAGAGAATTGCATGTCTATGGAGAAGCAGAGGCAATCGGCGATACTGCTGTCGAAGAATCTGTTGTGCAGCATAAGGGCATTGGCAAAAAACTGATGCAGAAAGCTGAGGAGATTGCGCGGCAGAATAGAAAAAATAAGATTGTCGTAATCTCTGCAGTTGGCACGCGAGGATATTATAAGAAGTTAGGGTATCATCTAGAAGGTGCGTATATGGTGAAGGAGATATAGCTAGTTTTATCTTAAAAAATAAAGAATAGTAAATGTATAATTGCTATTGATTTGGTTGGCTCTTTGGCGCTGAACTAATATATTTGATATCAATTCTTGATGCGAGTTCTCTGAGATATTCTTTCTGGTTGTTCTAATATTCCATTTAATTCTAAATCTAATCTTTCATTTATTTTATATGAACTTCTTTCCAAAATTATCACCAAGAAATAGAAACCATAGATTATTTATAAATCTTATGTGTAAATTGTATTTAACAAGTGTTTACTTATTTTAACAATAAATTTAAATACTAGTGTTGCATACTTTAACACATGTTAGAAATAATTAACAGATTGAAATCGTTTATGGAAGATAATTATAGGAGAATCAATGTCAGAGAATATGCAAGAATGCAAAAGATAAGTCCACCAACAGCATCTAAACTTCTTGATACTTTCTTTATCGAGAAAATCTTAAAAAAGGAAGTAGATAAATTGTATATATATTATTATGCAAATAAAGACTCTCAGTTCTTTATTGATTTATCAAGGCTCTATTGGAGATCTATTCTTGAAAAATCAGGAATGCTTGATTATTTCGAAAATGAACTGCTAAATCCAGTCATTATACTTTTTGGTTCGTTATCAAAAGCAGAGGCAAGATCAGATTCAGATATAGATATTGCTGTTTTTACACCAACTGATAAGAAACTAGATCTAAAAAAATATGAAAAAATTCTAAAAAGAGAAATACAAGTAATGCAATTTCATAGGATGGAGAATGTAACAAACAAAGAACTTCTCCATAATATACTTAATGGATATACTTTAAGTGGAAGTTGGTAAAATGGATTGGAAAGAATGTATTAATAAAAGAATAGTCAAAGATGTTAAAGAAGATAAAAATCTAATACTTTCAACAAGGGAAATTGCTGAGATGAAGATACAATCGGCTGAAGCATTAGCTGATAAATATTATATTGGAAAGATTACTCTCTTGTATGATGCATTAAGAGAAAGTTTAGAAGCTCTTGCATTGGAAAAAGGCTATAAAATTTACAATCATGAATGTTATACATCATTTCTAAAGGAAGTTCTTCATTTATCTTATGAAGCTGATTTGTTTGACAAATTGCGTAAGATAAGAAATGGAATCAATTATTACGGCAAAAAAGCAAGTGAAAGTGAAGCAAAGCAGATAATTCTGGATTTGCACTTGCTAATCAGGAAGTTTAAAAAATGAAGACGGCATCATTCTGGCTGCGTTTTTTTATTATATTTATCGTTTTGATATTTCTAACAGCAGCAATAATCACACTTTTTAAAACAATATTTATACACGATGGAAGCACTGATGCAATAACTGAGGATTCTATAAAAGAAGCACAAAAACAAATAATTCCTGTCTTTGATAATGGTTCAATTGATGTTTATTTCTGTCAAACACAAAATTGTCTTGAGAAAGTTGTTGAGCTAATAAACTCAGCAAATGCGTCGATTAGCTGCGCATTGTACGATCTTGACAATCAAGATATTCTGCAAGCTTTGCAGCAGAAAGCGCAACAGAATGTTTTTGTAAGAGTTGTAGTTGATAATGATAATAAAGAAAACCTTCAAGGCAATGTATTTAAGTTTGATGATGGCAATCAGTTGATGCATAATAAGTTCTGCGTGTTTGATAATTTGAGAGTATTTACTGGAAGCATGAATCCAACTGATAATGATATTTATAAAAATGACAATAATCTAGTTGTTATAAACTCTTTGAAGATTGCTGAGAATTATAATGATGAATTTAGAGAATTATGGAATGGGGAGTTTGGGAAAGGAGAAAAAGTGAAGTATCCTCGCATTATGCTTAATCAAAGTAACTTCTTAAATACAATATTAAATATCACATTAATTGAAATTGATAATCATTTCTGTCCTGAGGATAAATGTGAACAAAAAGTTATTGAAACTCTTGAAAAAGCAAATGAAAGCATTTATTTTATGGTCTTTTCTTTTACGTCTGATAATATTGGGAATTTATTACTTCAGAAATCAAAGCAAGGCATTGTTATTGAAGGTGTTTTTGATAAATCACAAAATAACCAGTTTACTGAGTATCAGAAATTAAAAGATGCAAATATCTCAGTTATTTTTGATAATAATAAATACAAACTGCATCATAAAGTTTTCATTGTAGATGAAAGTGTTGTAATTACAGGCAGTTATAATCCCACAAAAAATGGCGATGAAAATAATGATGAAAATATAATTATTATTCATGATGCTGAGATTGCAAAGCATTATCTAAAGGAATTTGAACGTGTTAAAAATAATAATCATTAAATACTCATCTAATCTCCTTTATATTTGGGGATATAATGGAAGAGATTGTGGGGTTGGAGAATAGAATTCATGCATTAGGATTAGATGATTATGCAGAGGGTATTTATATTCCAGGTGATTCTCGGCCTAATGGTTCTGAACTTATTGATTCAGATTCTTGTTCTACTTATATGAAAAGTATGGGCGCAATTAAATTACTAACAAGAGATGAAGAAATTAATCTTTCCCAAAGACTTCGTGAAGTGAGAAGTTCTTTTATCGGAAAAGTTTATGGTATAAATCCAGAATATGTTCTTCAACCATTGTTAAAAGTTTTTCGTTTAGAGAAAAGAGTTGCTTATGCAATTTCTAAACAGAAAGTTGATAATGGCGATGCTGAACAACAGGGTTATATTCAAGAAAGTAATGAAGATGAAGAACAAGTAACTGATAAAGGCGAGGTAGAAAAAGATGGTAATGTATATGATCAAATGCGTAAAGCAGTTGAAAGCTTTTATTTAGAAATTATCCCGGTATTGGGTGAAAAAAGGTTGAAATATGGCAGAATAATTCCATCTGTTGCTAGAAAAGTAGAGTATGGAAAAGAATTTCTTAAAGAGATCATTGATTTTGGTGTTGATCCTTCATTTTATTTTAATTCATATTCTTTGTTTAAGGCAGCAGCTTGTCATTATATGGAGTTTTATGAAAATAAATTAGGTGATTCTTTAGCTGGGAATGCAAGAGCATTTAGAATACATAATGCTTACAAGGAGGATCTTATTTCCATAGGCAGAGATCTTAGAGAATATTTCTCACTTCGCAATAAATTTGTTAATGCAAATCTTCGTCTTGTTGTTTCAATTGCGAAGAAATACACTCATTTATTGGACAATATGACTCTTTCTGATTTAATTCAAGAAGGAAATACTGGATTAATGAAATCAGTAGAAAAATTTGATGGGCAGAGAGGATATAAATTTTCAACATATGCAACATGGTGGATAAAGCAAGCAGTAACTCGCGCAATTATAGATCAGAATAAGACTATACGCACTCCTGTGCATGCGCAAGAGAAATTTGCAGCAACTTATAGAGAGATAGAAAGAAAGCATAGAACTTTTGAAGATTTAGAGTATGAGATGGAAATAACAGGCAAAAGGAAGTATCTTGATGAAAAAACATATGATGAATACAAAAAACGATTAACACTTACTTCACTTGATGATGCCGTTGGTACAGGAAAAGAAATGACTTATTATGATGTGCTTGAGAATACAGCATCAGTTTCAGCTGATGATTCTGCTCTTGTAAAAGATGATAGTTTTAGATTAAAACAACTATTATCTCGCTTAACTGATAGAGAAGAAAGAATTGTTAGAGAAAGATATGGTATTAGTGATAAAGGCAACCATAATCTGAATCAGGTATTAAATCACAATTAATTTAAATCATTCTTCGTTCTCCTTTTTATTATGAGTAAAATAAAAGAACTTGATAAAGATTTAATAAATAAGATTGCAGCTGGAGAAGTTATTGAAAGACCTGCTTCTGTTGTAAAAGAATTGGTTGAGAATGCAATTGATGCAGAAGCAACACATATTTCCATTGAAGTTATTGAAGGCGGGAAATCTCTTGTTAAAGTGAGTGACAATGGATCAGGTATTGAGAAAGATGATGTTGTGATGAGTATACAGCGCCATACTACATCAAAATTAAATAATCTTCAGGATTTGTTTCAGATTACAACTCTTGGATTTCGAGGAGAAGCATTAGCAAGTATTGCTTCAATTGCTAAGCTTGAAATGATAACAAAAACAAAAGAAAATGATGTTGGTGTTTCAATAACAGTTGAAAATGGCATTGTTTTAAAGCAGGAATATGTCAGCGCAAAACAAGGCACAATGATTGCTGTTTCTGATCTTTTTTACAATGTTCCTGCGCGAAAAAAACATCTGAAAGGAATTGCAGTGGAATTTAATCATATTATTGATATCATTACTCGTTATGCATTAATCCATCCAGAGATGCATTTTCTGTTGACGCATAATGGGAAGACAATTATTAATTCACCGTCTACAACAGATCTGCTGAATAATATTATAACAATATATGGCAGAGATTTAACAAAAGAGTTTCTGGCTGTTAACTTTGCAAATGGCGATGTTGAGATTAATGGTTATATCGGCAAGCCAAATGCAGCAAGGACAGATAAAGAATATCAAAGCTTGTACATTAATAAAAGGTATATTAAAAATTATGTTCTTAACAAAGCTGTTTATGATGGTTATGGCACTTTCTTGTTTCATGGAAGGCATCCGATCTTTATTTTAAATATAACTATTCTGCCGCAGAAAGTTGATGTTAATGTGCATCCTTCAAAATCAATTGTCAGAGTTGATAAAGAATATTTAATCTATGAAGCAATAAAGAAAGCAGTTATCGATTGCTTAGTTGAAGAAAATTTGATTCCGGAAGTGATTGAATCAAGACCAAAAGAGATTGATGCAAAACTTATATTGTCCTCAGCAGGGCAGTTTATTGAATATCAAACTGCATTCACGCAAGCGCCGTCTTTATTACCTTTAAAACAAGTGTTGAATATACGATTAATTGGAAAGATACATAATACATTTATCATTGCAGAAGATGAAAAAGGAATGCTTCTGATTGATCAGCATGCAGCGCATGAAAGAGTTATGTATGAGAAATTCTTGCAAGAATGCAAAGATAAGCATATACATGCGCAGCAATTATTAACACCAATTGTGTTGCATGTAACACCAAATGAACGCGTTATTATAGAGCAGAATATTGAATTGCTGCAAAGCACTGGGTTTAATCTTGAGTTATTTGGTAATGATAGTTATCTGCTTCGCTCATTACCTTCTGTTTTTGGAAGAACACAACAGAAACAATTAATCTATGATGTTATTGATGAATTAAATCTTGGCGAAACGGTGAAAATTGAGGAAATTAAGGAGGAGAGAATAGCACGAGCAGCTTGCAGAAGCGCAGTAAAAGCGCATGATGTATTAGAATTTCCAGAGATCTATAGAATTCTGGAAGAATTGTTTCAATGCGAAAATAAATTCACTTGCCCGCATGGACGTCCAGCAATAATACATTATTCATTGTATGAACTTGAGAAGAAGTTTAAGAGGAAAGAGTAAGGAGAATTTTACAAGAATAACAATTCTTGCAAAATTCTCCATGTTGGGCAATTTTGGCAGAGAGTGTTTAGTAGAAGAATTATCAGATTAAAAATCTTTATAATCCACAAGATTATTCTTACTCTATGGAAGACCAAAACAATCCAATCAATATCCATTTTTCAAAAACGATTGATGATTATGATATTATTGCAGATTGTGTTGTAATGAAGAATGATGAATTGCATGAAGTAATTGTTGATTCTTTGCAGTATCATTCTCATAGTAATCTGGATATATTAGATCTTGGTTCTGGTACAGCACATGGAATGCTTTTACTATTCAAGAAATTTCCATTAGCAAAAATAACTGGAGTTGATTTTTCTCATAAAATGATACAAAATGCTCGGAAAAACTTAATGGCATATATTGATAGAATTGATCTACGAAAAGATGATTTCAATACAATGGTTTTTGACAAACAATTTGATGTTATTGTTTCTGCTGTGGCAATCCACAATTCATCACATGAGCAGAAAAAGTTGATATTTGAGAAAATATATACTGGGTTAAAAAATAATGGAGTTTTTGTGAATGGTGATTTTATTGAAGCAGAAGATCAACAGATAAATGAAGAATATAAACAAATTTATAAAAATTATCTTGAAAATAATCTTTCAGGCAATGAACTGCAAGTTTGGCTAAAACATGCATTTATTGATGATAAACCTATGAGATTAAGTGAACAGTTCAAGCTTCTTAAAACTGTTGGATTTAAAGAAATTAATTTAGTTTGGCAGTTTAATAATATGGCTGTGTATGTTGCGAAGAAATAATTAAGCATTACCATCCATAATTCCACATTCAAAAAATTGTGTTTGTTTTAAACTAATCTCAATCAGTTTTCCATCATTATCCTTAAAATTAATTGTTTGCTCTTTTTTCTTCTTAGCTTCGCATATTCTATCAAGTATCTCATCATCTGTATAATCGCTGTTCCCTAGTCCTAATAGGTCTTTAAATGGCATAGAATATGTTGAAGATTGGCTAGTTTATAAATGTTTCGTTATTTTAATCACTCTAGGGTGGTCATCAAAACCTTCCAACAAATTCTTTTTTATTTTTGCATTTAAGAAATGGATTGTTTTCTTTTTGTTTTTTCAAAGTATCCATTGGCATCAATCCATAATCATGCCCTGGAAGAATGATTGTGTTTTCATCTAATTGAAGAATTATGTTGTACAAAGAATCATACATTAATGATTTGTTTCCTCCTTCAAAATCCATCCTGCCGATTGTGTTGACAAATAAGGTATCGCCTGTAATCAAGTATTTATGTTCTTGATTCTCGAAAAATAAGCAGATGCTTCCTTGTGTGTGTCCTGATGTGTTGAGAACTGTTATCTTTGATTTACTAAGAAAGATTATTTCGTTGTGTTTCAGTTTCTTGTCTGCTGGATATTTCTCATGCTCATGCATCAATATTATACAGTTGTATTTTGCTTTTATCTCTTTATTTTTCTCAATATGATCAAAATGAGAATGAGTATTGATGATGTATTTAAGCTGCAGCTTGTTTTTTTCTATCTCTTTTTCAATCAACTGTATTTCTCCGCATGGGTCGATGACAGCAGCTTCTCTTGATTGTTCATCATAGATAAGATAAGAAAAGTTATTATCATATCCTTTTGTAAAAAGCTGGAGTAATTGGAGCATTTGTTTTTGGTTCATAATCAAATTTAAAAAGCTTCTTACAATACTTTGTTTTATGACGCTTGAAGAGGAAATACAAACATTAGAAACTGGAGCTAAAATTCTTGAGTTAAGGAGTGAATTGCATCATAATCTAAGCGCAGTTTTTGTAGGGACTATTGCTTCAAAAGTTAATGGGAAACATGATCTCGATTCTCTTAATTATGGAAAGTATGATTCACGTCGTGATGATCATATCCCTGTTCATATAAAGGAAGCACTTTCTCTTTACAAGGCTCTTGTTCAAACAAAAATGAGGATGTCCAGTATTCCTCTTGAAAAGTTTTCTCTTGATCCAAAAAGATACAAAGCTCGTCTTGAATCTGCAGATATAGTGATTGCGCCTAAAATTAATATGGATTCTGTTAAATATGGCAATATTGTTGTTCTTGTTGATGAGATTGATCTATCATATACAAAGCATCCTCAATTAGTAAAAGGGAGTTTACCTAAAGATGATTCGCTTAGTTTTTTACATAGTGCAGTTCTTGATCATGAAAGTTATAATGCGCTTTATGGTGGTGATACAGAAAAGACATTTGGTTATTTCTTTACTATGGAAAAACCAACTCCACGATTGCTTAATGCATTATTTTCAGGATATGATCTAGACAAACCTCAACTTGCTGATTGGGTGCTTAATCCATTGACTGACAGAAATCTTATTGCTCAACGAACTGACGCAATCAATTATTTTATGGTTAATGACGATCTTTTAAAATCTTTGACAAAAAATGATTGCATCTCTCTCGATTCTACTATGAAAGCTCTTCTTTGGTCTGTCATGGATCTATTTCAGTGCTATAAAGGAAAAGCAGGGATAGGATTTATGAATAAACATTCTAAACATGGTCATAGGATGGGTAATATCCAATCAAGAGATGGTGGAACCTATCTCTTTGATCCAGAAGAAGCTAAAGATGTTGCTCAATTTTGTTATGAACAATTTATGAAAAATGTAAAAAATGTTGTTCAAAATCTGGAAAGCATCTCATTTCCAGATCTTACTGATGCTGATGTTCCGCAACTTGGTCGTATACAGAGAGCTGTGGATCATATAATGAAGAATGAAGAGAAAGGAATTTCTTCATTAAAAAAGAAGTTGCAAGAGATTATAGCAGCAGATCCAAAAGATGCTAAAGAGTTATATCATCTATTTGGGGAACGTAATTCCCTCGAGAAATTTAGATATATTACAACTTCTTTTAAAAAAATTGAAAAAGAGATTGCTTTGTATGCAGGATTAGCAAAATTTTTTAAAGAAAAAAAAAGGGTAAGGTCTACAATTGTTCCAAAAGAAGAAAGGATAATCAATATTGAAAATGGCCTAAATCCTTTCCTTCATGTTTCCAAACCAATGCCAAATAGCGTCTATCTTAATCACGATACTCTTGTTGAGATAGTTGAAGGTCCAAATGAAGCAGGAAAGTCAATCTATGCTGATATGGCTGCAATACTTGTGAATTTTGCGCAGGCTGGATTATATGTCCCAGCAAGTTCTGCTACAATCTCAATCCATGAAAGAATATTTGTAAGGCATAGGCAAGTAGGAACAAATATTAAAAGCAGTTTTGCTGCTGAAAAACAAGCAATCAAAGAGCTGTATGAGCAGATTACAGGTTGTGAATCGTATTGTCTTGTGGTATTAGATGAATAGGGAACTGCAACAAGAGCAGATGACGGCGCAGCAATCTTATATGCAATTGCAGAAAACACTTTTCTCAATAAAGGTGTTCGCGCAATTCTTCCAACACATTTTCCTAATCTTAGAGACTTAGGGGTAAATTCATCAGTACAAGTTTCTTTATTTCCTTTGAGTTCTAATGGCAATGGATTTAGTTATACAAAGCAAGAAGCGCCAGCAGAAGCAATTGGTCTGCATTATGGTATCATCTCAGTTCAAAGTGTTCTCCCTGAGCATGTGTTTCAGGCTGCTAAAAGCAGGATACGCTAGATTTTATCTTTATTCCGAATTGCCTGATTATAGTATTTGCTGAACGAGCGAAGCGAGTTCGCAAATACTATAACTTTTTATATCACCTCTTATTCTTATACTATATTGTTAGGAGGTTAAGAATATGTTATTAGTACGTGAACCAAACAGTAAATTTGTAAAAATACGATGTCCTAAATGTAAAAATGAGCAGATTACATTTGGAAAAAGCGCAACAATGGTGAAATGCTTAGTATGTGAAAAGGTTTTAGTAGAACCAACAGGCGGAAAATCAAAGATAAAAGCACGAGTATTAGAAGTGCTTGAATAAAGGAGTAAAAATAATGTTCTATAGAAAGAAAGATTTACCTCAAGAATATGAAATAGTGATGTGCACTATTACAAAGATTCAATATCATTCTGTATTTGCAACAATAGATGAATATGATCTTAAAGGAATGATTCATATTAGCGAAGTTGCAGCTGGCAGAATTAGGAATATCAATGAATACATTAAAGAAGGCAAAGTTGTCGTTTGCATGGTTCTTAGAATTGATCAAGAACGCGGTCATATTGATTTATCATTGCGCAGAGTAACTGATATGCAGCGAAAAACAAAGATAAACGAGATGAAATTAGAGCAGATTGCAGAGAAAATTATAGAAGTTGTTGCGCATACAACAAAACGCGATGTAAGGCAAGTTTATGAACATATTGCAACACCTATTTTTAAAAAATATAGTTATCTGCATAAATTCTTTGAGCAAATTGTTGCTGAAATTGTTGATGTAAAAGAATTAAACATACCAAAAGAATATGAAAAGATTCTTGTTGAAACAGTTAAGCAAAGAATCAAGCAACCTGAAGTTACAATCAAGGGAGATCTTCATTTTAAGACTTATGAAAGCAATGGTCTAGAGATCATCACACATCTATTCCAAAAATTGACTGAATATGGGAAAAAAGCAGTGGATATAAAATATGCTGGCGCTGGAATATACAAAATAATTGTTAAACAAGATGACTATAAAAAAGCTGAAGCAATCATCAAAGAAATGCTCGAAATTGTCAAAAAATCCACAAAGAATATCAATTCTCAATATGAATTTATCCGCGCTGAAACAAAATAAAAAGGTTTTATCATGAAACATATACTACGATGTCCTATCTGCAAAACATATACTATAAAGCAATTATGCAATTGCGGCAAAAAAGCAATTGATATGAAGCCAGCAAAATATTCTCCTGAGGATAAATACGCAAAATATAGAAGGGAAATAAAAAAACAGCAATTGGTTGATAATAATATCTTATAATTTTCCAGAAACTGCTGTTTTTAGACAATTATAGCATTAGGCAGTTCGGACATGAGTGTAATTCGGGTTGAGTGGCAATCTGTATATTTGGACAATTTAAATGAGATGATTATAATGACTTGGAAATTTACTCAAATAGGAAAGATTCCAGAACTTAAAAATCCAATTCTTATAGAAGGTATGCCTGGCATAGGTAATGTTGGCAAGGTTACAGCTGATTTTATTGTAGAGCAATTAAAAGCTGTAAAAATATATGATGTCTTCTCTTATAAGTTTCCTCATTCAGTATTTGTTAATGAAAATAATCTTATAGAATTACCTACAATTGAAATTTATTACAAACGTTTTACAAAAAAAGGAAAGACTAATGATCTTATTATTTTAACAGGAGATATTCAACCAATTGATGAAGAAAGTTGCTATGAGTTTTGTGATGCTATTATAGATCTTCTTCTGAAATTCAAAGGCACAGAAATAATTACGCTTGGCGGAGTTGGTCTTATGGAAGTAAGTAATCCACCGCAAGTTTATTGCACTGGCAATAATAAAGAGATTATCCAGAAATATGTAATAGGAACAGCTGCAAAAAACAAATTGTATGGGATTATTGGGCCTATTATTGGTGTATCTGGTGTTCTTTTAGGAATGGCTGGAAAAAAGAAAGTTCCAGCAGCAACACTTCTTGCAGAAACACTTGCGCATCCTATGTCATTGGGAATAGCAGGAGCTAAGGAAATTCTTACTATTTTAAATAAGAAATTATCATTAGAAATAGATATCAAAAAATTAGATAAAGAAATTAAAGATCTGGAAGAAGAAATGTTAAAAACAACAAAAGAATTAGAAGAAGTTTCTAAACAATCAGCTGTAAATAAATTAAAACAACAATTATCAACTGATGCTAATTATATTGGTTAATTGAAGAGAATTTTACAAAATTCTCTCGATTTGGGGGAATCATTATGGGAAAAGTATTGAAATTTCCACCACAATTACGAAGACTTATTTTCTTTCCGTGGTTAGATTATGACCATGCTAATCTAGATGAGATTGTTGCAGATCTTGCAAAGCATAAAATTAGACCAACATTTCATGAAGCAGTTTATCCTGTTCTTGACACACTTCTTGTTGAGAAAGTAAATTTAATTGTTTTAAATATGTCAGTCTTACCAGGAGAATATAATAATAATCCTGTAATTGATGAGATTCTTGGAGAAATATCTGATTCTAAAGAAAATTGGAAAATGGGGAAATATTTCATTGAAGAATTAAGAAAACCTTATTCAGTAAATAAAGATACAACAATATTTGCAACTTCTTATAATACAAATTTATTTTATAGTTTTTCTGGGCAGCATCTTGTTGCAAAAGATGCAGCAATCAATGCAGGCGCAACTCAATTCTATAATTTAATTTATAGTCATCAATCACTTACGCAAGATATTATCTCTCACTTTAAGAAAAAAAATCAATAAATTATTTATATTATAACAATAATTTGTTTATTTATGATTGATACATTGCTCTGGTTAATATTAGTATTTGCGCTTTCTGCAATTCCTTTAAATTTAGCTGTGAAAATGTTATCTGGACATTCTACATTATTAAGGGTAGTAATTGTTAATATTATAGTAGCTGTTCTTACATTTGCAATAAATATTTATTTTACTCCCATCTATTCATTGGTTATATCTTTATTTGCTCTTTTATTTGTCTATACTATAATGTTTGATTTAAGTTATTTTCGCGCATTTCTTGCTTGGATATTGCAGGTTGTTATCATTGTAGTGGTTTGGGCTGCGTTTTTGTATTTGTTTTCGATTAGGTTATTTTAAGTATTTGCTGAACGAACGAAGTGAGTTCGCAAATACTAAATATTTATAAATAAACCTTAAATCTATACTATTATAATCAATGTGGGTAGTTGCTTACCTGAAGATTAAAGAAAATTTTGCATTTTTGCAAAATTTTCTCAGTTGGGCAATCCGAACATGTCGAATATGTTAGGCGATTGCACTCTATAATATAGATATATAGATAATAGCAAGTAATTGGAGGCAAAGAAAATGGGATTATACCAATATATCAGAGAAGCTTGGAAAAAACCAGATGATACAATAAAACAAGTGATGCAGCAAAGGCTTGTTGAATGGAGACGAGAACCTGCAACATTTAGAATTGAAAGGCCAACTAGGCTGGATAGAGCTCGTTCTTTAGGTTATAGAGCAAAACCAGGAATTCTTGTTGTTCGTCAAAGAGTGCAGCGAGGAGGCCATTGGAAACCAAAACCAGATGGCGGAAGAAAACCAAAACGATTTGGCATGCATATGGTTCTGAAAAAAAGTTATCAAAGAATAGCTGAAGAAAGAGCAGCAGATAAATATCCTAATTGTGAAGTGCTTAACAGTTATTGGGTTGCTAAAGATGGAGATTATTATTGGTTTGAAGTAATTGTAATTGATAAAAATCATCCTGCAATTAAATCAGATCATAAATTGTCATGGATTGCAGAAAAACAACACACAGGAAGAGTCTATCGAGGCTTAACTTCTGCTGCAAGGCGAGGAAGAGGCATGCATAGAAAAGGTGTTGGCGCTGAGAAAGTAAGACCAAGCAATCGAGCAAATGATAGGTTGCTGCGATAAAAAATTCAATTGCAATTTTCTTGGATTTTTTATTTATTCTTTTTTTATATTATTATTATTATCATTCTCTTTTTTATCCAATTAATCTCTGTTGATTGATATATAGTCTTCTTGGCAAACCACAATTATCTACTTTTTCTGGAACTAGAATATCTCCATAAGCATAGCTTTTGTATTTCATTCTTTGATTGAATTGATTTCGCAACAATAAAGCAGTTGCACGATGAAGAAATTGATTTGAATCTGCATATAAAAAACCGTCTTTCCCATTTAAGTCTATTGAAGAGTTGCACATAAAATTTATGCAGCTACGCATATCCATGTTGATACAGTATCGCATATCATGCCAGAAGGACATTCGTAATCCTCTTCACAAGGGATAGGAGTATCTTCAGGTGTTGCAGGCGCTTGCGCGCATTCATTGCCGCAGATTTCACCGCAATCAATTCCTTCTTCGTCTCCATTTTGAACACCGTCATCGCATGCATTTGATTGTTTTGGAGCTGTGCATTCAATGCTTCCAACTGTAATGCCATCACAGCCAATTACATTATATTCTGCGGATAATGGAACTATATTGCCGCTTTGATCTTTAAAATAAATACAGATTTTCTTGTTAGTGTTGACCATTTGTTTTAGTTCATTGCATGTTTTACCTGACAGTTTTTCAGCTTCTTCTTGCGTTAACATCCCGTCTTCAAATAATTCATTTGTATCAATTGATTTAGTTATTAATTCAGCTTCTTTTGTTAATTCTTTGTGTTTTGGCGCTGTAAAAATAACAGCATAAAACATAACAGTTGCAATAAGGAAAATCATCATTGCCATAAATACTTCTAATGACCATGTTTGGGCTTTTTTATTTCTCTTTTTGCTTGCTTTCCTTTTTTCATTCATAATAACTCTTTTTATCGTATTCATATTTATAAATTTTTGTGAAACAAAAGTTTAAGGACTATACTTCACATTGCTCTGATAATCGCCAAGCAATGTTTTAATTATTCTTTTTGTTGCATGTGTAATGTCATCAATTGTCTGTCTGTCTGCATTTTCATGAGGATTTTGATTGGCAAGTTGGTTCATAATATTGTAAATGTCTTCAACTTTTGCTCGTTCATATGGATTAAGCGGTAATCCTGTATCTAAAATGTTTTTTAAATTAGTGTACATATCAACCATGTAATTAACATTTGTTTTGTATTCAGCTTGTTGGGGAAGATCTTCTTTTCGCTGAGGAGATTCTTGTCTAACTGTTTCTTCTAGTGACTTTTGCAGTTGCGCTTTTTCCTCGAGAATTTTTCTTCGCATCAATTCATCAGTTAATTGCTGATCTTTTTTTTGTTTTATTTCTCTTTCTGTGTCTTCTAAAACCTTTTTTGCCTCAGCGATTTCTTTATCAAGATTTTTCTTCCTCTCGTCTTCAAACTGTTTTAATTTTGCTATTCTTTCCTCAGGTGATAATGCTAATAATTCTTCTCTGCTTAATGTTGTTTGTTTCTGTTTTTCATCAGTCATTTGTTTTCATCAGTTTACCAATTGAGTAATTTCTCCTTCTTCTTATAGTTTTTGTAAGTTTGCCAGATTGCGTCACCAGCTGCTCGTTTTGCAGTATCTTTTTCTGTATCTAACATAGGTTCTGGCAGTTTTATTTCATTACGACTATCTCCTTTTCCATGACTATCTTTTTTACCATGAGATGAAGAGGATTTGAATGAAATAAATGTTCCTAGAAAACTTTCAATGAATGATTTTTTTTTCTTTTCATGATGTTCATCTTTCTTCTTTTCAAAAGCAGTTTCATCACCTGCTTCTTTTAAGTATCGTTCTAATTCATCTCCTAATGCTTCCATTGCTGTTTTTACAGAAGAATCTACAGATTTTAATAATTCTAAATCTTCTTTTTCTCTCATTTTGATGTAATTCTGTATTTCTTTATCTTCCCAAGCATAAGTACGCAATGTAATATCAGTTAATCCTACATGAATTGGGCCTCGCTGATATTCTTGTTGATAAGATAATGACGGCTTGCTTCTGTACATGATTGTCAAGAGAACGACTGATTTTATCTTTTTATTTCTTCGCTCCATTCTATTTGTAGTTAGTTCAACTGGCATTTTTTGGCATAATATTTCTATTTCAATTATTGAACCTTCGAATGCAGCAATTAAATCAGGAGATTTTGTTTTATCACTTAATTCCAGACGACGAATGTTTCTGAGATATGGTTTAACCCAGCTGATGTACATTTTTATTATTTCAAAGTGCTGCCGCAAATATTTTATTGTGAAGATTCTTCTATTCTTTAACTCACTAAATGTTGCTTTTTTCCAATCTAAATATGTTCGTAATTTTCTTTTAAGAACTTCTCTTACTTTTTTATTAAAGTCAAGAGCATTAATCATCTCATCAACATCTTCCGGTTCTCGCGGGTGGATTGAAAAGAATAAATCAGGCAATGTTGTAAATTGCAATTCTCTTGCCATACCATAAACAGATGCAGGATTTTTTGAACCTTGTTCTACTAAGTCAATCCAGATTCCTTTTAATGTTATCTCTGCGCTTTCCCTGCTTTTGCTTTCTGTATAACTATCGTTGTAATATTGCAATCTTTCATCTAATATTCTTAATTCTCGCACTAATTGAAATAATTCTTTAATCATTTTTCCAATAGTTGCGAGAAATTGCGATACTTTATCCTGCTGCAAACCAATTCTTTGCTGAGCGCTTCCGAAAAAAGCAGAATGTTCTGATGCAGTAAATGTGTCTGTAATCTTTATAATATCATGGAATCCTTGATCATGACGAAGATGTTCTAAAAGCCAGAAATATGTTTCTTCTATTGATTGATTAAATACTTGATAAATGATTCTATATCTTTTCAGAGGCTTTGGATAGCCAGTCTTACCTGTAATATATTGTCCAGCATTATCCCTGCCAAGTTCTATATCTTCTTCATCAGCTTCCCCTTTTTTATCCTTGAAGTCAAATCTTTTTAGTAATTCTGAACCATCAGAGCTTCCTTCACTCATAATTACCCCTTTTTTAGTTTTTTTACTTTACTAAGAATTTCTACTTTATATATTTTTAGTATTTATTTAGTATTTGCGAATTCGCTTCACTCATTCAGCAAATACTAATTCAGGAATTACGAAAAGAGGTTAACTACGATAAGTTTTCTAAGATTATCTTTTAGCCAGAATTACGCAATTGCCTATTATCTGCACTATATTTGCATTTGTTTCTTCTGCTATTAAATCTGCTGTTTTCTTTTTTTCCATCTGTGATAATGCTGCGCTTAATAATTTTATCTTTATAAGTTTTTTTTGTTCTAGTTGAAATCGAATTTCTTTTAGAAGATTTTCAGTAATCCCAGATTTTCCTATTCTTACGGCTGGATTAAGAAGTCTTGCTTTGTCTTTTAATTCTTTTATATTGTTAATCTTATCCATATTTTTCTCACTATTTATCTAAATTTCTTTTAACTAAAGCTGTTTCAACAACCGCAGTCTGATTTAGTTTCAGGATTGTTTATTTTAAATCCAGAACCTTGCAATGAATCAACAAAGTCAATAGTTGCTCCTTTCATATGGCTTAAGCTTTCTTCATCAATGCAAATCATAATTCCATATTTTTCAATAACTATATCTCCTTCTTGAGGTCCTTCATCAAATGCCAAATCATAATTCATTCCTGAACATCCTCCAGGAATAACTTGAACTCGCAAAACAGAATTTTCTTTGCCTTCATTTTTCATTAATTGCACAATTTTCTCAGCTGCTTTGTCTGTAACAATTAATGTTTCTTTTGTCAATGTTTCTTTTGCCGAAGTTGAAGATACTTTTTTTTCAGGCGTTTGGCCAGCTGTTTTGTTTAATTCTTGAAGCATCTCTTGAAACATATCATCACTCATTCCATGACCCATTGTGCCTTGCTCTAAAGTTTCCCATGTAGATGCATGGCAACCAACACAGTGTAATCCATAATCAAGCATAACTTGCACACATTGCGGATATTTTTCAACGACTTCTCCTAAAGTCATGTCTTTGTGAATCAATTGTTTTGTCATAAAAAACCTTTAGATTATCTTCTCATTTGTCTGCAAATTGCGAATATGAATAACATTTACTGGACATGCATCTGCTGCATCTTTGTTTGCTGTAAATTCTTGCTCTTCAATATCCCTTTCTTCCCAACCATCTGGTCTTTTAATAGACTTTTTGATGTCAGATTTACCATCTTCGTGCATTTCCCAGTACTCTGGCGAAATTGCAGCGCATGCACCGCAGCCAATGCAATCTGGTCTGTTGTGTTCTAATTTGAATTTTACCATATGTCTCAATCAAAATGAATTTAGCCAACTTTATAAAGCTTTTTGTTATCATCTATAAGAAAATTTATATAATAGGGTATATTTGATTATTATTAACTTATATTTTATCAGTTAACTCAACTTTTATCAGTTTAGTTTTGATTAATTAAGTGGTGGTTAGATTATGTTAAAAGAACGTCTTGGAGTTGATGATAAGGATATTAAGATATTAACTTTTTTTATGAAAGATCCTTTTATTTCTCAGAATGAAATCGCTGAAAAATTAAAACTATCACAACCTTCAATAAATGCAAGAATACAAAAATTAAAGACAAAAGGTGTTCTTAATTTTGATACTGGTATGAGTTTCTCAAAAACTAATTTGTTTTTGTCAAGAGTTGATTTTACAGCTACTAATCCAAATAGCACACTAGAATTTTTGCGAAAATGCGCGTTTTTTGTAAATGGATTTGTTATATCTGGCAAAAATAATGTTTCTGTCTTTTTTATTAATGAAAGTTTGCAAAAAGCAGATGAAATAATTAATGAATATCTTAGAACAAATGCAACAATTTCAGATATTAATGTTAGTTTTGTGGTTTCTGCAACAAATGACTTTTTATTTAAGATAGATCTTGAAACAATTGCAACTGATAAATGTTATAAACTAAATAGTTGCGCAGAATGCAAGAAAGTTGGTGGAAATGATAAGAGGAAAGAATTGTTGCATATGGAACATAGGGATAATTTTGTTTAGATAATTTTGAAAGAGTTGATAAAAATACAAACAAAAGTACTGGCATAGCTATTATAGGATTCAAGAAAAGAATACAATCATCAAAGAATTTCTTAATTCCTCTCCTTTTAAGATTGAGTGATGAAATTTCACAATCTATAGATTTATGGTTCTCAGTTTTTTACAATTACTGACCAGTAGTATTTATCAAAACATTTTTAAATTACTCCAATTTTCTATTCTTTTATGGCAAAGCAATCAAGTCCGGAAGCTATTGCAGCTCCATATATTGGAAAGTTAGAATCAATTGGTATTGATCAGATTCTAACTCTACCTGCAGATATTAGTGGTTTAATCGTCAAATTAGATAATTTTAAGGACTATCTTAATGCATGTTTACGTTTAGTTGATATAACTCCTCAGGAACCTGCAATTGATTCTGTTGCAAATGAAAAACTTATAAGCTTAGATTTACAATTATCAAAAGAATCATTAATTAGTTATGTTAGTATCCAATATAGTACAACAAAAAATGGATTATTCTCAGCGAAAACAAGTACTTTATTAGTTTTTTGTGATAATGAAATAAAGCTTTCACATTTATATAAACTTCCTACTAAAAAGAAACCAATATGTTCTAAAGATATTGGAATTGTAGTAGATCAATTGGAAAGATTGATTCTAGAGCAGCAATATACTGTTGAAAATGAGAAACAATTAGTAATAGCAGTTGCTAATGCAACAGGCATACCTATGATTGCAAACGCTTATTTCTCAAAGAAATATTATCAATTAGTGTTCAAACATTAGAGAGGAAATGATTAAATCGCTTGATCTCAGCAGAACTTCTTTAACTACTTTTATACAAGAAATGGAATCTAGTTTAAGAACTCTAAATGATGCTGTTTTACAACAATCTTTAGATGAATCAAAAAGAGCTGCAGAAGAGAAATTAAGAGAACTTGTTGGTTCATTAGAACTTAAATTGGCGTCATATGAACAAACAGTTATGGATAGTTTACAGAAAAGAAGAACTGACTTAGAGAAAGATTATGCTTTAAAATTACATCAACTTGAAGAAAGAAGAGTTATCTTAGAAGAAAGTTATTCTTCCAAGATGAGGGAGCTTACAGATAAATTAGAATGTCATAGAGAAAAGATTCGAAAAGATGCTTTTAAAATTGCTCCAGGATTGGCAGAGATATTTCCAGATCGTATTAAAGAACCCTATAATTATTATTCGGATGGTAAGGAATTTAAAAATTATGAAGAGAGGGTAGATAGTTACCTTAGAAAGTTTTATGAATTACAGATGCTTAAAGATTTGGGTACCTGTGAATATGTTGAAGTTGCTCAGACATTGGATATTTTAAAAGTGTTAAAAGAGACTTGTGTGCATCGCAGAAATCGCGCTAGTGGCGCTGAGGTTAGGTATGTTTATTCAGGGTTACGGGCTGTTTTATATTATGTATCTACTCATGAAATAACCATGGATGCTGCTTTAGACAGAATAAAAATAACATCAAGTCAATTAAACAGTAAGAGTAAACTGTTAGTTGAAGAGCTATTAGAGAACTCATTTCCTTATGATTTCAATATGGATCAACATTTGGATGGGTTGCATGTTCTTAATGCAAAGACTAAAGAACAATTAGGTTTGAAATGATTTTTTCTTCTAAAACTAAAATATAGAAACATAAAACTTTTTAAATCACCATCTAAAACAATAGTATTATGGAGATAATGGAACCAAACAGCGCAGTACCTAAGTTTAAATATCTTGATCATACTTCTGAAGCTAAATTTCAAGCATATGGCAAAACTTTAGAAGAAGCATTTGCTAATGCTGTGCTAGCAATGTATAATATGCTTACTGATATTAAAAAGGTTAAGCAAGTAGTTAGAAAAGAAATTGAAATAAAAGCGCCAAAGTTGGATACATTATTATTTGATTTTCTTGATCAGTTTGTTATATTATTAGATACTGAAGGTCTTATTGTAAGCTATGTTGATTCATTAACAATCACAAAAAAGTTTGAAATGTATACATTGAAAGCAATTGTTAAGGGAGATTCCTATAAAGCTTATGATGCGCATGGTTCATTGAAAGCAATTACATATAATGATATGATAATTAAAGAACAAAAAAATGGGTTATGGATAGTGCAGGTTGTCGTGGACATATAAATGCTAGTTGTCTTAAGTACATGAAGTCATAATCCTGAGTTTAAAAAAATACGACTGAAAGGAGGATTTTTTTATGAAAAAGTTTGAAGTATCAGGAATGAAAATCAAGAAAGTGAATGATTATCTATATGAGCTTGAGCAGCGAAATTCAATGAGTGTGCCTGTGAGAATATTTGCATCTGAAGCATTGATGGAGAATCTTGTCAAAGATAATGCAATAATGCAAGCAAAAAATATGACAGAGATGCCAGGCATACAAAAAAATGCTTTAATTATGCCAGATGCGCATCAAGGATATGGTTTTCCTGTTGGCGGCGTTGCTGCTTTTCCTGTTGATAATGGTTGTATTTCTCCCGGCGGAGTTGGCTTTGACATAAATTGCGGCGTTCGTCTTCTTTCAACACAATTAACAAAAGAAGATGTTGAGCCAAGAATCAAAGAATTATTAGATGTTTTATTTCAGAATGTGCATTGCGGTGTTGGAAGTGAATCAAATGTGCATTTAACACATGCAGAATTAGATGAAGTTCTTAATGGCGGATTGGAATGGGCAAAAGAGCATGGTTATGCAACACAGCATGATATTGATCATTGTGAAGAATATGGGCAAATGAAACAAGCAGATGCAAGCAAGGTTTCACCAACAGCTAAGAAAAGAGGAAAGAATCAGCTTGGGACGCTTGGCGCAGGCAATCATTTTTTAGAAATACAGATTGTTGATGAAATTTTTGATGAGAAAATAGCAAAAGCTTTTGGAATTTATCATAAATGGCAGATTGTTGTGATGATTCATTCAGGCAGCAGAGGATTAGGGCATCAAGTTTGCACTGATTTTCTTCGAAGAATTGAGAATGAACTTCCTGAGTTGGTTGCAAAATTGCCAGAGAAAGATTTGGCGTATGCGCCAACAAGTTCTCCTATTGCGCAAGATTATCTAAAAGCAATGTCAGCTGCAGCAAATTTTGGCTGGTGCAACAGACAATTGATGGTTTATAATATTAGAAAGTCTTTTACTAAAGTATTTGGAACAGAATTTAATGGCAAAAATGTGGAATTGAAAACAATCTATGATGTAGCTCATAATATTGTCAAAGTTGAAGAGTATATTATAGATGATGTTGCTACAAAGCTCTATGTGCATCGAAAAGGCGCAACGCGAGCATTTGGGCCAAATCATAAAGAATTGCCTGAAGATTATCAGAAAACTGGGCAACCAATATTATTGCCTGGAAGCATGGGTACTGGATCTTATGTATTAGTTGGCACTGACAAAGCAATGCAAGAAACATTTGCAAGCACTCCTCATGGCGCAGGAAGAGTGATGAGCAGAAATGCAGCCAATAAATTATTCAAAGGAGAGCAAATAAAGAATGAGCTTGAGAAAAGAAATATTCATATTAAAGCTGCATCATGGAAAGGTTTATCTGAGGAAGCTCCTGCTGTCTATAAAGATGTTGATGAAGTTGTGCGAGTGTCACATGAAGCAGGAATTGGCAAGATTGTAGCGAAATTGGTGCCATTGGGTGTGCTGAAGGGGTAATCTCTAATTAATCATGCTCTAAAGAACACTATTTATAAAAACTTATCAGTTAATGGCGAAAGCTTTATAAATGAACAAGATAACCTTCTTTAAATGGACAAAAGTAAATTAAGGGAGCTGATTTTAGATCAACAACAATTATTTAGTAATAAACTTGATCTCGTTGATAGGGATATCTCTCTTGAATATGCTCTAAAGGGAAATGAAATTATAATAATTTCTGGAATACGAAGATCTGGGAAGAGTTCATTACTAAAATTAATATCTGAAAAGACAAAAGGCATAAAACTATTCCTTAATTTTGATGATGTTAGATTTGTAGATTTTAGTACTGAGAATTTTCATCACATTGAAGAGATTGCAATAGAGCTTTATGGGACAAATACTATAATATATTTTCTTGATGAAGTTCAAAATATACTTTATTGGGAGAAATGGGTTAATAATTTATATTCACAAGGAAATAAAGTATTCGTCACAGGATCAAATTCTGATCTATTAAGTTCGGAAATTGCAACACATCTTACGGGAAGGAATAAGGTAATACAACTACTGCCATTTTCATTTAAAGAATATTTGCGGTTAAAGCAATTTGGCAAGATTGATGTGGATAAATTTGGGACTTTAGAGAAAACTAAGGTCTTTAGTCTTTTCTTGGATTATTTTGAAAAAGGTGGTTTTCCGTTAATTATAAAGAATGATGATGTAGAATTATCACGGCAATATTTTGAAGATATACTTAATAAGGATGTGCTGCAGAGATATAAGATAAAAGAGATAAAAGAATTAAAAGACCTAATAGTATTTCTACTCTCAAACATAGGACGTATATATTCATATTCAACACTAAAAAAGGTTACAGGAATTAAAAGTCTGAGTACTGTTAAGAATTATATAGATTATCTTCATGATGTATTCATATTATATAAAATAGATCGATTTGATTATTCTTTAGCAAAACAAAAAGTATCATCATCAAAGATTTATACGATTGATAATAGCTTTTTGAAAACAGTTGCTTTTAATTTTTCTGAAAATAAAGGAAGAAGATTAGAAAATCTAATATTTGTTCACCTGCTCAGAAAAAATAAAGAGATTTATTATCACTTAGAGAAAAAAGAATGTGATTTTGTTACAAAACATGGATTAAATATAAATGCAGCTATACAGGTTGCATTTGCATTAGATAATTCAGCAGTAAAAGAAAGAGAAATTGTTGGACTGCTTGATTGCATGAGGAAATACCAATTAAATGAAGGGATGATTCTTACGATGGAGAATGAGGAAATAATACATCATAAAAGCAAAACCATTATTGTAAAGCCTGTTTGGAAGTGGTTGTTGGAAGAGTGAATCAGAATCACAACCTCCTAGTCCTCAAAATAATAAATACTTTTACCAGAAATTTTTTATTTTAGAAAGGTTTATATAGTAGTAAAAAAATAAACATTTATTATTATTTATGATATAGTTAAAGCAAATTGATTATCGAATAATGTTTACTTTAATTATATAGTAAATGCACTATTAAATATTTGATTATTTGGTGCATTGACTATATTAATAATCATAAAAAAATTGAGGTGTTTTAGTTGTTGCACAAAAAACAAGTTTTGTCAATTAGTTTGCTTCTTACATTAATGTTTGTTTTTAGTGGAATTGTATTAGCAGCAGTACCTGGACCTGGTGCGGCACTTAGTGGTGTTGCTGATTTTTTAAGGGAATGGTTAGGTGGCACTACTATAACAGGTGATACTGGTTTACTTGTAGCTATGAGAATCATTTTATTTTTCTTGGTGTTTACTGTTTTATTTGTAGCAGCGCATCTTATTCCTAATTTTAATAATAGATTAGCATTAGTTCTTGCATTACTTATTTCAATAATGACTGTCTTGTTCTTTCCCCAAGCATTATTGATTGCAATGGGTGAAACATATACAACAGTTATTGCATTGCTTGTATTTGCAGTGCCAATTGGAGCGTTAATTGCAATACTTTGGTATTTGCCTGCAGCACCGTGGTATTGGAATTTGATAAGAATGGGTATTATTATCTTTACATGGGCATTACTTAATATTATTACTACAGCTATTGGAGGTGGTTTATAATGGCTTCAGATGCAATAGTTGGTGTAATGGGTAGTTTTGTAAACTTTTTTTATGTTGCATTACTCGTATTACTACTTATAGAAATCTTTCGCATGATTGCGAACATGACTGGCGGCGGCGGAACTCTTCAAGAAAATATGGATTCTGTAAGAAAAAAATGGGCAGAAAGGAAGAAGGATTCAGATAAAGAAAAAAAGATTGATCGAGTTGAAGAAGCACTTTTAATAGATCTTGACAGAAAATATCAGAAACTGCAATCAGATATTAAAAAAGCAGCATCAAAGGGAACTGCAGCAGCATATGCTCCAGTAATGATTGATTTGCAACAAATAAAAAATGAGACATTACAGTTAGAGAAATTAGTTAAATTTGAAATATCTGCAGAATCAAAAGCAGAAGTTATCAAGAATAATAAAACTTTTGCTAAGATTTTGGCTGATGAAGGAAATTATGTAAGAGCATTGGAACAAGGATTCTTAAAAATTGAAGAATTCTTTGGAAGAACTCCTACACCAAATACTAAACAGATTGGAAATCTTACAACATTAACTAATTATCTACGAGCTGTTATCAGGAGATTAATCCAGGATAACAAAAAGGAAGAAGCTGTAGTTTAATTTTTTCTTTTATTTTAACTATTTTATTCTCTATTATTAAGATATCTTATAATTATGTCGTCAAGTTATCAAAAATGATAACCTAAGAGACTCTTTTTATGATCTCTTTTTCAATAGATTCAAATGAAGGTAGATTTCTAATATACTGCTTCATTTCATGATTCCATATTTTCTCTTTTTCTTTTATCTTTTGTAAAAATGCTTTTTTATTGTATTTTTCCTTATAATAATCTAGTTTCTTGTTGATAAACTCAATATTGAAAGCTGTGTTTTTCAGCAGCAAGAAATGAAGATCAAATATATCTCTTGGTTTGTTTCGTGTCATAATTGCACGCACTTTTTCTGCTAATATCTCTTCTGTTTGCATGACAAGGATAGTATAGGGTTGTAAATCAGTGTATGATGGAATGATCTCTTTTAGGATTGGTTGAAGCAAAAGTGATTCACGAAAGCTAACTTCAATACGCAATGTGCAAGTGCTTACTTGACTGTTTTGATAAAGAGGGCCTTGTATTTTTATCACAAATGTTTTTCCAATTGTCTTTATCTCTTGCACTTTGCAGTTATAACCAAAATCTGTTATTTTCTTTGCAATTTTCTCTATTAACATCTTGAAGTCAATGTTATTTTCTTTAGCAGTAAAATCAAGGTCAATGCTAAATCTATTCAAACCATATACTTTCTGCAATGCTGTTCCGCCTTTGAACACAAGGTTTGTTGTATCATGTTGTGATAGAAAAAATAAAAACAAATGCTGCAGATAATCTTTTTCTGTCTGTCCAAGATCATAGTTAAGCATCTGCGCATATTTTCCTAATTGATTTCGCAGTATCATTCAAGCACCTCATTTATAATTAGTTTCCATTTCATAGATTTTATACATTCTTTATTTGAAGCAGGGAGAAATGGATTCAAAAGATCATAACGTTGATTTAACTTATGTTTTACTTTTTCAAAAATGTTAAATTCTACTAATTCTAAAAGATAACCAAGTCTTTTTAATAATATTATTGAATCCATCTGCAGAGCATAATCAACTAATTTGTCGATGTCAAATTCTTTATTCTTAAGCACTTCAAATGTTTCACTGATTGGGCAATGTTGCGGTAAGTATAATGCATCAATTATTGCTTTTTCTTTTTCTGCAATCATGCCATAATGAACTCCAATCTTTGTTCTTTCATATCCAAAAATATTCTTATTCTTAAATGTAATAAATTCAATAGTTGAATCATCAACTATTAATTCTTTTTTTGGTTTTGCTGCAATAATTTGTATCCTCTTTGGTATTTGTGTTGTTAAACCATATAGAGAAAATGCGCTCAAGAATGAGATATATGAAGGAAATACAACATTTGAGGCAATTTCATAGATGTCATCTGAAATACTATACTTCCCTTTTTCAATTTCTTTGATATATTCTTTTCTTTTCAAACGATAAAGATAAAGACGTGCATATCCTTTTTTTTTCTCAATCATTTTTGCTGCATCTTGCAATGAAAAAACAGGTTTGTGAAGATGTTCTACGTTTTTGAGGAATGTTATTGCTTGCATAAGTCTATAATATAAATAGTTGATATTTAAACTTTTTGTTTTTATATAATTATCAATAATGATATCTTTGTCGAATTTTATGGCTTTAAAATTCATTATATTAGCACATAATCATCAAAAATGATAACTGTAACGCAATAAAAAGTTATTCTCCTCGATACCATTTCGCTGCATCTTCTGGATAGATTGTATTGATCACTGTTTCTGTTGCAAACTCAAAGCCAGCAAAGATGTTTATTCGTGGAGTAAATTCAACATGGAAATGCATATTTTTAATTCCATTCTGGAAATAGAAATTAAAGTCTTGCCCAAGCTCTTTGAGTTTTGCCAGAATTTTTTGCATGATCTCAGCTAATTCTTTAATTTCTGCATCACTAAAGTCAATTAACGAAAGCTTATGTTGTTTTGAAAATATGATGATTTCATAGGCAAATCTTGATGCATAAGGTGTAAAGGCAACAAACGAATTGTTTTCAAAACATCGTCTGTAGGAATCTTTCTCTCGCAAAATAATCTCACAATAAGCGCAGTTATCTTTGCACGCTTTTTCTTTTTGTTGAATAGTTATGGGAATCATATTATAAGCAAATATTTGTGAATGAGAATGTTCAATGCTTGCGCCTGCATCTTTGCCGTGATTTTTTATCACTTGCACATATTCAATTTTTTCATTATTGTTTAATACAAGAATTCTTGCTTTATACAAATGCAGCAGTTTAATGAAGTGTTCTCTGCTGTAATCATATATCTGTTCTCCATGCTTGTTTGTTTCGATAATAATCTCATGTTGCCCATAATTATCAGAATATGTATAATATTGATTATCTGTCGTAATCTGCGATTTCCCTTTTAATTCTAATGCTGGGAATTTGTTTGGAATAACTCGCATAATCCATTTGTTATCTTTTTCAATATGCATGATCTCTTTGGTTGTCAGAAGTTCATTTCCTGGACAGAAACTGCAGATTTTATTTGTTGGAGCTGCTTGTGTGTTTTGTTGCTTATGAAAGTCATGCGGTCTATCCTTACGAGTATCTGAAATAATTACAAATTTTTCTAGCACATAATCCTTGCGAAGCTCTCCCATTTTCTGAATTAAGGCATTGTGGTTTAAAATAGTTTGTTATTACTGAGATAAGATTACGCTATAGGCGTAATCTTATCTCAGTAATAACAATCGTAGTACATTTGGTTTTTTTAAATCCATTGCGCCAGCGCCATATCCTTTTTTAATTATCTTGATGTTTTTAACTTTCATCTCTTTTTCAAACATTTCAAAATCTTTTTGTTCTTTTACCAGTGTTTTCAGCAATGCTGCTCATGTTGGTGTTATTATTTCTTTTTTTATATCTACCTTGTATGTTTCAAAACCTTCCAATAGTTTGAGAGTTGCAGGAGCTGGATTTGAGATTTCACCATGATCGCAAATAATCTTGCCAGCAGGTATTGGTATCTCTGAGCAATGCACTTCATCTATTCCAAGCTGTTGCAAACAAATAGCTGCGCCGATGATATCAATAATTGAATCCATTGCGCCAATTTCATGAAAATGAACTTTATCAATTGTTGTGTTATGCACAAATGCTTCTGCTGAAGCAAGTTTGTGAAATATCTTTTGGCAAAGCATCTTTACACCAGTAGATAATGAGCTTTCATCAATAAGTTTGTTGATATCAGAGAGATGGCGTTCATGATGATGATTTTCATCATGGTGATGGTTTTCATGATTATTTTTTTCAATAGTTACTTCAAGATGTTTTGCAGTAATCCCTTTTTTATCAACAGTTTTTGCAGCTATTGAGAATTTGTCAATCTTTAGTTTTTTCAGTTCTGTTTGAAGATAGTTTATACTAACACCTAAATCAATGCAAGCGGCAATAAACATATCACCTGCAATTCCAGATGGGCAATCAATGTATAATTTATTTTTAGTCATTTTTACTCACTTTGTTCGTAAAAATTATATTTAAACTAATATTTAAAACGTTTTTCGTATTCTTTATGGTTAAACCATTCGAGAATTACATTTACAATTCTTACTTCATCACTTTCTATAGTGTAAATTAATCTCCATGCATTAGGAAGATTATATTTCCAGAGGTTACTTACTTCATATTTCTGGATATATTCTTTTGGCCATAAGTTCTTGGCGATTTTTATACCACATGTTGGATTTACCTTTAGATCATCAATCGCCCTATCAATAAATTTGTAAAGTTCCTTATCTTCAAATTTTCCTTCTTTAAGAGCTTCCCATTCTTTTTTTATGTTAGGGGTAATAAATGCAACAGAAATCTCTTTATTCATCGTATAATCAAATCCTCTTTTAAGATTTTCTTGATTCTTTCTGGATTAAAAGTCCAAATTATACAACCATCTTTATCTATGATTATTTTTCCTGATTGTTCAAGATAATCTAAAATTATCTGGAATGTCTGATACATCATTTTTTTTGGTAATTTTTTCCATAATTGATACTTGCCACATTCTTGGCTATATTTTTGTATTGTTTCTTCTACCATAAAAACAGATTCTAATGTTGGGCTATGTAAAATAATTGGTTTGTTCATATTATATACTATTATATAATAAGACTATTTAAATTTTTCTCTTATTAACATTCAATATTTTACTTGCTGCATAGCCTGCGCCAAAGCCATTATCAATGTTGACAACAGTAACGCCAGGTGAGCAGCAGTTGAGCATTGATAATAATGCTGCTAATCCTTTAAAATTTGCGCCGTAGCCAATGCTTGTTGGCACAGCTATAACAGGGCAATTAGCTAATCCAGCAATAACGCTTGCTAATGCTCCTTCCATGCCTGCGATTACAATAATTACTTTTGCATCAAATATCTTTTGCTTATTTGCTAGCAAACGATGCAATCCTGCCACACCTATATCATATAATTTCTCTACTTTATTATCCATTTGTTCACAGATAACTGCAGCTTCTTCAGCAATTGGAATATCCGATGTGCCAGCTGTAATTATTAAAATCCCTGTCTTAAGTGTTTTTTTCTTTTTTAAATTTTTCAATTTTATTGAAAAATTTAATTCATTATAGATAACAAGCGTTTTTGCTAGTTTGTGATATTCAACAGAATCATATTTTCTCTGAATCTGCTGCGCTATATCTTGCTCGATTTTTGTTATGATAATCACTGCTCTTTTAAGATATAATCTTTCAATTATTGAGAATAAATGTTCTGATGTTTTTCCTTTTCCAAAGATTACTTCAGGAAAGCCTGCGCGCAACTCTCTGTGATGATCTATCTTGGTGTGTCCTAAATCTTCAAAAGGATACTCTTTGAGGTGAAATAGTAACTTGTTATGAGACAGTTTTCCTTTTTTATAATCTTTTAATAGTTGTTGAATGTTCATTTTATCACTTCTTAGAAAATCTTACAAAAATAAATCTTTTTGTAAGATCTTCTGATATTGGCAATTCTGACATAGGGAATCTGTAATTAGGTTTTTTATCTATTTATTATTATTATTTAATAAATGCAAGTTTCCCCTTTTATATCCTTCTAAATCAACTGTAATGCATTGGAACCCAAGTTGTTTTAGCGCTTTTGATACAGATTCATAATGTTCAAATATTTTTCGGAAATCAAGAGGATCTATTTCAATTCTTGCAATTGAATTTGCATGATATCTTACACGAACTTGTTTTATTCCAAGAGAATGGATTAGATTCTCTGCTTTTTCAATATTACTAAGTTTTTCTGAAGTTATTCTTTCACCAAATGCAACACGAGAAGATAAACATGGCGTAGATGGTTTATCCCATACTTGAATATGCAATAAATGGGAGACTAAACGAATCTCTTCTTTTGTCATTTCTGCTTCTTGAAGCAAGCTTCTAACCTGAAATTCTTTTGCAGCTTTTGTTCCTGGGCGAAAATCCTGCAAGTCATCAAAATTTGCGCCGTCAAGAATTATAAAATCAGTGACTTTCTCCTTGTTTATGTATAAAGATAATTGTTTGTAAAGCTCTGATTTACAATAATAACAACGATCTGTTGGATTTTTTAAATAATTTTCATCATTCATCTCATTTGTATTGAGGAAAATGTGCTGTGTTCCAATAGTCTTTGATATACTTGCTGCAATCTCAATCTCATTTTTCGCAACTGAAGAAGAAATTCCTGTAACTGCAATAACTTTCTCATTTAAAACATCATGCGCAAGCTTGAGAATCAATGAACTATCAACTCCTCCTGAAAAAGCGACATATACTTTTGTTTTGTGCTGCAATCCTTTAAGCAAAGCAAATATGTTTTCTATTTTCTGTTTAATGCCGGCAGAGATGATTCTATCTGCCATATTTTCAGCAGAATTGTCTAATAATTCATTTACTGACTTAAATATTGGATATTCTGAGGTATTTTCAAGCATAGTAAGTGGAAAAAAGTGTTATATAAAAATTTTACTAAGAACTATCTGTTGTTTTGATCTAAAATTGCGATATATGATAAAAAAAGAAAAAAAAGAAAAATTATCTTTTCTTTTTCTTTTTAGCGCCTGATTTTTTTTTCTTTGCTGCCATTTAATTCACCTCTTTATTTAGAAAAAACATAATAGAATTTTTTCTAAATATTTTTATGGTGAAGCTTATATATAAATGTTTCCAATATGAAATTGCAAAATAAAATTGTGAACACAATTCTATTTTGCAATTTCATCAAAAAATAAGAAAATTTATTAGCAATGAGATCTTTTTTTGTTTTATGGAGAAAAAAATCAAAGAAGGAAAAGTTTTTTGCAAGATTTATTCTGAGCAGAAAGTTTCAAAAGAGCTTCCAGTGTTTTATAATCCTGTCATGAAGATGAATAGAGATATAACTATTGAATTATTGAGAGCGCAGAAGAGAAATCATCTCCAAGTTGCAGATATTCTTGCAGCGTCAGGAATTAGAAGCATCAGGTTGATTAAAGAGCTTCCTGCGAGAAAAATCAAAAATATCTTAGTAAATGATTGCAGTGAGAATGCTGTTGAATTAATTAAGGAGAATTTAAAACTTAATCATTTAGATTTTAATGCTTCAAAAGATAAAATTACCGTTTCATGCAATGATGCAAATAAAGCATTATTAGACGGGAAAGGATTTGATTATATTGATATTGATCCTTTTGGTTCTCCAAATCCATTTATTGATTCGTCAATAAAACGGCTTGCAAGAGATGGAATATTAGCTGTAACTGCAACTGATACTAGCGCATTAGCTGGAACATTTGAAAACGCTTGCAAAAGAAAGTATTGGGCAAAACCAATGCGGAATGAATTGATGCATGAAATAGGAATAAGAATATTGATCAGAAAAGCGCAATTGATTGCAAGTCAATATGAAAAAGCATTAACACCAATACTGAGTTATAGCGCACAGCATTATATGCGAATATTCTTTGTCTGCGAGAAAGGAAAAGAAAAGGCAGATGCAATCAATAAACAGCACAAATATGTTCTTTGTTGCAATAAATGCATGAAAATAGATATAAATCATTTTAATAATATTGATTGTAAAGTTGATTCTAAAACAGATTCTAGAAATGATGATTCTAAAAATGATGATTGCAATCAACAAATGCAGTATGCAGGTCCATGTTGGGTTGGGGAAATTAATAAACAAGAAACAGTAAAAGCAATTTTAGATAATGTTATGAGAAATAAATTGTATAAGGAAGAAACAGAATTACTTAAGCTTTTACAGCTTATTAAAGAAGAATCTACAATTAATATAGTTGGATTTTATGATATCCATGCTCTTGTAAAAAAGAATAATCTCAAACAAATTCCAAAATTTGATCTAATTGTTAAGAACTGCAAACAGAATGGATTTAAAGCTGTAAGAACACATTTTAATGAATATGCTATAAAAACAACTGCTCCTATTGATGTAATAACAAAAATAATATCAGAATTTAATACCTCAGAAAAATAAATAATAATAATTCTTGACAAATAACAAATAATCTTTGTTAGGATTTATCCAACTGCTCTTCGCACGTCAATAACATCAACAGAGATTACTCCTTTAATTGCTGATATTTTCTTTTCCAGTTCTTCTGTTGAACCTTTGTTTTCATCCATTACCATTATAAGATTTAATGAATTTAATCCAAAAGCAATTGGTTTAATCTCAACTTTTCCTAGAATTGCGTCATGTTTCTCAATCAATTTCTTTGCTTCCTGTTCAATATGTTTTAAATCTTCTTCAGGTGATTCAGGCATCACTTTAAAAGTTACGATAACATCTGCCATGTTTATTCCTCACTTGTTAATTATTCTTATCATAATTAATTATTTTTATTATAATTCAATTTGGTCCAGTAAATCCACAGCCGCTGCATTTATATTGCGCTGCAATCTCCCTAGCATACTGCGATCTTGTTATTTTAATTTTTCCACAGCTTGGGCAAGAGAAAGTAACTGAACCTATTTGATTAGTAACTTCTGATCCTGTTGAAACACATGTAAGTTTTGCCATTATAATTCCTCCATAATTCAATTAACTATATACCATTGGTTTTATGACCTATTTAAAAAGTTTTACTTTTAAAATCACGCAGCATTGCAATGCTGCGCGATTTTAGCAATCAATTTAATTTGAGTCTAATAATTTTCAAATACATTTAAATATTTGTCAATTAATAGCTTTGTTATGCAAAGAATAGAAGCATCGAAAAAAATGTTTATTAAAAAAAATAAAGAGATTACTGCAAAAGAATTAAAGTTAATTGCTAACAAAATTAGGCAAGACATTATCAAAATGCTTTTTACTGCAAATTCTGGCCATACTGCTGGTTCATTAGGAATGGCAGATATTTTTACAGCACTTTATTTTAAGATTCTTAATCATGATCCAGCTAATCCTCAGTTTGAAGAAAGAGATAGATTAATTCTGTCTAATGGCCATATCTGTCCTGCGCAATATGCGTGCATGGCAAATGCAGGATATTTTCCAGAAAAGGAATTGTTAACATTGCGTAAATTGAATTCTCGTCTGCAGGGACATCCAAATAAATTAGATTTGCCTGGATTAGAAAATTCATCTGGACCATTAGCGCAGGGTGTTTCAATTGCAGCAGGTTATGCTTATGCTGCAAAAATGGATAAGAAAGATTTTACTATTTTCTGTTTGATGAGTGATGGAGAACATCAAGAAGGACAATTATGGGAAGCATTGATGTTTGCTGGAAATAAAAAGCTGAATAATTTTATAGGGATAATTGATAGAAATAATATTCAAATTGACGGCTATGTTGAAAATTTAATGCCTCTTGAACCATTGCGGCAAAAATTAGAGGCATTTAATTGCAATGTGTATGAGATGAATGGCAATAATATGCAGGAAGTTGTTATTACACTTGAGAATGTGCTTAAAAACAGAGATAAAACTACAAGACCAAGCATTATTATTGCAAAAACTGCGCCAGGTAAAGGAATAAGTTTTATGGAAAACAAATATGAATGGCATGGCAGACCTCCTAAGAAAGAAGAAGCAGAGTCAGCTTTAAAAGAATTGCAAGCAGAAAGAGAGAGAATTAATGAAAGCGATCAATGAGTGAAATTATGAACTTAAACAAAAAATTATTTTTAGTGGAAGATCTTAACAAAGCTGAGAAAGTTGCAACAAGAGATGGCTATGGAAAAGGTCTTTTGGAATTAGGAGAGAAAAATAAAAATGTTATTGGATTATGCGCTGACTTGACAGAATCTGTAAGAATGAATTGGTTTGCAGAGAAATATCCTGAAAGATATATTGCAGTTGGTGTTGCAGAACAGAATCTAGCTGGAGTTGCTGCTGGATTAGCGTTAGCTGGGAAAATTCCGTTTGCAAGCTCTTTTTCGGTTTTTTCTCCTGGAAGAAATTGGGATCAATTGCGTGTAAGCATTTGTTATAGCAAAGCAAATGTTAAACTTTGCAGTTCTCATGCAGGATTAACTGTTGGCGAAGATGGAGCAACGCATCAAGCATTAGAAGATATTGCTATTACAAGGGTTTTACCAAATCTTGTTGTTATTGTTCCAAGTGATGCTTTAGAAACAAAAAAAGCAACGCTTGCTATAGCAAAATATAAAGGACCTGTGTATATGAGATTTTCTCGTGAGAAAACTTTGGTGTATACAACTGAGCAGACGCCATTTGAAATAGGAAAAGCGCTTTTGCTGCGAGAAGGAAAGGATGCAACTGTGATTGCATGCGGAATAATGGTTGCAGAAGCATTGCGAGCAGCAGAAATGTTGGCTGCTGAAGGTATTTCTGTTGATGTTATTAATAATCATACAATTAAACCAATTGATGCTGAAACTATTGTTAATTCTGTGAAGAAAACAAAAGCAGTTGTGACAGCAGAAGAACATCAGAAAACAGGTGGATTAAGAGGGGCTGTGTTGGAATTGCTTGCTGAGCGTAATTTGCATTTTGCTGCTGGATATGTTGCAGTTGAAGACACATTCGGGGAGTCTGGAACTTCTGCTGCGTTGCTGGATAAATATGGATTGACTGCAAAATATATTGTTGAAGAAGTAAAAAAGGTTGTGAAGAAAAAGCAAGTTGTGTGAAAAACTTTATATTGATGCACATTCTTCATACTCTATGAGATTCATTTCTAAGAATGAAATTGAAATCAATAAGGAATTATCAGATTTAGATGTATTTACTCTTGCTTTTATTAGAATTCTAGAAAAATACACTCAATATATTGTTATTAGCGGTTATGTTGCAATTTTGCTTGGAAGATCAAGAGCTAGTGAAGATGTTGATATTATAATTCCTAAAACATCTCCTGAAAAAATTGAACAATTAATTGTTGAATTAAAAAAGAATAATTTCTATTGTCTTCAAGCTGATACTATTGTTGAAATTTACAATTATTTAAAAGACAATATTGCTGTGCGCTTTGCAAAAAATGATACTGTTATTCCTAATATTGAATTAAAACTTGTTAAGAATAAAATTGATGTTATTTCGTTCCAGAATATGATTACTGTAAAATTAAATGATAAGCAGATTACAATATCACAATTAGAACTGCAAATAGCATTTAAAGAAGAGGTGTTGAAATCACCGAAAGATATTGAAGATGCACGACATTTGCGAAATGTTGCTGCAGAACATTTAAATATTTCATTGATTAATACTTATAAGAGGATGCTTCATGAAATCTACTGAGAAGCTGCAAGAGTTGCGCTTAAAAGAATGGAAACAGCAAAATCAAGATGAACGTTTTAAGTTCATTGATTTATGGGCAAAATACGTGCGAGAACATGATGATGAAGATTGGAGTAAACAACAAAATGTTATTATTAATTCTTGTTTACGATCTGCAAATATAACTAAAGAGCAATATCTGGATATGAAAGCAGGAACACCAAAGTTATAATGTCTTTAAAAAAATGGTTTATACGATTGTTTAATCTCTTTATCTGGATATAATGTTTTTAATGATTTAATAATAAATGGTTCAATTGTTGTTCTATGTTGCTTGGCATATTCGATTACTCTTGGAGTTGCATCAGTTAATTGAGAAATTTCTTCTAAATTAAAACCAGTGTCTATTGCTTCATATATCTGGCTTGCAAATCGATAGTTTAGAGTATCTCCTTTTGTTCGTGATGAAAAACATTTAATCTTCTTTATCTTTTTTCTCTTTATATTTATTCTGCAAAAGTATTGTTGTACAACATTATATGGTATTTCTAGTAAGTATGCAATATCAGTAAAATTCATCATAACTGCTTCTGAACGTTGCAATGCTTGTTTTTTGTATTTGTCTGTGCGTGTAGTTTCTAGATTACCATAACATGGAGGTATGTTAAGACGACTAAAAATATGACCTATTGTTGTAATTAAAATTCCTGTTTTTTCTTGAAATTGTTCTAAACTTAGTTTTTTTCCATTGTGCTGCGCTTCTTTATAAAGTTCAAGCAATTCCACTAATTTGTCAAACTTAACAGAATTCCTGTTGTGTTTTATGTTTTGATAATATTGAAATACTGTCTGATATGCTTTTGATTGTTCAGATAGTTCTTGTTTTACTCGTTCTTCGAGAAGATACACTAATTCTGTTCTTGATTGTTTGAGTCTTGTTTTCTTTTGCTTTTTTATTTCTAACCATGTTTGATACTGACCGCTTGCATTTATATATTGTCTTACTCTTTCTCCTGTTAAATTAACATCTTTTCCAATTTCTCTAAGGGTTAATCCTTGCTGAATTAATATATCGATTTCTGGTTTTGTTGGATATGGTTGAATATTTGAGGGTAATTTGAGATTGTATTCTTTACAGTATTTCATTATATTACTTATATTAAAGCCTAAACCTTTGACTAATTCTTCTAATGAATCAACTCCTTCATCAAGCATTTTCTTGAATTTTCTTAAACGGCGTTCTTTGATTTTAGGAAGGTGATATAAACGTCTTATTATGTTAATTGTTAATCCTACAGCTGCTGCAATCTCATCATCAGATACAGCTCCTGCTTCAAGTGCTTCTTTTATCTTTTCAATATATTCTTTTTTTGCTATTTTTCTTCTTTTTTCAGGTAATTCTATTTTGTACTTTCTTGCGTACGCCTTAATAGTTGCTCTGCTTAAACCGCACATATGCGCAATTTCATATGTGGAAGCAATGCCAGCAGTTATATATCTTTTTATCTCTTCAACTCTTAAATCTAAACTTTTATATCCTCTTACAGCTCTTTGTTCTTCCATACATCAAAAGAAAAATTTATTTATTTATAAATTTTTATATCTTAACTATTCCTTAATAATAACACTTCTTGTTTGAAACCCTATT
>JACRKF010000020.1 GCA_016219865.1 Candidatus Woesearchaeota archaeon | reverse complement strand
AATTTTGTTTAATCTACAATATTAAAAAAAGAAAAAAGTGCGTGATTGCACTTTAATATTATGCTGAATTGATACTCCAGTGAGATTTACCCAAATCAATATATTGAATATTTTAGTCATATAAATAATTTTCGATTGAGTAGAGGCGTGATTGTATAATCTGGTATTACGCTGGATTGATACTCCAGTGAGATTTACCCAAATCTCATGCGGGTTCAAAAATCTTGTACCCCTTGGATTTGGAAGTCCCGCTCACGCCGCTCAATATTTTTATAACAAATAAAAAGAGGTACGGCAATGTTTGTAGAGATCTTATTAGTATTAACTTTGGGTGTGACCGCCGGCATCATCACCGGCTTAACACCAGGAATTCATATTAATCTTGTTAGTGTTATTCTTCTTTCATTTGCGCCAACTCTTTTGCAATATGTGTCACCATTAGCATTAGCAGCTTTTATTGCAGCTGTTGCAATTACGCATACATTTCTTGATGCTGTGCCTAGTATTTATCTTGGCGCGCCAGATGAAGCGAAAGCATTGACAGTATTGCCTGGACATAGACTTTTGTTGAAAGGTTTTGGGCATCTTGCAATTATGTATACATTGATTGGAGCATTAGGAGCAATAATTTTTGCTGCTGTTCTTACGCCAGTTTTTATGGTTGTTATGAAATATTCATATAAATCAGTTAGTAAAATTACAGCGTATTTATTGATTGTGGTAATTATTTTCATGATTCTTAAAGAACCATTAATCAAAAAAAAGTGTTTGGCATTTATTTTTTTCACAGCATCTGGAATTCTTGGATTGCTTATTTTGCAGAATAAAACAATCAATCAACCATTATTCTTATTGCTTTCAGGATTGTTTGGATTAAGCATTCTTTTAGAAAGCATTACGCAAGAGTCAAATATTCCAAAACAACAGTTAGAAACTGATATTCCAATCAATAAAATAATTGCAACAAAAGCAATTACTAGCAGTACGCTTGTTGGCTTTGTTGCTGCATTTTTGCCTGGTTTTGGAAGTTCGCAAGCAGCAATTCTTGCCATACAAATAGTTGGAAATATTGGTGATGCAGGCTTTCTTATTCTTGTAGGCGGGATTAGCACTGCAAATACAATGATTTCATTAGTTTCAAGTTATACAATAGAAAAAGCGCGTTCAGGCGCAATTGTTGCAATAAATCAGTTAATTGGCGCAATCACATTGCAAACTATGTTTATTCTTTTAATTGTTTCTTTAATAGCAGGAGCAATTGCAGTTATTATTGCAATAAAAGTTTCAAAATTATTTTGCATATTGCTGCAAAAAGTTAATTATAGAAAGATTGCATTCGGAATAATGCTCTTTATTATTTTACTTACTATTTATTTCGATAGTTTTGTTGGAATAATTATTTTAGCAACTTCTACTTCTTTAGGTATTCTTGCATCACGATTTGGCGTTGGAAAGAATCATCTGATGGGATGTTTGATATTGCCAGTGATATTGTTTTTTTTGGTATAGATTCTAAATATCACATATTCCTATACTAGTTCCTAAAAGAAAACATTTATATATGGGGAATGGCAATAAATTAATTATGTCATGGGAATATAAGACTGTACATCCACAGCAAGTTATGTTTAAAGGAATCTTTGATCTTGATGAATTACAAAAAGTAGTAAGAGATTGGTTTATTTTTCGAGATTATGAATTTCATGAAAGGATGTATAAAACAAAAGCAACACCTAGAGGAAAGGAAACAGAATTGCTTTGGTTTGGATTTAGAAAAGTAAACAATTTTATGATGTATTGGGTTGATATTCATTTCCATTTTTGGGATTTAAATATAATTGAAGTTGTTAAAGATGGGCAAAAAAAGAAGTTGTATAAAGGAAGATTATATGTACGACTAATGTTTCGTTTAGAATTCGACTACAATAATACTTATGATTATTCGAAAATAAAACGCGCTATACGGCACTTTTTATTATGGTATGTTATGTATAGAAAGTTTTCATCATTGTGGGAAGATAAATTAAGATTCAAATGTTATGATTTAATGAATATTATCAAAACAACATTAGATATGCAGACAAAAGGCAATGAACACGCAGACGTATGGTAATGAGAATTTGGACAATATAATAAATGGTGAGTTAGTTTGACAGAAAGAAAAATAGTAATTGATACATTGCAATTGAATTATCAGGGCTTGTTTAATATGAATGAGCTTTATCTTATTATTGATAAATGGTTTAGAGAGAAAGGATATGATAAGTATGAGAAAAAGAATTTTGAGCATGTCTATAAAGATGGAAAGCAGATTGAGATAGAGATGGAGCCTTGGAAAAAGAATACAGATTATTCTAAATCTATTATTAAAACAAATATATTGGTTACAAATCTCAAAGAAGTTGTTATAAAGAAAGATAAATTTACAGTCAAAACAAATCAAGGAAAGATATTGATTACATTCATGGGTTTCTTAGAGACAGATTACGAAGGAAGATGGGAATCAAAAGCATGGGTTTATTTCTTACGAACACTGTTTGATCAATATATATATAGGATCCATACTGATAAATTTGAAGGTTATGTTGCAGAAGATGTTAATCATCTATATAATACAATCAAGGCATATCTTAATCTGCAAAAGTATTAAAAAACAAACATATATAAATATCGCAATTTTCAAATAGATTATGCTTAAGTTTTTTAACAAAATTAAAGAGAATCTGTTTAAGAATATAAAGAAAGAGAAACAACAAACGTCTTTGCAGATTAATGATTTGGATGATTTTCTCAATAAAACTTCTTCTGAAATTCAAGTGGTTTTAGATGAAGATATTAATAAAATCTATTCTGGACTTATTGAAACTATTCGAGTTGCAAAAGAAAATATAAGCAATCTTGAAAAAGCTAAATTAATGAATGATAAAATAGGCATAAAAGAGAAACAGATTATGGAGGGTAATAGGGAAGAATATATCCGTAAGGTAAATAAATATGTTGATTCTGTTAATACAATATCAAGAGGATGTTTGGGCGCTCAAGATCTAGTGAAAAGTAATGCTGTTTCATTTGAAGAATTAAATAAATCAATCACTAGAAACTTTATAGTAATGCAGGAATTCTTTGCTAATGAATCTACAGCAGTTGCAAAGAAGATGAAGGAGATATACCTTGCTATCCAAGAATTTCAATCACTTATAGAACAATCTAAAATTAATCATCTTTTTAATACAAGAGATCTTTATGCAACACTTAAATCAAACTATAATAAAATACAAGATTTTGATAAAACTATTGATGATAAAAAAGCAGAATTAGAAAAGATAAGGATTAATAGAGAAGATATTGAAAAGAAAATTATAATCTCTAAGAATCATGAAGAATTCAAGAAATTTAGCAGTCTTGTGGAACAGCGTGATGAAGCAAATAATAAACTTAAAACAATGGAATTAACATTTTCGCAGCAATTTTCACAATTAGACAGACCATTAAGAAAGCTGCAGAGAAATTCAATCCATGAAAAAGTAATCCAGGAATATCTTGAAAACTCAGTTACTGCAGCAGCAAGGGATAAACAACTGAAGATATTGCTTGTTTTTGATGAGCTTAAAACAGAATTAATAAAAAATACAATTGAATTAAAAGATAAACAAAAAGAGAAAACAATAGATGTTATCAAATCAATGGATAAAGATTTTTTCGAAAACTTTGCAAAAGAATATCAGACAATAAAACATGATAAGATTGAAAAAGATCATTTAATCAATGTAAATCAAGTAATGAGAGACTATAATGAATTAGATTATAAATTACAGCATTTAATCATGAAATCTTCCCGCGTTATTGAAGAGATTAATCAATTAGAAGTTATCAAAAACAGATTAAATAATGAAGAGCTTGAGAAAGAATTAGTAAAAGAAATAAATAAATTTAAAACAATTGATATTATATTCTTCAAGAAAAAAGAGTTTCAGAATGATCTGCAAGGTTCTTCTTCTGCATCCTCAGTGTCAAGTTCAACAGAAGATAAAATAGAGGAAGTTACATCAAAAGATAAAATAGAAAACCAACAACCAGAAATGGCAAGAAATGAAGCAATAATAAAGTAGATGATATAAATTGTTTTTTTGAGAATGATATTTCTTCATTGTTTGGTATTGTTGTATAACTGATTGCATATACAGATGTGAGAATCCCAAATGCATATGTAATAAATACACTTATAATAAACAATATTTCATATTCTTTAAAACTGTATAATAATATTGGCAATATTGAAAAATAAATGCTAATTGTCAAGAGACTTTGTTGTATTTTGTATTCTGAAAGAAAGAAATAGAAAGCTATTGTAAGAGCTGTTATAATTATCGAGAATAAAAGATAATATGCAACATTTGCAAAACTATATGTTTGGATTACAATCTTGTAATATAATGAATAGGTAATTATTCCAAGAAAAATGCATGAGAATAATGGAAAGATATACTCATAATATCTTCTTGACTGCAATAATTCTTCAGGCGCTAATAAAGAAATGATTAAACCTGCGATAGCGCTGGAAAAAAGAATTATTAGGATTATTATAAATTTGATAAATGTGATTTCTATCATTTTATTTAGGTAATCATATTTGGTTTATAAAAGTTTATAAACTCTTTTGAATGGATTAGTTGTTTAATGGTTCCCAAATATAGATTTTCATTTTTCCAGTTAATTATATTTTCAAGTGCGTAATAAGTTAGTGGTTAGTAGTAAGTAGTTAGTGGCAAACTGCAAATTTGCTGCAATACTACAAACCACTAACTACCAACTACATAGTTATTACGTACCTTTTCAACGATTTGATGTATTCAATTAAACTTTTTTCTTCCTTTATCTTATTAATATTTCCTCGATGAAATGAAGCTTTTGGATAGCCTGATAAAAACGCAACAGCGTGTTCTTTTAATGAGATGAAGGAAAGTTCATATTTTTGCCAGAGTTCATAATATTCTTGAAATAATTGCATTTTCTCTGCAAATATCTTTTCTTGCGATCTCTGTTCTATTGTTCCTGTTTTTAAATAATTATTTATTCTCTGAAATATTCTTGGATTGCCTAATGCAGCTCTTCCTATCATAATAAAATCACAATTAGTCTCATCAAACATTTTCTTTGCAGAGATTTCATCAACTACTCCACCATTGCCAATTATTGGAATAGAAACAGATTCTTTAATTTGTCTGATAATATTCCAATCAGCATCTCCTTTGTAGCCTTGACTTTGTGTTCTTGGATGGATGCAAATTGCTGCGCAACCATTTTCTTCTGCAATTTTAGCTATTTCAACTGCATTAATCTTCTCTTTTGAGACACCCGCGCGAATCTTGATTGTTATAGGTATTGATAAATTTGTTGAAAGTTTCTTAATAATCTTTCCAATTAGTTCTGGTTTCTCCAGCAATGCTGAACCAGAACCTTGTTGTGTTATTGCTGTTGCTGGGCAGCCCATGTTAATGTTTAGCATTTCACATTTATGCTCTATAATCTTTGATGCTTTTAGAATTAAATCAATATCACTTCCAAATAATTGAAATGCCAATGGTTTCTCTTCTTCAGAAGTTTTTACTTGTTGTATTGTTGAGATATCTGCATTTGTTAATGTGTTTGAAGAAATTAACTCTGTCATTACAAGCGCTGCGCCATATCTTTTGCATAATACACGAAAAGCAACATCTGTATAGCCAGCCATTGGAGATAAAAAGATTTTGCCTTTTATTTTTACGTTTCCAATCTTTTGTGTATTCTTCATAGTAATAATCTTTTCCATGCATTTATTCTTTTCAAGAATTCTAAAACTTTAGAATGAACAAACTTAGTTATATCTTTATCATCTGCTAATCTTTCCCTAATTATTGTTGCAGAAATATCTTTTATCCTCGGTAAATCAATTATTTTATATCCTTTGTCGCTAAATAATCTTTTAGTTAATATGCTTCCTGTGTAAACAACATCTATTTTACCTGTGATTCTAATAACATGTTCAACCCATCTATCATGCTTGCCTAAGTCTGGAACAAAACAGATAGTATAATTCTTATAACTTATTTTTTCAGCATTAAGCACTTGTTCAATCATTTCTTTTCTTTCTTCAGCAGTAAATGGATTTTCTTGTGTATTGCTTTCTTGACTTGAACCTATTGCTAATACAATACTTCCTTGTTCTTTGATTATTTGTTTCACAATCTGCAAATGTCCAAGATGAAATGGTTGAAATCTGCCTATGAAAAGCGCTTGCATAACTGAAAAGAGAGATTAAGTTTATAAAAAGATTCTCATTATTCATTGTTTATCATGACACTTGTTTTAACATTTGGAACATTTGATATTGTTCATAAAGGACATGAACATTATTTGCAAGAAGCAAAAAAGTTTGGCGATAAACTTATTGTAATTATTGCGCGAGATTCAAATGTATTAAAAGAAAGAGGAAAATTGCCTAAAAATAAAGAGGATAAGCGAAAAGAAGATGTTGAGTTGTTGAATATTGCCAGCAAAGTAATGCTTGGTTATGATGATGATAAATTGAAAATAATTCAAGAGTTAAAGCCAACTGTTATCTGTTTGGGATATGACCAGAATTCATTGTCTGTTGAGAAATTCATTGTTGATAATGGTTTAGATATTAAAATTAAGAGGATTAATGCGTTTAAACCAGAGATTTATAAAAGTTCAAAGTTTAAACATAGTATTTTGTAAAAATCGTAATTTTTACAAAATACTATGCAGGCAATCCGGGCAAAAGGAATTGTGTCAGAAATTGGCAATGAATAAATATATGGTGAAATCATGAACATAATCTGCATAAAACAAGGTTGTTTTCTTTGTGATAATGATATCTATGGCAATGAAGAATTACATTATTTTTGCAAGTTTTGCAATATGTTCTATCGAAAGGTAACGCTTGAGGGTAAGAAAATTAGGTATTTTTGATCTTCCATCTTATTTATATCCTCTTTTCGCTACCACTTAATCAAAAAAATTGTTGTTTGTTTTGCGCAAAAAACAATTTTTTTAATCAAATTTAAATAGTAGTTCTGATGCTCCGATACTCAATACTTGTTATGACTAAATAATAGGTCTAAACTTTTCAAGTCTTAATTAAATAAATTAGATAATTTTATAGGGGTGTAATATATGAAAAAAAAGATTGTGTTAGCTGTTTTATTTATTCTTACTATATTTCTAATTGGTTGTGTTTCAAATATAGAAAAACAACAGAAAGCAAATGAAGATTTAGTCTGCATACCAAAAAGCGCATTGCAAAAAGGCGGAGTGCTTAATGTTTCTGATATTGAATCATTAATTAATCCTGTAAATCCAGCTGCTGAAAAGAAATCTGCGCAAATTAATGCTGTTAATACAACTGCAGCAAAGAATGAAACATCTGCAACATCACCTGCAACAATAGTTACAAATCCAGCTACTACAATTACTAAAGCATATACTGAAGGAGATACTGTGCAATTAACTCCAAAAGCAACAGATGGCGACAAAGATACAGTAACATTTTCGTATTCTGCTCCACTTAATAAAGAAGGAAAATGGCAAACAAAAGCTGGAGATGCAGGTGAATATGTTATAAATGTAACAGCTAGTGATGGCAAGTCAACTGTAACAAAACAAGTAAAGATAATTGTTCAAAGATTAAATCAACCACCAACTATAAGCATTGAAGATGTTGTTGTAAAAGAAGGAGAAACAATTGAGTTAAAACCAAAAGTTTCAGATCCAGAATTAAAAGAAGTAAAAGTATATTATTCTGGTTGGATGGACAAAGCAACAAAAACAACAACATTTACTGATGCAGGCACTTATATTGTAACAATAACTGCATCTGATGGTGAAAAAAGCGCATTTAAGAATATAACAGTTATAGTAAGAAATGTAAACAGAGCTCCAGTATTATCAGGATTAATTGATATTACTGCAAAAGAAGGAGATCTTGTAACTCTAAAACCAGTTGTTTCTGATCCAGACCAAGATGCAGTTTCTGTTAATTATACAAAACCATTGAATAAAGATGGACAATGGCAGACTAAGAAAGGCGATGCTGGCAATTATGAAGTGAAAGTTGCAGCAACAGATGGAGATCAGATTGTTTCACAAAGAGTTAAAATAATAATACAAATTTTAAATCATCCTCCTGTTATTGAAAAAATACAAGATATGCTTGTACAAGTAGGAGAAACAGTAACTCTTAATCCAGTTATTTCAGATGCAGATGGTGATAAGGTAGTGATTACTTTCTCAGGCTGGATGACAACATCAACAAAGACTACTGCTTCAAATGATGCTGGCAAACATATTGTAACAATTACAGCAGATGATGGAAAAGAGAAGACGATGATGACTGTAAATGTTGAAGTGAACAGTCCACCTGAGTTTGAGATATAAAGAGGAAAATTTTATTTTCTAAAATTTTCCTCATTATATCCAAATAATTGAAGTCTTTGTCATAACTGAGAATACTTTCACAATTATATAACTCAGATGTTGTATAATGAATTAAGTCAATGAACTTTAATTTATTGATTCGCTGCGCTCTTTTTGTAGCTTAAACGCTTCTGTGAGTGTAGTGTATATGTGTTTGTAACAGATTCATTTTCTAAAAGAAATTTCTGGAATCTATTCTGAAATTGATTTTCATAGAATGCATATGCTATTATGCTATCTAATCTAAGTCACCATGTTTCATAAGTCATTATTTATATTTAACACTTTCGCAAGTCCGGATTACATAACTATAATATTTGCATTGTGAGCGAAGCGAACAAGCAAATATTAAACAAATACTAAAGCTTTAATAATAATAACAATAAACAAGTGATTATCATGGAGAAATTGCCAACTTTATTGCCTTTTGAAAAAATGAAACGAGAAATTTTTGTTAGAAAAGATATTGAAAGCTCTGATAAGTTTGGAGAATATCCAGAAAAACGTTCTACAGAAGCATTGATTAATTATGGTATAGTAAATATTGACAAACCAAGAGGACCAACAAGTCATCAAGTTAGTTATTATGTACAGAAGATACTTGGAATTGATAAATCTGGGCACTCAGGAACATTAGACCCTAATGTTACAGGAGTATTAGCAATTGCTACTGGAAATGCAACAAAAGTTGTGCAGGCATTGCTTACTGCTGGAAAAGAATATGTTTGTTTAATGCATATACATAAAGATATTGATGAAACAAAGATAAGAGAAGCTGTGATGTCATTTGTTGGTAAAATAAGACAATTGCCACCAATTAAATCAGCAGTTAAACGTGAATTACGTTATCGTAAAGTTTATTATATTGAAGTTATGGAAATTGATGGAAAAGATGTGCTGTTTAAAGTAGGTTGCCAAGCAGGAACTTATATAAGAAAGCTAGTGCATGATATTGGTCAGAAATTAGGTTGTGGCGCGCATATGGCTGAGTTGCGAAGAACAAAAGCAGGACCATTTAATGAATCTGCAGAAATATGCACATTACAAGATTTAAGCGATGCAATGTATTATTATAAAGAAGAAAAGAATGATAAATATCTGCGTAAATTAATTCAACCAATTGAAAAAGGCATTGAACATTTAGCAAAAGTGTGGGTGATTGATACTTGCGTTAATACTCTTTGCAATGGCGCAAGTTTGAAAGTTCCAGGAGTTAGTAAAGTTGAATCAGATATCCAAACAGGAGATTCTGTTGCAATTATGACATTAAAAAATGAGTTAATTGGTTTTGGAAAAGCAGAAATGATTTCTAGAGAAATGCAAAAACAAGAAAGAGGAATTGCAGTGAAGATGCAAAGAATCTTTATGCATCCAGGCATTTATCCTAAGATTGAAAAGAAAGAGTAGAAATTACGTTTTAGGTAATGGGCTCTGCCGAAACCCTCAGAGCCAGGTAATGGATAAGTTTATATATAATCCATCTTAATACTAATAATTATGGCTGATACAAGAAAAGAAAATCAATCAGATCTCTAGCAGAAATTCAAAAAGAATATCCTAAGCAATATGATTTATTTCGTAGTTTATATGATAAACCTGAACTACTGTTAAAACTGACACAAAATTTACCTGATAATAAGAAAGCTATACTTTTTGAGTTATATGTAAAATTTGCTATTAATTAAGAGATTAAAAATAGATGCTGAATTAGCGTTTCAAATAATCAAGAATTTAAAAGATTTGTTAAAAATCCATCAATTGAAAGATATAAACAAAGATTTATTAATCAATAACACATATAAACAACCTCTTAGATAATGGTAATTATGCAATACAAAGGATTTACATTAGACCAATTTCAGATTGATTCTATAGAATCAATCAATAAAAATCATTCGGTTGTTGTCAGCGCGCAGACTGGCACTGGAAAAACATTAATTGCTGATTATCTTATTAATAAATTTATTGGCCAGAATAAGCGAGTTATTTATACAGCGCCAATCAAAGCTTTATCTAATCAAAAGTTTAAGGATTTTAAAAATGATTATGGCGAATATAATGTTGGCATACTTACAGGTGATGTAGTTATCAACTCATCTGCTCCAATTCTTGTAATGACTACTGAAATCTTTAGAAATATGCTTATCACAAAAGATCCTTCTGTTGAGCAGATTAGTTTTGTGATATTTGATGAAATCCATTATATAAGCGATATTGAACGCGGCACTGTCTGGGAAGAATCAATAATTTTTGCGCCAGAACATATTCGATTTCTTTGTTTGTCTGCAACAATCCCAAATGCAGATGAGTTTGCAGCTTGGATATCTTCAATAAAAAAACATCCAGTTGATGTTGTTACTTATGGCAAAAGAGCAGTTCCTTTACAGCATTTATTATATGACAATATGCTTGGTGTTACAAATGTAAATGAGCTGCGAGAGAATTTAAAGATAAAAGAGTATCATGATTTTATGCCGCAAAGACATGGCAAGCATCAAGGATATGGAGATTATAGGCAGGGTAATTTTGGTCAGAAAAAGAAAAAAGAAGCGATTATCAGACCAACACATTATAATCTCATTAAAGATATCAAAGATAAGCTTCCTGCGATTTATTTTATCTTCAGCAGAAAAGATACTGAAGCAAAAGCTTTGGAATTAACACGATACTTTGACTTTACCACAAAAGAAGAAAAAGCCAAAATTAGTAATTATTTACATGAAAAGATAACAGCAGATCTGCGTGTGTTAGAATCAGTAAGACAAATAAAAGGTGTTTTAGTTAAAGGCATTGGTTACCATCATGCTGGTTTGCTTCCAGCGCTAAAAGAAATTGTTGAGCATTTGTTTGGCGAAAATCTAATTAAAGTATTATATTCAACAGAAACATTCGCAGTTGGTATTAATATGCCTGCGAAAACAGTATGTTTTAATTCATTAGAAAAATATGATGGTTATGTGTTTAGATATCTTAATACAAAAGAATATTTTCAATTAGCTGGGAGAGCAGGAAGAAGAGGAATTGATACTGTAGGTCATTCAATTGCAATGATTGATAGGAATACAGTTGATATTGAAAAGATTGCAAGATTAACTGATAAAGATGTTGAACCAATTGTTTCTCAATTCAAATTAACATTTAATACTGTTTTGAATCTTATCAAAAGTCATACTGAACAAGAGCGTGAAATCATTCTAAAAAGTAATTTTGATTATTACTTACGAAAAAAACAAAATCAAAATGTGCGAATAATGGCATCATATAATCATAAACTGCAGCTGTTGAAAAATAGAGGATTTATTCATAATGAAGAATTAACTGAAAAAGGAATATTTGCAACGCATATATTTTTTAATGAAATTATTCTGACAGAGATATTTTGCACAGATCTATACAAATCTTTGACTGACAAAGAGATTACAATAATAATTGCAGCTATTGTTTATGAAGAAAGAAGAAGCGATCATTTTTCAATAAAAGAAAGCAAGGATATTTATTATCAGATTATGAACAAAATCAGCAAGAATCATCTTGTGTTTAATGAATTAAACAAGAAAAATCTGCAAAGAATGATTAATATAGTTTGCCATTGGATAGATGGCGGAGATTTTGTTTCTTTATTGGAATTTTCAAATTATCTTGAAGGTGATGTAATTCGTTTGTTTAGACGAATAATTGATGTTTTGCGGCAGATTAGAAGAGCATCAAGTGATGGGATTCTTGGTATGAGAATAGATGATTGCATACATAGGATTGACAGAGGTATTATTAAGGTTGATTTCTAAGATAGCATTTTATTGATATTCTCTTACCTCATTTTAATAGTAACATTTATATATTTCCCCACTATTCCGGAATCTATCAGCATTGATAAAAAACGACGAACGAAGTGAGAAGTTTTTTATAGAGAAAAAAGGGTGATTGAATGAGAAAGATATGTATTATTAATCAAAAAGGCGGTGTTGGTAAAACAACTACTTCTGTAAATATAGGTTCTGGATTATCTAGAATGAACAAAAAAGTTTTAATTATTGATTTAGATCCGCAAGCGCATATCGCAACGTGTTTGTCCTCTGGATCTGCAACAAAAGACATGTATTCTTTGATTGTTGAAAGCGCAGATATAAAAGAATGTGTTAAACCATTAGGCAAGAATTTAGATATTATTTCAAGTGATGAAGATTTGTTGGAAGCAGAAAAATGGCTTCTTGGGCAGAAATCAAAGGAAACAATTCTAAAGAAAAAACTTCAAGCTTTGTCTGGATATGACTATGTGATAATAGATTGCCCGCCATCATTAGGAATATTGACAACAAATGCATTAATGTATGCAAATGAAGCATTTATTCCAGTATCAACTGATTTTCTTGGCATGTCAGGATTAAAAGCAGTTGCGCGACTGGTGAGAGATATTAATAAAGAATATGATCATAGCATCAGGATAACGAAGATAATTCCAACAATGTATGATATGCGTTCAAAACATTCCACTCAAGTATTGAATGAATTAAAGAATGAATTTTATGAGATAGTAAGTGATCCAATCAGAATAAATACAAAACTAAAAGAAGCTCCAAAATATGGAAAATCAATATTTAGTTATGACAAGAATTCACGCGGCGCAAAAGATTATCAGAAACTTATCAATAGTGTAATCTATGATGAAAAACGAGTAAAAGTAGATGACGAACAAAGCGAATCAGCGCTGTTGAAGAAATTGGTCGCTGCTTAAATAATTGTTAAGTCAGATTTCTTTATTTTTTGATTTATTTCGCTAGATTTATATATTAAATCTTTTATTTTTGTAATTATATGACTAAGAATGATAAAACTGCAAGTCCAATAAAACACATTGCTATCATTATGGATGGCAACAGAAGATTTGCTGACAAAAATAAGCTTCTGAAGCTCAAAGGTCATGAGCAAGGGGCAAAAAAAGTTGAAGAAGTGTTAGATTGGTGCAAAGAATTTAATATTAAAGAGCTTACATTATATACCTTTTCTGCGCAGAATTTTAGCAGATCAAAAGAAGAAGTCAATTACTTGTTTACTCTTTTTGAGCGTTATTTTAAGAAGTTTATTGATGATAAAAAAATATATAAGAACAAAATTAAGATTAATTTTATCGGAAGAATTGAGTTATTTCCAAAAAATATCCAGAAAATGGTTGAAGAGCTCAGAGAAAAGACAAAATTGCATGACAAGTTTATTCTTAATTTTGCATTTGGTTATGGTGGAAGAGAGGAAATAGTTGATGCTGTCAAAAAGATTGCTGAACAAGTTAAATTTGGAAATCTTGCTGTAGATGAAATTAACGAGCAAATTGTGCAAAATGCTTTATATTTGCAAAGTGAGCCAGAAATTGTGATTAGAACATCAGGTGAGAAAAGAACTAGCAATTTCTTATTATGGCAAGCAAATTATGCAGAATGGTTTTTTATTGATAATTATTGGCCAGAATTCTCTAAACAAGATTTCGTTGATGTTTTGAATGAATATGCTGAGCGAGAAAGAAGGTTTGGAAAGTAAATAAGTAGTCACTTAATAATTTTCTTAATAGAGAAAATGTATATCTTATTAGTCAAATCTTTCCAGTCATTTTTTTCTAGTTCTGCTCGTCTGCATAATTCTTCTAAATAATGAAGTTGAGTTGTTTTTGGATTTATTATGCCATAATATGGCATTAATACTGCAGTAATCTCTTGTTTGGGAAGTAATAATCCATCTCTTCCAATTACTATCTTTTTTAGATATTCTTCTGGATGGCTCACTTTCAATAGTTTTGGTTTTGATAAAAGCGCAATTTCAATAGAAATATGTTTTTTATCTTTTTCATGTATCTTATTGCTTTCTATGCCTGCAATCCTTGCCGTATAGAGAACTTTCTCGTAGATTGGTATCTTTGTATCAAAAATACCATCATGCGCTATAATCCTTCCTTTTAGTTTAATTGCAAGGCAAAGCGGTGATTTTATTGAGAATTGTTTATAATTTTGAAGCTCTGCATCTGTATAAGTGTTGTTAATAATAGATAAAGCTAGATTAATTAGTTTTCGGTAGTTTTGCTGCTTTGATACGCTCTTTTTTTTGATCATAGTCTTATACTAGAAAATGGTTATTTATTAATATTTGCATTGTGAACTCGCAGATATCATTATTTTACTTCTTCTTTAACTAAATCATAGAATTTTTCGTTTTGTTTTCGAAGTTTTTTTATTGCATTAACTATTGCAGTTTTTGGAGAATTACCTTGTTTTGTCTCTATTACCATTCTTGGAACATTTAATTCAGGGTGTTCTATAAAATAACCTGCTGATTTAACTGTTTCATCTTGTTGTAATTCGTGCTTTAAAGCATTGCAAAGGCTATGACCTTCTCCTTTAATATCAATTACAACTCTGTTTTTGGATTGTTCTACAATAATTAATTCCATCTTTTTTACAAAATGAAGCGCTTATATATAAATGTTACTGAGTGAATTTTGCATTATTGCAAAATTCACTAGATTTATATACTATTATGCTTAATCAAATTGACTATGTCATGGAAAACAGTAAAACATGGAGAGAATGTGCCTGTCTTTATAGTAGATACATTATATTATAGTTTTACCCAGCAAAACATCAAGAAACAGCTAGATATTGACTTTACATTTAAGCGATTGCTGAAACTGAATGAGGTTCTCTATTTTGATACAGATGAATATAATCAGTTTATTGCATTATTTGCACTAAAATTATCTACAACTAAGTTAAATAAGTGCTATTTGAAGTATGATACTCTTTTAAAAAAGTTGAATAATAAGTTAAAGAACTTGCTTAGAGGCAATATTAAAACAAAATCCACAATTGTATTAGATAAATTATTTATTGAGATTATGGATGATTATAAAGATTTATTGTTTTATTGCTTTGTGTTATATATTCATTCAGAACAATTAACTAATGATTTAGTTATACAATTAAAAAATCATTTAAAGAAAAATAAAGAAGATTTAACTTATGCTTACGTTGCTTGCATATATAAAAATGTCCCAAGTTATCAAGAAAAACAAAAAAAAGAGTTATTGGCAATTGCATTAGATCTTTCTAAAGATGCTAGATTAATGAAACAAATTACAAAAAAATCTGAACAGTTTATAGAACAAATTAAGAAGTTCAGAAAGATTTATGCCAAAATTAAGACTCATCTGCAGCAATATAGTTGGATTAATACTGATATTGGCAAGTATGGGACTTATGATATTTCTGAAGTAGTCAAACAACTTAAGTTACTAGTGGTTGATAATCCAAATGCTCAGCTAATCTCATTAAAAGAAGGCTCATTAAAGAACAAAAATGAATATAATACTCTTATCAAGAATCTTAAGAGTTCTAAAAATATCTTAAAGATAATCAAAAATGCAGAGGAATTTGAAGATAAGAAAAACAGCGCATTAATGCAATTATTGCAGTTACAATACTCTTTAAAAATATTTCTTGAAGAGATTGGAGCAAGACATGAGTTAACATTTAATGAATTGATTTCTTTGACTTACAGAGAAATAATTGGATTGATTAAACTTAATTTACTCAATAAAGACATTCTTAGAAATAGGGAAAATGAATATGCAATTATTGTTGAAGAAAATAAACTAAAAGTTCTTACAGCATATAATGTGCAAAAATTAAAAGAATCTTTGACTAATGAGGACTTTGTGTTCTAGTAGTTTTTTGCAGGTTAAAAAGGGTATAGTCAGGATTCCCAACACAGGGAATCTGACTATACCAAATTTGAGAAACCTATATATACTAGAACTCCCAAAAATAGTTCTTAATGAAAAAAAGAGGCAAAAATAAACAACCTGCTAGAGTTAAACTTAAAAGAATTCCTAAGCATTCTAAGCTTCATAGAGAACGCAGTATGAAAGATGTTGACGATCATCTTCCAGCGTGGAAAGAAAGAATACTTATTTGGAATGAGAAACATTTTGGTAAGATTGAGTTGATTGTTGAAAGAACAATTCCATTTCTTGTAATTATATTGTTGTTTATTATTATTGCTGAATTTGGAGATGTAATTGGACATTTCTTTGAAAAGTTATTTCATTTTGCAGAAGCGCATCATACAACAATTTTATACATTGATTATGTTATTATTGGATTTTTCATTGTTGATTTATACTTTGCTTTTTTTAAGAAATCCACGCTCTGGAGATTTTTTAAAGCGCATTTTGTTGATATTATTGCGATTATTCCAGTAACTGTATTTCTTAGAATCTATGTAACAGCATCAACGCTTGTTGAAAGTGTCAGCGCTGGACAGAAGATAACGCATGTTCTCTCTGATGTGCCAAAAGTAATAGAAGCAACAAGAGATGTTGAGAAATTAGTCAAAATTGAACGAGCATTAAAAATTGAGGAAGGATTGGCTAAAGGCGTTAGGTTAGAAGAAGGAGTAGCTCGAACTGCTAAAGGCGCAAGATTTTTTTCACGATTGCCTAGAATTGCGAGATTGCTGCGATTAAGAAAGATATTTCATGTCAGAAGAATGTTAGTCAAAGAAAGGGTTAAAGAATTAAAACATAAAGATAAAGTTATAAGCAAAAAAGCTAAAAAAAAATAAAACAACTATATTCTATAAGAGAATATTTATAAAAGTTTGATTGTTTCTAAGGTTTATAATAATAAGGAAGAGGTGAATTAATATGGTAAAAGTTGGAGAAAAAGCGCCAATGTTTGTAATGGATGCTTATATTGATGGACAAATAACTAAAATAGATATGAATGATTATCATGGCAAATGGGTTGTATTATTTTTTTATCCGTTAGACTTTACTTTTGTATGTCCAACAGAAATCTCTGGATTTGCAAGGAAAATACAGCAATTTGAATCAAAGAATGCTGTTGTTGCAGCTGCAAGCACTGATTCTGCATTTTCACACAAAGCATGGTTTGAAAAGGACTTGCCAGAAGTAAAGTTTCCTATATTAGCAGATACATCACATCAATTAAGTAAAGCATATAGTGTTTTAATTGAAGAAAAAGGAATTGCATTGCGAGGCACTTTTATAATTGATCCAGAAGGTGTGTTAAAGTATATGGTTGTTTCTGATCTAGGTGTTGGAAGAAGCATTGATGAAACACTTCGTGTGTTAGAAGCATTGCAGACAGGAGAGTTATGTCCAATTGATTGGAAACCTGGAATGAAAACATTGGGGAAGAAGTAAAAACTAAAAATTTATAAATTTAAACATCTTATCATAATTATGACGATGAAATCAATTATATATACTGCATTAGTAATTATTTTATTATTAATAGCTGGAATCCTTTATTATGTAGGAGAAGAATCTTTTTCAGCAATCACTTTAGGTATTGTTTTCTTGCTTGGATTCTTTAAAGAACAATTATACCATTTTTTAAGAACAAAAAAATCTGTGATGTAGATGATTCCAACAGATTTGCCAAAATCTATCAGATATGACTTTTTTATGGCATTGTTAGGTATTGTACTTCTTTATTTCTTGAATATAACCCCTCGTTTATATGAAGATTCTTTTAAATTCATTCTTTTGTTGATGATTGGTACATCTAGTTTAGTTTATGGTCTTTTTGAAATGAGCAAGAATTACCAAAAAGAGAACGAAATAAATAATTTAGAGAGAATTATTAAAAAAAGAAGTTTGATGAATGAAATTAATCAATTAAAAGAAAAAACTAAATTAACGAGGTGAAAATATGAAATTAAAAGAATTTGTAAAAAATGTTCTGACTTGCTGATAAAGAAAGTTATAAAGGATTAGTTAATTTTGATATTGCTGTTACAATTAGCCAAGAAAGTAGTGGCGGTAAAGAAAGAGGTATAATTGCAGTATGGGGAAATCTTGTAGGTGGAATTAAGAATAAATCAGAAGAATCAAGATTAAATGAAAATATTAATAGATTATCTTTTGTAGTTCATGCCGAAAAAAAGGGAACTGAGTATAAACCAAATATTGTATAATCTCTTGATTATTCTTCAATACCTCACTCTAACCAATTTCTCCTGCTCAAGTTTGCGCTGCAGTATCTGCAGGCCATAATAATAAGTTCTTTCTGCAACACTCACAATTGAATCTGCATCTTTATTATCTAGCAAAAGGTTTGCGATAGATAATTCTGTCCATAAAAAGTATTGTTCAATTATATTCTTTTCAATCTGCAATATCTGTGATGCTTGTTCTATAATATCTATCTCTCTGTTCATGAGTTCATCATACAATCTTTTTCTCATACTAAATTCAGGAACATTAGGTAACATTGCATAATATCTTTCAAGAAATTGCTGTGTTTTTTTATCTTTTGGATAAGCTAAGTTTCCTGGGATATTTACCTTTCCATAATTATCCTCTAAATAATAACCTATGGCTCTTTGAATTGAGAACTTTCTTGCCATCTTCACACCTAAACGCAACGGCTGCTGCAAAAAATAATGCACTGGATATAGGCTTCTAGCTGTTACAAATATTTCTTGCATTATGTTTATGTTTTCTTTGATATGTTTTAATTGAGTATTGTGCGTTAATCCAATGAATGAAAGAAGATAACTAAAATTTTTGTAAGTTGTTTGCAAATAAACCAAAAACTTCATTGCTTCTGCATTAATTCGTTGAGGCACTGTTTTGCCTATCTCTTTCATAATCTCATCAGAAAAGTTCTCTATGCCCACAAATAACTGAAACTGTATTTCAGGATATCTCTTGATTGTTGATTCAATCAATTCTCTGTTTCTTGCAATAAGCAATGTATCTGCTCTACTGGTTAAACCAATGCCTGAAATCTTAGAGACTAATGAAAGATATGTTTCAATACCTGCAATTATTACTTTTGCTTTTTCTAATGCTTCCATAAATTGTCCAATTCTATGCGCATAATTCTGATGAATTGGCTGGATAAATATCTTATCAACTCCTCGTTTTCTAGCAATTTCAACATCTGATTGGATCTCCTCAATAATATATGGCATCTCTCGTTCAATGTAATATGGTTCTTTGATTATCATTGCGCAAAAATCACAGTTTGCATAACAACCATACGATGCTAATAATAAAAAATGATCATCTTTGTATTTTCCGTTTGTATTCCACTGCATATCTATCGGCAAGATTGTTTTCCAATTAGTTGGAGGATATTTAATTGGATTGCTTACTAATTTTCCATTATCAATCCAGATAAGATTGTGGACTTTCTGGAATTGTTCATCTTTGAAATGCTGCACTAATGTGAGAACTGCTTCTTCAGCCATTCCTGGAATAAGAAAGTCAACAAAACCAATTTTTGAGATATTATTATTTTGATCAGTTTGCCAAACTAACTGCATTATTTCTTTGTCTAATTCTGAGACAGCAGGGCCGCCAAAAAGAATTTTAGATTCTGGGAATTTCATTTTTAGTAATGCAGCAAGCAATAAACTATTGCTGTAATTTGTTTCCATTACAGAAATACCAAAAATATCAGAATCTTTGATTAATTCTAATTTTGATTGCAAATAAATGTATGCTTCTTGTTTTGTCGGCATGCAATCAAATGAAAAATCATAACAACTAACATTTTCTTTTGAAAGAATTCCATTGCAGATTAAATTAGATATAATCCTTTCAATGCCGTAATTACGCACTTTAATGGTATCTCTATCCTGCCATTCATGCGGCGCTTCGATAAAAGTAATTTTCATTAAAAAACTCCTCGCTTTGCTCGTCGTTTTTTTATCAGATGAACCTGAGCGAAGCGAATCTTATATAATCCATTATACTATCATAATCCTATACTTAAGATATACATTTTAGTAGAATGGGATATAAATATGGTGTTGGTGGTATATATAAGTTTGCATGAAATATTTAGTATTCTAAAGTAATAAAGTTACTAGTATCTGTTTGCTTCAGTGTTTCTTATAACCAAATAATTTATTATACTCTTTATGATCTACAATACTTAAAATGAATGTAAATATCTCAACATTAGTTCCTTCTAAAGTGTAGAGTAATCTCCAATAATTTGAGAGTTCACAACGATAAAGATTTTGAATACCCATTTGTTGTAATGATACTGGAATTAATCTTTTTGAAATAGGATCACCAAATTGGGGATTATCTTTTAAGATTCCAATTATTCTTTGAATTGAACTTATTAGAATTTGAGCTTCTTTGTCCTCTCTTTTCTTAAGTTCAATATAACATTCCTTTGCTTGACCTCTCAAGAGAACTCTTACTTCTTTGCCAACAAACATTAATTTAAACCTCTAAAGTTTTCTCAAACATTTGTTTAAGATGTTGTGGTTCTGAATAGATCCATTGAACTCCTTTTGGACCATAGATTATCTTTCCACTTGTCCATAGATATTTTAGAATTATTTGTAATGTTTGATGCATAATTTGTTTAGGCAGCTGTTTTTTTATATCAGATATTTTTAGAGGCATATCCCTATGAACCTTAAGAAATTTTTCGACCATTAAAACTGTGTTTAGATTAGGGTATCTTTTAGTTTGATAATCTTCTTTTTCAATCATTTCAGTTTCTGTAAATTCTAGTGTTTGTGTATTCATTTTATATCAATTAATACTTAAATAGCATCAAACTATATAAATCTTTTGTAATAAAATCAAAGGTATATAACTATTCAATCGAAAATATATAATTGATTGAGATATTTAGTACTGCCTAGTTAATAATTCTGGAAAGATTTAAAAGCAGACAAAGATTTCTGCAACTATGGAAAATGATTTAAGCAGAAAACTGATGAGATTTGAAGAAGATTCTCATGGAAAGGATGCTTGTTTACAAATGGAATTAGGTTTGTCAGATTTAGCATTAAGAGAAATCAAAAGAAAAAGAACAAAACGCTATACACTTTTTGCTGATAAGCTTGCAGATATTGGCACTATTGTTAAAAATGCAATGCTTGAAACACAATCAGAAAGAGAATTTCCATTAAGTTCTTATTTTACTTATATATCATTAGCAGCGCTGGTGTTTGACCATTGGGATAATCCACGAGCATTGTCAACAAAAGTGAGCGAAGCAATTGTTAAAAGATATAAAGAGGATAAAAAAAGGATTAGAAACATTTCTTGGTGTTAATGTGCCTTCAATACATCTTTTTCGACAGGATATTGGTGTCTATACAGGAAACTTAGAAAATGCAAAGATGCAATGGAAAAATATTGATATTTCAGCAGATGATTTAATGTACAGTGTCCAATTGCCAATGAGACTTGATGAGAAACTTGCATTTATTTTAGGTGTAGTTTGGGCAGATGGTTGTTATAATAGTAATGATATTCATACTGTGTTGCATAAATAGTCAACTATTTTTTTCTCTAAGAAAATAAACTAATTTTGCGCATATCTTCTCATGGTTTCATACGCCCAGAATCTTCTTTTAACTTCTAAGTAAGCTGTTTCAACACTTTTTGCCTTTGTT
>JACRKF010000018.1 GCA_016219865.1 Candidatus Woesearchaeota archaeon | reverse complement strand
GTATTTGTAGGCATAGCATATAATATACATCGATTAAAATTCTTACTTAGCGAAAGCGCTAAAAAAATCATGTAAAATCATAAAAAAGTACAAAAAATATCAAAGAAAAAACAAGAAATTCATCAGAAATTCAATTCTTTAATCTCAAAATTACATCAGTGGGGGAATTTTGCATTTTTGCAAAATTCTCTTTATATATCTTACGACTTTTGGAAAAAAATAAATCAGTCCTGCAATTTCATTTAAGATACAAACCACTTCTTGGGGAAGTAATTTCTATTTATAAATTTAACTTAGATTTACTACAAAGGGGTAATCAAATGACAGTAAGATGATTATTAATTCACTTAAATCTTTTTCCACCTTTCACTCTTTCAACAGCCAACGCAATCGCTGCTTTTCTTGTTGAAATCTTTTCTGCATCTGCTTTTTCTAGAATCAATTTTGTGTTCAAGGCAATTTTCTTTTCAACTGTTGGAAATACTTCATCTGCTGTTCCTCCTGCATATTCAACATAGGAAGAAATAACTCCGCCGGCATTTGCAATAAAATCAGGAACAACAAGAATACCTAATTCATGAACTTTCTCCTGCGCATCTTCTGTTATTGGAAGATTTGATCCTTCAACAATAACTTTTGCTTTTAGCTTTTGGAAATTTTCAGATGTGATTACATAAGGTTTTGCTGCAGGAATCAAAAGATCACAATCCATAAAAATAAGTTCTTTTTGATTCACTTTCTGAGCATCATTGCAATGAATAACAGAGCCTTTATTCTTTTTGACATTGTCAAGTTCTTGAAAATCAATCCCATTGCTGTTGTAAATTGCGCCTTGCGAGTCTGATACGCCAACAAGTATTGCGCCAAGTTCAGTTAAGAACTTTGAGACAAACCACCCTACATTGCCAAAACCTTCAACTATAAATTTTGCTCCGACTAACTTTTTCTTTAAATGCGCAAATGCAACTTTTGTTGCAATAAACACACCATAACCAGTGCTGCCAAGTTCATGCGGTATTCCGCAACTATAACCATGACAGAAAGAAGCTGGCTTTCCTGTGCACGCATTGAAATTATTAAGAGTTTTTGCAATTAACTCCATCTCTCCTTCTGCCATATACATATCTGGACCTGCAACATAATATTCAGGACAAACAGGAGCAATTGCTTTTGCAAATGCTGCAACAATTGCTTGTTTTTGTTCTTGACTTAGTTTCTTTGAATCTGCAACAATTCCTGATTTTGCTCCGCCAAATGGCAAGCCGGCAATTGCGCATTTTAATGTCATTGCTCTTGCTAATTGTGAAACTTCTTCAACTGTGACATCAGGAGTCATGCGAATTCCTCCTTTTCCTGGACCTAATTTAGTATTGTCAATAATTACAAAGCCTTTCATGCCTGTAATTGGATCATATACTTGCAGAATTTTCTCTGGACCTAATTCGTTATATGGGATTTCATTAGCCATAATATCACCTCAAGATTATTTTTGGTTTAGATTAAATTATTGCCCACCCTCATATTTGATTGTACTGAAAAAATGTAAGTTATATATAAAATTATTCCTACATAATAATGTTAATCAGCATATGCTCTCTAAAGAAATTCATCTGCTTAGGATACTTATTTATCTTATCTAATGTTTTTTTATATTTCTGGCGCAGTTGTGTTGCTTCTTCTTGTGATAATCCTGAAGAAACTGAATAAGTAATTGCAGGTTCGAGAATTGTTCTCTGCTTTGTTTGGATCTGCGCAATGCCATATTTATCAGGTTTAGAGAATATTATAGCATCTTTCTGCAGCCCAAATATTGATGTTGAAATTAAGTCAACATTATTTGTATTTTCTTTAAGAAAATCAATTGTTTCTAAAAACTCTTCTTTTGTTTCTGTTGGAAAACCAAACATTATGTAAAGCGCATTGATAATACCTGCTGCTTTTGCATTTTTCAAAACTTCTGTGAGATCTTTTTTATTTGTGCCTTTTTTCATCAATTGCAAAATTCTATCATTTGCTGATTCTACTCCCCAGATGATTATATTTAATCCTGATTCTTTAAGTATTGCTAATGTTTGTTTATCTAAATCTTTTGTTGGTCGAAGTTGGCACATCCATAAGATGTTTAATGGTTTAAGTATTTCTGCAAGTTGGAGCAATCGTTTTTTCGGAATCATATCATCAATGAAGAAGAAATACTTTTGCTTTGATTGTATTATTGTTTTTTTTATATCTTCTAATGGATGTTCAATATATTGTACATTGCCGTGATGAGTGCAAAACGTGCATTGCTTGTAAAAACAACTGTTTGATGTTCGTAAAGGAATGACAGCAGCAGGAGTAAAGTAATCATTGAGATTATACATCGAAAAATCAAGCGCTCTTGTGATATTCAATTGCTCATGCTTTATTTTTCCTGAGGAAAGGTATTGTAAGAAATCAACTTCATTTGAAAATGAAAGGTCAGCGATTGACTTTAGTTTTTCATTGATTGCTGGTCCTCCGATAATTGTTTTGATTCCAAGTTTTTTTAATTCTGCCAGCAATGCAACTGCGTAAAATGCCTGGCTTGAATAGACAATACTTAGCGCAACAATGTCTGGAGACTTTTGTCTTATTGCATCCATTAATTTTTGCAATAATTCAGGATCTTGATTATTGACGACTTTTTTGTTATTTTCAGTATAGCAATCACTTGTTGCAGCAAGAAATTGTTTTGTTTTTTCTTCATAATCATCATAGATTGCTTTTCTGTAATAATTGTGATACTCTTTGAATTTTAATCTGTGGAATAAGATGTTTAGATCAAGAACATCAACAGTAAACGGTTTAGACAATTCTGCAACATTATTTTTAGGAAAATTGTTCTTCAGAAAAGCTGCAAGATAAGTTATAGAATACGGCGGAGATGCTGGAGTGCAAAATGGCGGATAGAGCAGGAGGATGTTTGTCATTTACTTAAGGAAGTTAGAAATTGTTTAAATAAGTATTTATAGTATTTTCTGAATTCGCTTCGCTCATTCAGAAAATACTATGAATAAACGAAAGTTATATATATATGTAACCTACGTTTATTGCTATGATCCCGTTGATATTAAAGATAAAGAAAGCATCGCATAAAAGCATTGCTGAGGCGCAGGATATCATCATACGAGAACTTTATTCAGTGCTTGATACGGCTGCTTTTCATGGCGGCACTGCTATTTGGAGATGTTATCAAGGCAATCGTTTTTCAGAAGACATTGATATGTATATTCCCAGAGATATCGCAAAGATTAATCAATTCTTTAGCAACCTTGAGAAAAAAGGTTTTATAGTGCAGAAAAAGAGATTTACTGATAATGCTTTATATTCAAATCTCCTGTTTAATCGGGTAGAAGTCAGATTTGAGGCTGCCTTTAGGAAGGTTAAGGGCATTTTGAAAGATTATGAGGCAGTTGAAGGCAACTTTATTGCTGTATATACATTATCTGCTGAAGAATTCATCCGTGAAAAAACAGCTGCATATCTGAGCAGAAAGAAAATAAGAGATCTTTATGATATTTTCCATCTCTTAAAATATGTGCAAGATAAAGAAAAGATCAAACAAGAGATTGCTGAACTTATCAACAACTATTCTGCTCCTGTTGATGAAAAAGATATAAAAACGCTTATTTTAGAGGGATTAGTGCCAACAAGCAAGAAAATGATTGAATATATCAGAGATTATCGTTGAGGCATATTATGGGTAAGATAAAATATCTTGACAAAATAGAAAAATTGTTTGAGAAAAGCATCGTTGTAGATAATGCATCGCTGCAAAAATATGTTAAGGATAAAAGTTACACAAAACAGATAGTCCATCATCTATTAAGAAAAGGAAAGATAAAAAAAATCACAAAAGGATTATATACAATACATAATGATCCTCAATTAGCTGTATTCTGCTTTAAGCCCGCATACTTGGGATTGCAAGATGCATTGAGCATGCATAATCTTTGGGAACAAGAAACAATCCCCATTATAATTACAACACGAAAAATAAGGCAGGGAATACGAACAGTTTTTGGTGCAAATGTTTTAATCAGAAGAATTGAAAAAAAACATTTTTTTGGCTATGAGCATATGCAGCAAGGCAATTTATACCTGCCATATTCTGATATTGAAAAGACATTCATTGATCTTGTTTATTATAATGAACAGATAAATGATGAAACATTGAAAATGATTAGAAAAAAGATAAATAACGGAAAATTGCTTGCTTATTTAAAAGATTACAATGAAATAACAAAGAAAAGAGTATTATCGTTGATTGAAATTAAATAATTAATGAGATTAATTCTTATTCCATTTTTAGCATTTGTTGTTCAACTAAATAAACTTTCTCCTGATAAGAAACTTTATCGCCAGCTATAAGCTTTCGTTTATTTTTTGTTTCTTTTTCTCCATTCACTGCAACTGCTTCTGAACGAATAAGCAGCTTTGCTTGTCCTCCTGTGGATGCTAAGCCTTTCAGTTTCAGAAATGCATTGAGTTCGATGTATTTATTGTTCATAGAGTATTAAAATAAAGGTTATTTATATTGATTCTTATTTAGTTCTTGTTAATGCTTAATTCGCAGATACTATTAATTTTATAAATACAGATAGTTCACTGCGATTACAATGGACAAAATATCCTTAACTGGAATAAAGATTAATTGTATTATTGGTGTAAATGCAGATGAGAAAACTGTAAAACAAGAATTGTTGCTTGATGTTGATTTATTTCTTTCAGTTCAGAAAGCAGCGCAATCTGATAACCTTAATGATACGATTAATTATGCAGAAGTCTTATCTTTACTAAGAAAAACAATTGAATCAAAGCAATTTAACCTTATTGAAACAATTGCCCAGCAATCAGCAGAGCTTCTTTTAAAGAATTATCCTGTCTTAAATAAAGTAACAGCTGCTGTGTGCAAAAAACCCAAGAATTTATTAGAGCAATTAGATGCAGTCTCTGCGCAGGTCACGAGATAAGATTCCCTGTCTGAATTGCTTGGCTAAGAAGATTTTGGAAAAATCTGTTTTTTTTTCAAAATCTTCTAAACGATAAATTTATATATTACGTTGTTCTAAGAAAATGAAAATATGGAAAATAATAATATAATCAAAGTATTGGTTGCAATAATTGTTATATTTATTATTACAACTGTTGTTCTTAGTGTAAAAATGTTTAATCCAAGCATTACTGGAAATGTTATAAAAGGCGCAACTGAAGGAACAGCTGCAGATGATAAATCTTCAGGAACTTCTGGCGGTATTCTCAAGAATTTTCCTCTTGGAGATAGAAATGGTAAATCAATATCAGAATCATTGGGTGTAAAATCAACAGCAACTGTTTCAAGCAAAAATACAGTTGATAATCTTGTTGAGTTAAAATCTGTTTCTAAAAATAAAGATACTGTAAGAATTGCAGAACTTGTAACATTAGTAAATAGATATATTGATGAGAATAATGATAATAATTTATTAGAAAGCTGGCAGAGAAATGTCGTTGGCTGTGTGTACAAAAGCAGCTGCCAAGATTCAGCATATTTACAAGTAATTGATGCTGTTGCATCTTCAAATCTTGGTGAAACAAATAACCTTCTCATGCATGGTGTTGTTGAAACAGCTAATCTTTGGAACAACCAAAATCTTGTTATTTTCTCAGATTCTTTAGCAAACACAAATAGATTAGTTAAAGAATATGGCAATGCAAATATTAAAGATCAATGGAATACTTTGGTTGCATGCAATGGGCAATGCGCAGATTTCTCAGATAAAGTGTTTGGCTTAGTGAAGACTATCAATACTAACAGTAAATAGATTATATAATTAATAGCTATATTTTAATTGAGATTTATATATTTAATAACATCATTGACAATCTGTTCATAATTTTCAATCTTATTTTCTTCTGATTCAATTCTTTCAATTGTTGACGTTGTTGCTGGATTTGTTGGACCAAGCGCACTGCACATCTCAGGACCTTTGGAGATTTCGTAGGTATTGATAGTTCTCGCAATTGCAATTGTCTCATTTTTATTAAATGAAAGCAATGGACGAAGAATTGGCATCTTGATTGCATGAGTTATTGCGCTCATATTGTCTAATGTTTGCGACCCAACTTGACCAAGATTATCACCAGTGATCAAATAACTACAGCCTTCTTGCTTTGCAATCCTTTCTGCAATCCGCAGCATTAGCCTTCGTGTAATCACATAAAAATACCTATGAGTGCATTGTTTTGCAACCATTGCTTGAATATTGCCAATAGGCGCAACAATAAACTTTTCACAACCAATTATTTCAGAAAGTTTTCGTGATTTTACTTCTGCTGTGTTATCTGTAAAAGGTTCTAAAGAAAAATGCAATGCAATCAAAGAAATATCCTTTTGTTTTGCCAAATACCCAGCAACAGGACTATCAATCCCACCTGATAAAAGAAGTATTGCTTTCATTATATTATTGTAACGCTGTTCTCTTTAAGTATTTTACTAATACCAATGAGAAGGGTTTTTGCCATCTTTGAGCTTAAATGGTTTTTTCATCTGTTTCTTTTCTTCTTTTGTAAGTGCTATGGTTGTAAAGTATTTTTTTACCATTTACTCTATATTCTGCAGCTATGTTTATAAAGATTGTTGTTTTGAAAGTAACATTTATAAAGATAAGACTATTCTTCACTATAGTTAATTCACTATTGTGAACTAAATTTGGTTAGAGACAAATAGCAACTATAGTTGATTAAACTTCCTAACTAAAAATTACGAGCGAATGCGAGGAATTTTTTATGAACATGCAATTAGCTTTACCACAAGAGATTGAAGTTATGTATATTATACCAACAGTACGGAGATACTTTGCCGTCTATATGAAAGAACAAGGTAAATCACAAAAAGAGATTGCAGTATTGCTTTGTATTAGAGAATCCACAGTTAGCCAATATATTGCTAAAAAACGTGGTGTGTTAGCAAAATTTGATGATGATATTCAGGATGAAATCAAAAAGTCAGTTTCATATATTAAAACTACAGAAGATGTTATCAAAGAAATGCAGAGGATTCTGAAGAAAATCAGAACATCAAAAGCAATTTGCGAAATTCATAAACAGTTTTCACATGTGCCTATCAAATGTGATCCACATAAATTAGGTTGCAGTAATGCGTATTCGTAGTATTTTCTGAGTTCAACAAAGAAAAATGATTAAAAATCAAATGGAGTTAGAAAACTATGCCTCAAAAAATAATTCAAATTAATCGTGAAATGTTTGACCACAAAAATAAAGAGCGTTTTGCAGTGAAAGCTCCAGAAGGAATTACTGAAGATGTTGTGCGAATGATTTCTAAAAAGAAGAATGAACCTGATTGGATGCTGCAAAAACGATTAAGAGGGTTACAATTATTCAATGATATGCCATTACCAACATGGGGACCAGATTTGTCAAAGTTAGATTTTAGCAAAATAAGTTATTATGCGCAAGCTGATGAGAAAGCAGAAGCAAATTCATGGGATGATGTTCCTGAAGACATCAAAAAGACATTTGAAAAATTGGGCATTCCTGAAGCAGAACGAAAATCACTCTCCGGAGTTGGAGCGCAATATGATTCTGAAATAGTATATCACAACCTCAAAAAAGAATGGGAAGAAAAAGGAGTTATTTTTGAGAATATGGATATAGCTGTGCAAAAATATCCAGAACTTGTTAAGAAATATTTCATGACTAGTTGTGTTCCTGTTGGTGATCATAAATTTGCAGCATTGCACGCAGCAGTTTGGTCAGGCGGCACTTTTATTTATGTGCCAAAAAATGTACAAGTAACTGTGCCATTGCAAGCTTATTTTAGAATGAATGCAGCAGGACTTGGACAATTTGAACATACCTTGATTATAGTCGACAAAGATGCAGAAGTGCATTATATTGAGGGCTGCAGTGCCCCTCACTACAGCAAGAACAATCTTCACGCAGGTTGCGTTGAAATTTATGTTCATAAAGGAGCACGAGCAAGATATTCTAGTGTTGAGAATTGGAGCAAGAATACTTACAATCTAAACACAAAAAGAGCTGTTGTTGACAAAAATGCTACAATGGAATGGGTAAATGGAAATCTTGGAAGCGGAGTAACAATGCTTTATCCATGCGCAATTCTTAGAGGAGAATATGCAAGAGCTGATTTTATAGGTATAGCATTTGCTGGCAAAGATCAAAATCAAGATACTGGCAGCAAAGTAATTCATTTAGCACCAAATACTTCTTCAACTATAAAATCAAAAAGCATAAGTAAAGATGGTGGAATCACAACATACAGAGGTTTATTGAAAATTATCAAAGGAGCTAAAAACATAAAAGCTACAGTGCAATGTGATGCCCTTTTGCTTGATAAAGAATCAAAAACTAATACTATTCCGTATATGGAAATAAAAGAACATACAGTAGATGTAGCGCATGAAGCAACAGTTGGAAAAATTAGTGAAGATGATATTTTTTATTTGATGTCACGAGGATTAACTGAAGAAGATGCAAGAAAAATGATAGTATCTGGATTCATAGAACCTATAACAAAACAACTCCCTGGGGAATATGCAATTGAACTAAATCGATTGATAGAATTAGAGATGGAGAACTCAATTGGGTAATTTATAAGTTAAAGTGGTAGCAATGAGATTTAAATTGAAAGAATGTAAACTAGAAGAAGAAAAACAAGAAGAAATAAATCAAGAAATAGATAAAGAAAGTGTGAACTCTTACTCAAATGTAAGTTCAGAAAATGTACTAAATCAAGAATTTATTGACCATTTTTCAGCAGCAAATAATGAACCAACATGGTTAAAAACAACAAGATTAGAATCATTGCGAAAAGCAACTGCAATGGAAATGCCTGCAATGCGCTATGGAACAAGTATCTTATTAAATGCTGCTGAACTTGATCTATTGGAGATACAAAGAAGAATCAGAGATACTGATTTTTGTTGTGTTTCATATAAAGAACAGAAAAATTGGAATCGATTAAGAAAACAAGGTATTGTTATCTGCGCATTTACAGAAGCTTGTAAAAGATATCAAGAGATTATAAACAATTATTTCTTTCAGAAATATTTCTTAAAAGATAATAATAAGAAAGAGGATACAAAAAAAGAAACAGATGAAATCAATGATAAATATAATAAATTCTTTTATTTACATCATGCTTATATGAATAAAACTTTATTTATCTATGTTCCAAAGAATTGCCAAGCAAAAACACATTTGGAGATTAATAGTGAATTAATAGGTGATTTATTTGAGAGTATTATAGTATATGTAGAGGAAAATGCAAAGATTGCAATTATTGAACAGATAACATCTGGAATATCATCAGATATAAGACAAATGTCATCAAAGAAAGAAATATTATTAAAGAAAGATGTCAATAAAAATTCTAATAATTATAGAAGTTCAATTATAGAGATTGTTGCGCAGCCGGATGCTGAAGTTACATATTTTAGCCTGCAATCCCTTGCTGAAAATGATTATAATATCAGTTATGCAAATGCTATAGTGGCAGAAGATGCAACAATGAATTGGTTTACTGTTACACTTGGAAGCAAATTTACAAAACAAGTAATCAGCACAATATTAAATGGAAAAGGTTCACGTGCAAATAATCTTTCTTTTTTCCTGGCAGATAAATTACAACAGTTTGATCTTTATTCTCCTGTAATTCATAATGAAGAACATACACATGCAAATATTATTGCAAAAGGAGCTGTAAAAGACAAATCAAAAGTGGTATACAGAGGTTTAATCCATATCAAAGAAAATGCGCATGATTCAACAGGATATCAAAAAGAAGATAATATCATACTAAATGAAGGAGCAGAAGCAGATGCAATTCCAATATTGCATATTGATAATAATGATGTCAAATGCAGCCATGGCGCAACAATTGGCCAGATAGATGACGAGAAAATGTTTTATATGCAATCTCGCGGCATTGAACAAGAGCAAGCAAAGAAAATCATTGTTGAAGGCTTTTTTGAAGCTATTATCAAAAATTTCCCTGATGCTAAATCTTATAAGGTAATTTTTGATACAGTAAGAATTATAATGGAGAAGAAATTAAATGGAGATAAAGAATAAAACAAAAAATAGAAAGCCAGTGATTAATCATGGTGCAAAAAAAGATTTTCCGTTATTAAACAAAAAAATAAATGGAAAAGAAATAGTTTATTTAGATAGCGCTGCAACAACACAAAAGCCATTTTCAGTGATAAAAGCAATTGAGAATTATTATTATAATTATAATGCAAATGTGCATAGAGGCATTTACAGGATAAGTGAAGAAGCAACAGTTGCATATGAATTAGCGCATAAAAAAGTTGCAGAATTTATACACTGCCATCAAGAAGAGATTATATTCACGAAAAATGCAACTGAAAGCATTAATTTATTAGCATATTCATTTCAGAATAGCGTTCTTATAAATGATGATTTTATCAGTTTGCGAGAAGGAGATGAAATCTTATTAACTATTATGGAACATCATTCAAACTTTGTTCCATGGCAGCAGCTTGCAAAAAGAATTGGTTTGAAACTGAGATTTTTAGAGATTGACAAGCAAGGAAAACTTATCATTGATGAGAAAAAATTCACAAACAGAACAAAGATTGTTGCAGCAACACATGTTTCAAATGTTCTTGGAACAATCAATGATATTAAGACGATTGTAAAACTTGCGCATAAGCATAATGCGCTTGTTGTTGTTGATGCAGCGCAATCAGTTCCGCATATGCCAGTGGATGTAAAAGATTTAGATTGCGACTTCATGGTATTTTCTGGACATAAAATGTTGGCTTCAACAGGTATTGGCTGTTTGTATGGGAAAAGAGAATTGCTTGAAAAGATGCAACCATTTTTATTTGGCGGAGATATGATCCGTTCAGTTGATTGTGAAAATACAACTTGGAATGACTTGCCAATGAAATTTGAAGCAGGAACTCCGCCTGTTGCGGAAGCAATATCAATGATTGCTGCAATAGATTATCTAAATAAGATTGGAATGAAAAATGTGCGTGGACATGAAATAGAATTAACAAAATATGCTCTTGGAAAACTAGAAAAGATAAACGGAATTGCAATTTATGGTTCAACAAATGCAGAAGAAAGAGGAGGAGTAATTTCATTCAACCTGCAAAATATTCATCCGCATGATATTGCAACAGTACTGGATAAAGAGAATATTGCAATTAGAGCAGGAAATCATTGCGCGCAACCATTAATGCGGGCTTTACAGACAAATGCAACTTGCAGAATTAGTTTTTATGTTTACAATACACTGGAAGATGTTGATAAATTAGTTAAAGGATTAGAAATTGTAAATCGGATATTCACAATTTCTAATAAAAAATGAACGAAGTGAATTTTTTATGGATATTTATTTGGAAGAAATGATGGATCATTACAAGAATCCAAGAAACAAAGGCAAAATGAAAAAAGCAGATTTAATATTAGCAGATTCAAATCCATTGTGCGGAGATGAATTAGAGATTAGCATAAAACTGGAAAAAGACAAAGAGACTGTCAAAGAAATAAAGTTTATTGGCAAAGGCTGCGCAATTTCACAAGCGTCAATGTCAATATTGTCAGAAAATTTAACTGGCAAAAAACTGCAGCAGATTATTGCTCTTAAAAACGAAGATCTGTTTGAGTTGCTTGGAAATATTAAATTATCAGTAATGCGAGTAAAATGCGCATTGCTTGGGTTGAAAACTGTGCAGAAAGCAATTATAAAGTATGAAACAGAAAAATAAATATTAAAATAATAATTTAAAAGGTGGCTGAAAAAATGGAGAAAATGGAATATGATTTGACTATTGAAAACTTAGAAGTAAGTGTTGAAGGCAAAAAGATTTTGAAAGGAATCAGTCTAAAAATAAAAAAAGGAGAAACTGCTGTGTTAATGGGACCAAATGGTTCTGGTAAGTCAACATTGGCATACACAATAATGGGGCATCCTAAGTACAAAATAGATTCTGGCAGGATCATGTATAAAGGGAAAGATATTGCAGAAATCAAACCAAATGAAAGAGCAAAGCTTGGCATTTTCTTGTCATTTCAATATCCATCAGAAATCTCTGGTGTGACGCTTTCAGATTTCCTAAGGATAGCATATAGCGCAGTAAAAACAACAAAGATCAGCATTATGAACTTTAAGAAACTGCTGAAAGAGCAGATGAAATTGTTAAAATTAGACGACACATTTGCAGATAGATCTCTTAATGAAGGTTTTTCAGGTGGAGAAAAGAAAAAAGCAGAGATATTGCAGTTAGCACTGCTTGAACCATCACTAGCATTATTGGATGAAACAGATTCAGGACTAGACATTGATGCATTGAAAATAGTTTCTGAAGGTATTAATGTAGTTAAAGCATCACATAAACAAATGTCTGTGCTGCTGATAACTCATTATCAAAGAATTCTAAACTACATAAATCCAGATAAAGTCTATGTTATGCTACATGGTAAGATTGTCATGGAAGGCGGCAATGAATTAGTCAAGGAATTAGAAGCAAAAGGCTATGATTGGGTAAAAGAAAAAGTTGAACCTAAAGTTAGATTGAAGATAATCTGAGATTAAGAGTTTGTATAATCCTACTGCAGATATGCTCTGCCATTATCTTTAATTAAACCTAATCCCATTCCAAGAGATACACAGGCATATGAACTAATAATCGCGCAACATTTTGTTGTAATCCAATGTATGCTGCTCTTTGAATCCTTGCAGAATCTATGTCATATTTTTCTGCATCCGCTAATGCATTCTGAGCTCTTTGTTGTAAATCTCCTTTACTATTAAGAATACCATGTTCTGCGCATAGTTCAAATTCAAGATCTCCTAATTCTAAATCTTTAACTAATCTTTCACTACGTGTTGTTATTGTTCTTTTTCCTTGATTAATAGCTAAATAGAGTTCGTCATTAAATCCAACTGGAAACTGATACATTTGCATCATTTTTTCTGCTGCAGGTACAATATTTGAGTTCACCATTTTCAATAAGTGTTAGAATTCCATTGTACGCTTGGAACAACATATCTCTGATATGAGGATTAGTAATATCAAAAGGGATAGCTGCTTCTGTAGGTCTGTCCATTAGACTTTTTGCTAATAATCTGCAGTTTTTTGTATGTTCATTTTCTTGATTTTGTTGATTATCAGCTGTCATGATTTCCACAAACATTTCATTGTTTAAACTATAATGACAATAAGAGAATAATTGTAATATTTAAAGTTATTGTTTATTTACTACATTTAAGTACTCTATATTTGATCTTATTAACTCTTATTACGTATTAACATACGTAAAATCTATAAACACTACAACATATAATGCAGATTATGCAAAGAAAACAACTGAAACAGATATATCTTGATTATGCAGCAGCTACTCCTGTAGATAAAGCTGTACTTAAAGAGATGCAAAAATATCAAGATATTTACGTAAATCCAAGCAGCACACATTCTCCTGGGAAAGAAGCAAGCAATTGTTTAGAATATTGCAGAGAGAAAATTGCGAAGATTATAAACTGCCAAACATCTGAGATTATTTTCACATCAGGAGGAACTGAAAGCAATAATTTAGCATTGCAAGGGATGAAAAAATCTGTGAAAATAATAATTACAACAAAAATTGAGCATATATCAATTTTGAAAACAGTAGAATATTTGCAGAAAGAAGAATTAATTAATAAAAAATTAATTTTAGTGATTCTAGATGTCAATCGGAAAGGAGAGATTGATTTACAACAATTAGAACGATTAATTACACCAGAATGTTTAGTTTCAATTGGCTATGTTAATAATGAATTAGGTGTAGTTCATAATATTGCTAAAATCTCTGAAATTATCCATAATAAAAAAATAGAGTTTGGGGTAAATTCAATCTTTTTTCATACAGATGCATGCCAAGCAGAATTTCAGCAGCTTGACGTTCAAAAACTTGGTGTAGATATATTAACTTTGAATTCATCAAAAATGTATGGACCAAAAGGCGCTGGATTGCTGTATGTTAGAAAAACAACTCCATTAGAACCATTATTATTTGGAGGAATACAAGAAAATCAAAGAAGAGCTGGCACTGAGAATTTGCAAGCAATCGCTGGATTCACAAAAGCAGTAGAGATTAATGAAGAAATCAAAAAAAAAGAATCGAAGAAAATAATTAAGATTTACAATTACTTTCAAAAACAGCTTAAACAAATAAAAAACATAACAATTAATTCTCAACCATCCCATATACTTAGTGTTACAATTGATGGCTGTTATAGCCAAACAATATTGAATTATCTCAATCAAGAAAATATCTATGCTTCTGCTGGAAGCGCGTGCGCAACTGGGAATCATGAACCATCGCATGTATTAAAAGCAATTGGATTAAAAGATGAAGAAGCAATGAATACAATACGATTCTCTCTGGGGAGAGATACAACGAAAAAAGAGATTAATGTTGTTGTAAATAAGTTAAGAAAAATAGTTGATGGATTGAGAGAAATAATGAAGTAATTTACATGCTCGGATTACATAGCTTAGTATTTGCATTGTGAGCGAAGCGAACAAGCAAATACTATAAATATATAAATTCTAATTTAATCTAACTGTTATATGCAGTCTAAACAAACAGATGATGGAGTAAAAAAACAAATAATTGAAGGAATTGAACTCATAGATCAAATCAATCTCCCTACATCAATGTCTAGCCAAACAAAGTTCTATCTCTTTAAAGATGCAAAAGATGTTATTAGTGTATTAGCAAAAGGAGATGTTTCTGGCAAAGAAAATGTATTAGTAAGAGTTCATTCAGAATGTTTATTTGGAGATCTGCTTGGTTCTTTGCGCTGCGATTGCGGCAAACAGTTGGAAAAAGCAAAAAAGATTATGAAAGTTGAACCATTGACATTGCTATTTTATCTTGGTCAAGAAGGAAGAGGCATAGGATTAGAAAACAAAGTCAGGGCATACAAACTGCAAGAGCAAGGACATGATACATTGGATGCAAATACTTTACTTGGCTTTAAAGCAGATATGAGAAATTATGATTCAGTTGGAAAGATTATTTCAGAATTCTTTAAAATAAAGTCAATACGTCTTTTAACAAATAATCCTAAGAAAATAGAGGAAATAAAAAAAGCAGCAATTGCTGTCAAACAGATTCCTTTAATTACACCAGCAAATAAACACAACAGAAAATACTTGACGACAAAGAAAATTAGATTTGGACATACGATTTGATTAGATTTATATATTGGTGCAGATTCCTTTTTTCTATGAGAATAGCATTAGGTTCTGAGAATAAAAATAAACGTTTAGCTGTTTTTGAATTACTTTCCAAGTTGCCTTATTTCTATAAAACACCATTAGAATTAATTGCTGGCACGATGAATGATATCACTGTTTGTGTTTTTTATAACAGCCAAGGATTTGTTAGTTCAGGTGAATCAGCTGCTTTCCAACAACCTGCAAAAATTGTACAGCGTGTACTTGATGATCGTGATCCAGCTAGAAGATACCATACACGAAAAGATTTACGGTGATAGTATTGGAACTTCCATCAGAATATCGTTTTGCAGACGAAAATATAAGAGATGCTTTCTATAGATTAGAGCGAGGTGATAGCCAAGAACAAGAACTTTTCAAACTTATCAAACAAGCACTTACTAATATCGAAGAAAATGCTTTCTGTGGTATTCAGATTCCTAAGAGACTTATTCCAAGACAATATGCACAGAAGTATGGCGTTGCAAACTTATGGAAATATGATCTACCAAGAGTATGGAGATTGATTTATTCTATCGCTAGAGAAGAGGTCATTGTTTAAACACATGCCTCTATAACATATCTTTTTATATCTCCTCTACCATAGAATAGATTATGCAACAATATATACTTACAGCAGACATTGGAGCAACAAATGCAAGAATAGCTATTTATTCAACAGAACTAAAACTGATTAGATTAATAGAAATAAAAACAAATCAAATAAAAGATACTCAATTATTTGTAAGAATAATAAAACAAAAACTTATTAAAAAAACATCAACACTCTTAGCTGTATGCATTGCATGCGCTGGTCCTGTTGATCATAAGTTAAATCAAGTGCAGTTAACAAATTCAAAACTCTTATTTGACGCTAAATCTCTTAAAACACAATTCCAAAAAGAAAAGATTTTATGTGAAAAAATCTTTTTACTTAATGATTTTGAAGCTCTTGGTTATGGTTTGAATAAAATATTTAATTCACAAAGGATTAGAAACTATGAACTAATAACAATAAAAAAAGGCAAACAAGTAAAAAATAAAACAATTGCATTGCTTGGCGCTGGAACTGGATTAGGCAAGTCAATTGCTGTTTATAATCTGCAGAGTAAGATGTATCAACCATTGCCATCAGAAGGAGGACATGCTGATTTTCCTATACAGAATTATTTTGAACTGCAATTAGCAGACCATATTAGAAAGCAAACATTACATGCAACTATTTGTTATGAAGATCTCTTATCAGGAAAAGGTATAGTTAATATTTATGAATTTCTTTATCCAAAATATCAATACATGCTGAAAAAAGAACAACTAAATCTGAAAAAAGAGATTGATAATGCAAAGGATAAAGCAGCTTTAATCTCTATGAACAAAAAAACAGATTTTTTATGCAAAGAAACATTCAAACTATTTGTCAAGTATTATGCTATTTCTTTAAGAAATCTTGCATTAGAAACAATGCCTGTTTCAGGAATATATATTGTAGGAGGAATTGCAGCAAAAAATGCAGATATTTTCAATTATCTTTTTGTCCAAGAATTTGAAACTCATGATGTATGCAATGAATTACTTAAGAATCTTCCGATTTATCTGATAATGGATAAAACCTTGAGTTTGTATGGCTGTGCGTTATATGCAGAAAAGAAATGCTTGCAATCAACAAGCGCCTAGGCAAATCAACAAGTCTTATATACTAATATTTATTCTATAATCTAAAATGAACTTTCAAGACTTAGAGCATATTGAAACAGCTGATAAATACATAGATATAGCGTTGCATGCTGCTGAGAAACATGCAGAACTGATGCGGACAAAATCAAAGACACAGAACAAGCTAGGAAAATCTAAATTCATCGAGATTGAAAAAATCACAATCATCAATAAAGTGCTTACAGCGCATCTGAACAAGATTCTTGAATCTTTTCCAAGCATTGATAATCTTCCAATTTTCTATCAAGAATTAATTAAGTGCACACTTGATTATCCTATGTTAAAAAAATCATTAGGCGCTGTGAATTGGGCAAGCATGAAAATAACTGACATGATTGAGAAAATAACTGTAAAATTGAAGATGGCAAATGATCAGCAGATACTTTATACTGCAAGAAAACAGTATTACGGCAGAGTATGTTCTTTTGTAAAGCAGATCAAAGAAAATCTCGAATATCTCGAGCATGCTCGAAGAACAATGAAAGATTTTCCAGCAGTTAAAACATCATTGCCAACTATCTGCATTGCTGGCTTTCCAAATGTTGGCAAATCAACATTGCTTGCAAGATTAACACCTGCAAAGCCTGAGATAAAAAACTACGCATTCACAACAAAATCATTGAATTTTGGATATATTACAATTGGTGTAAAAAAAATACAAGTTGTTGATACACCAGGAACATTAAACAGATTTGAAAAGATGAATAACATTGAAAAACAAGCATATTTAGCAATGCAGCACTGCGCAGACATCATTGTCTATGTCTTTGACTTGACTGAACAATATCCGCTAGAAAAACAAGAGCAATTGTTTCAAGTTGTAATAAATCTTGATAAGCCAACATATATTTATCTAAGCAAAACTGACATTCTTCCGCCGGAGAAAGTAAAAGCATTTCATAAAAAAGGATTTGTTGTTTATACAAGCAAAGATGAACTGGAAAAAGATCTGATAAAAAAGGTTATGGAAAATAAAGAGCTAGCTAAGAGAAGTTATGATTAGAAATTTAAAAATTCTTTCACTTTGTTCAAAATATCTTTTAAATCAGACATCATTATACCCTCTGCAACTCTTTTAGGTCTACCAAAGTTACGTTTGTTCCAAAGTTATTCTTATTCTTAAAAGAGATTGCAAAAATCATATATTTTTCTTTTCTTTCTTGATTATGCCAGCGTACTGCTTTTGCTTTTTCTTGAAGCGCATCAATTATTTCTGCAGCATTAACATTTTCTTGCCATTTACACTCTGCTAAAAGAATTTCTTTCTTGCTTTCATTTAACGCAATGATGTCTATTTCCTGTTCGTTGCGCCACCATTTTCCAAGTTTATTATAATCAATCTTTTTGTTTTTTATCTGAATGATTAGAAATTGCTTGCATACTTTTTCAAATACAAATCCAAGGTAATGTTGATAATCATTCTTGATTTCGCGAATATCATAAATGCCAGATTCAATATTGCTTATGTTGGGTGAAATATAACGAAACCAAAATGAAACAAATTGGTCTTTGATATAATATCTTCCCATTTTTGAGAGGCTTGATTCTGTTATTGGGATTTCTCGCAATACAAATTCAGTATTGATCAGTTTTGAAAGATAAGGGCTTACATCTGTTCTTTGCATTCTGCAATAATCTTTTATTTCATTTATTTTTGTTTTACCATGCGCAATTGCTTCCAGTATTGCTTTGTATGTGCGAATATCTTCAAATTCATATCTCAGAATAAAAGTAAGTTCATCTTTTAGAAATGAAGATTGCTTTAATTCATTATCAAGCCATTTCCAGAAGGGAGTCTTTATCTTTTCAAGATAATAAGGTATGCCATCTGCAAAGCCATAGATCTCCATAAGCTCTTTAGCCTCAATATGCGGAAAAAATCCATGAATATCGAAAAAACTCATTGCTTGGATTTTCTGAGAATAGGTTTTTCTTCCATATAACGGGCTTTTGTACTCCAATACTTCTGAGGTAATAAGAGAGACTGAAGATCCTAAGATTATAAACTTTAATTTGGAACTGCTTAAACTTGTATCTATTGCTCTTTGAAAGATTGACAAGACAGCATGGTCATCTTTTATAAGGTTTTGAAATTCATCGATGACAAGAACATCTATCTTATCCTTCAAGAAATTGAGTATTATCTCCCAATCTTCCTTCAATGCAGTTATTTCTGGGACTGTTCTTGCAATCGTAGCAATAAATTGCTGCAGATTATTATTTTCAGCAGCTAAGAAATAAAGAGCATTATATCCTTTTATAACTTCTAGAATAAGGCGAGTTTTACCAATCCGTCTTCTGCCATAAAATACAGCAAATTCAAAGCTCTTTCGTCCTAATATTTTTTTGAGTTCTTGTTTCTCGGAGATTCTGTTGATGAACAAATATACCACCTTCTGTATAATTTAAGTTAGTATAACCTAAATTATACAGATATAAAAATGTTTCGGTCTCATTCTCACTTCTCACTTGGGGTGCGACCACCCAACTTAGGTAATAGCTGTAAGTGGATTTTGTTTAATATTGTATATTTCTTCAATATTTCCGTTGATATATTCAGTTCTGATATGCGCCATATTGTTTGCATTTTCATTTGTCCATCTTATTCCTGGC
>JACRKF010000019.1 GCA_016219865.1 Candidatus Woesearchaeota archaeon | reverse complement strand
TGATAACCTTCTTTTCGTAACATAGAAAATCACCTCATGATTTTACTAGTTTATCGACGATAAACTAGTATTTATATCTTTTGTTTTAGACGAGAAATAAAAATGAGTATATTTTAAATGGATAGGTTTTTCAAACCATTCGAAGTCTGAAAATCTAATAAACTTTATAAATATTCGCCTATATTCTAATAAAGTATGGATAAAACAAAAAGAACTGAAAAAAAAGAAGTAAAACAAAAAGTCCACAATGTCATCATCATTGGCGGAGGACCTGCGGGATTAACAGCAGCATTATACACAGCTCGTGCAAACTTATCACCTTTGGTAATTGAAGGTAGCAGAGCAGGAGGTCAATTGATGTTAACAACAGAAGTTGAAAATTTCCCTGGATTTGAAAAAGGTATTATGGGTCCAGAATTGATTGAGATAATACATAAGCAAGCAGAACGGTTTGGCGCAGAATTTATTTCAGATGATGTGGTCAAAGTTGATTTCTCAGCAAGACCATTTAAGATCTTTTCCGCAGAGAAAACATTATTGGCAAAAGCTGTCATTGTTTCAACAGGCGCATCCACAAAATGGCTTGGTTTGGAAAGCGAACAAAAATTAATTGGCAAAGGTGTTTCATCCTGCGCAACGTGTGATGCATATTTTTTCAAAGATAAAGAAGTTGTAATTATTGGTGGCGGTGATTCGGCATTAGAAGAATCATTATTTTTGACAAAATTCGCAAGCAAAGTAACAATAATTCATCGTCGAGATGAATTACGCGCATCAAAAATAATGCAGGATCGCGCAAAGAAAAATTCTAAGATTTCATTTATATGGGATACATCTGTTGAAGAGATTAAAAATGTAACAGCAGGAAAAGTTTCAGCTGTTGTTCTTAAAAATCTCAAAACAAACAAGACTACTGAACTAAAATGCGATGGGATTTTTGTTGCAATTGGTCATGAGCCGAACACTAAATTATTCAGAAATATCTTAACATTAGACCAAAAAGGTTACATCACAACAGAACCAAGATCAACATACACAAACATCAAAGGAGTTTTCGCCTGCGGTGATGTGCAGGATCATGTCTATAAGCAAGCAATTACAGCAGCAGGCACAGGCTGCATGGCTGCAATTGATGCAGAAAGATTTTTGGAAAGCGAAGGGCATTGAATAAAACAACAATATTAATAAATAACCTTATCTTAAATTAGTTTATGAAACATAAAGAACAAAAAGTCTTAGTTTTATTTGATGTTCAAAATCTCTATTACAGCGCAAAACATCTTTATAACACAAAAGTTAATTTTAAAGCTATTCTTGACAAAGCTGTCTCTGGTAGAAAATTGATTAGGGCAATTGCCTATGTTATAACAACAGAAAACAAGGAAGAAACAGTCTTTCATGAAGCATTAGAAAGCATTGGTATCGAAGTAAAAGCAAAAGAAATCCAAATCTTTTACGGTGGAGCAAAAAAAGGTGATTGGGACATTGGTATAGCAATGGATGCTGTCAGAATTGCATCAAAAGTTGATACAGTTGTAGTTGTCTCAGGTGATGGCGACTTCAAAGATCTTTTAGCATACTTAAAATCCCATGGTTGTAGAACAGAAGTAATTGCATTTGGCAAGACAGCATCACGATTTATCAAAGATGAAGCAGATGATTTCATAGATCTGGAAAAAAGTCCTGAACATTTCTTATTTGGAATGAAAAAGCAAAGTCAAAAGAATTCACAAAAACAAAGAAAAGCTCAGTAAATTAACTTTTTAAAATTATCTTTTTTAAGATTCTTTTAATCTTCTATCGCGAAATCTCAACGCCAACTTTGTTGCAATAATTCTTTATTCTGCAAACTGAACATCTTGGAGAAACAGGCAAACAAACATTCTGCCCATATGCAACAACATAATCATTAAACACTTTCCAATATTTTTGTGGCAGTAATTCTCTCAGCACAAATTCAGTATCTTCAGCGTTTTTAGTTTTGATCCAACCTAATCTGTTAGGAAATCTATTGCAATGTGTATCAATGCATAATCCTGGTTTATCAAAACCAAGCGTTATCACCAAATTTGCAGTCTTCCTCCCAACACCTTTAATCATCAATAATTCATCCAAGTCATCTGGTACTTTTCCATCGTATTTCTCCAATAATAATTTACAAGTTTCAATTACAGTTTTAGCTTTTGTGATGTAAAAACCAACAGGATAAATAGCTTTCTCAACTTCTTGTGCAGATAATTTCACCATATTCTGAGGATTATTTGCTAATGCAGAAAGTCTTTTCCAAGCAGTATGAGTTGTTTCGTCTTTTGTTCTTAAGCTCAATATAGTTGAAATCAAGACTTCAAAAGGATCATGTCTTAATTCAGAGTATTCTGTGACAATAGGTTTTCTAAACTTTGGATATTCTTCTGCTAAAATCTGCATTACTTTATCAATCTCTTTCTCAGTAACCATTTGTCTAGTCCTCTTTTTTACCATTTTTATTTTTCATTCTAGTCCAATAAAATAAATACATCTGCGCATAACCAGGGTGCGCTTTAAAATAGTTTTGTCCAAATTCCAATATTTTCCTATTGCTTATATTTCTCATTTTTGAAAAATATAATTCTTTCATTATTTTTGTAATCCATGTATCGACAGGAAATGCTTCTTTAAAACCATAACTAAATAAAAGAATACAATCTGCAACTTTGCTGCCAATACCAGGGACTTTCATAAGCTCAGATTTGGCTTTGGTATAAGGCATTGTTCGAAGTTTTGCTAACTTTTTATCATCTAATATCATGTTTGCAGCAGCAATATATTTTGATCGAAATCCAGTTTTACACATTCTAATCAATTCTTCATTATTCATTGTTCCAGGTTCAGGAAAACTGTAGCTAACGGCATCATGCAACTTTATTCTTTTGCCGAATTTCTCAGCAAGTAAATTAACATTCATTCTAATTTTAGGAATATTTGCTGCAGCTGAACAAATGAAGTTTATTGTTGCTTCCCATGGATCCTGTCTTAGAATGCGCATTCCATAATATTGTTTAATCGCTTGCTTTATATTATCATCAACATCTATTTGTTGAATTAATTGTTTATAATCTTCATCTAATCCAAGATAATGTTTAACAAATTCTTCATTTGTGCCATCATAATATATTTTATCTCCTTGTTGTTTCACGAAGAACAATTTATCTCTTACAGTTATATAATATCCATTATTCTTTTTTATATATCTAAATATTTGTCCAGATTCAATTGAATATTGTAAATTAAAATCAGTAACCCGTATATTTTGCATAAATTGAGATTATTCTTTTGTTTTATTAATTTTACTAATTCGATAATTTTTTATATTATGAAATAAATAAAAGATTATGGTAGAACAACAAATAGTTTATATTTACACAGATGGTGCATGTTCAGGTAATCCTGGTCCAATGGGCATAGGAGTGTATATGCGAAAAGGTAAACGAGTAATAGAGATGATTTCTCAATATCTTGGTAAAGGCACTAATAATACTGCTGAATTAACAGCAATAAATATTGCATTAGAAAAAGCAATATTCTATGATGAAAAATTAATTGAAATAAAAAGTGATAGTGAATGGGCTATTAAAATATTAAATCATCAATATAAATGCAAACAACCGCATTTACTGAGAATTTTAAAGCTTATCAGAGAAAAAGAACCTTACTTCTCATCATTAAAATATTTCTGGATACCTCGGGAAGAAAATACTGTTGCTAATGAGTTAGCGCAATCTTCTGTGCAAAAAAGGCTAAAGTAAATCTATAACTAAACATTTATTATTATCAGTATTACATTTCTTGTCCGCAAGAATTACAAAGATTCATAGGTGATTCAAATGTTTTAGCATCAACATCTTCTAAATCTTGAATTCCATCAAATTTTGCTCCGCATCCATGGCAAAATGAATCTTCAAATAATACATCTGATCCGCATTCGCACAAGAAATATTCTATCTGTGGTAACTCATTGCCGCATTTTCTACAGAAGACATCACCTTTATATGGTTCAGCGCCACATTGGCATTGCATCTACTTTCACCTCTTTTTTATCAATTAGGTAATCATTCTTAATATTTAAGCTTTTTGCACAAAAATTCAAAAGCTTTATAAAAGAGTCTTTTATTCTAAACAATATTAATTTATTTTTTGGAGGAATGAACTATGGAATCAGCATCAAGACCATTAGATGCATTAAATAAGGCGCGAAATAAGAGAATCATCGTAGAATTAAAAAACAACAAACAGATTGTAGGAAAATTAGAAGCGTTTGATATTCATATTAATGTAGTGCTTAATGATGCAGAAGAACGAGTAGATGGTGAAGTAAAACGAAAGTTAGGAACAGTATTTGTTCGTGGAGATACTATTACAATAATCTCTCCTGCAGAATAAATTTTTAAACAAGACGAATTCCACTTATCTATGATAGGTGGTGGAATTCGTAAGCGTCAAGAACCACTGGTCTATTGACCAGTGGTTCTTGACATTAAGCTTAGGTGTGGAAAATGAAGGGAACATACTCACAAGGACAACATAACAAAGCAGGATCACATATTATCTGCAGACGTTGCGGAAAGCATGCGTTTCATAAAAATAGGAAAATCTGCGCATCTTGTGGTTATGGTAATACTGCAAGGATGAGATCATACGCTTGGCAACTTAAGTAAATTTTTCTTTTTACTTAGGTAGAAACTTCTTTTCTAATTATGCGGAGATGCCGGAGCGGCCAAACGGGATAGAAGTTTAGTATCTATGCTATATATAGTGTACTAATCTGTCCATGCTTAGGTAAGATGAGCTTTGCAAAAAGCTGTGACTTTAAGTTACCTATTGGCTTAGTGCCTACGCAGGTTCAAATCCTGCTCTCCGCATTATTTTTATTCTTTATTCGCACTATTTTTATTCTTTATGTTTATTTTGATATTATTTCATCTTCTTCAATCAACAGCCATTTCCAAAGGGGTATGAAATAAACTCCATCTTGCTGTTTCTCAAGATCTTTTGTTATAATGATCATATCATTTACCTTTTTGGAATTATTCTTGAATTCTTCTAAAGCTTTTATTTCTCGTTCTTCTATTTCATTACTATAAGTTACATTTATTGCTGTTATTGTTTGATCATTCTTTTTAATAACGAAATCAACTTCATTCTTTCCTTTCCAATAATAAGGCTGCATTCCTTTTCTCAGAAGTTCAATTAATACTATATTCTCTGCTAATCTTCCATCATCCTGTGAAAAACGAAAAGAAACAGCATTTCGCAATCCCGGGTCTATAGTATATATCTTTGATGCCATTATTTTTTGTTCTTTCAATGAATATGAAAAACAATCCGTTGTGAAGAAGAGATATGCTTCTTTATAATAAGAGAGGTACTCTTTTGTTGTATCGTATGAAAATGATAATGCATTTCTTATGTTTCTTAATGAGATAAATTTTGTTATATTTGTTATAAGAAATACAGCAAATTCTTTTGTTCTTTGAGAATTTAAGTTATATCTCCCAATTATATCTTTATAGAGTATGTCATCGAAATATTGGGGTGCGACCACCCAACTTAGGTAATAGCTGTAAGTGGATTTTGTTTAATATTGTATATTTCTTCAATATTTCCGTTGATATATTCAGTTCTGATATGCGCCATATTGTTTGCATTTTCATTTGTCCATCTTATTC